>JBLWTS010000030.1:0-29839 GCA_048270045.1 Aequorivita sp.
GTCCGTACGAGAATTTCCTTCATATTATAAGTCTTCCAGTAGCAACAAATATAGGTTTTTTGTGCTACTTCCATAACTCATAAAATCCTTTTCTTTTTCGGTTTCGAAATCCTGAATCGTGGTAATATTACTGGGAATATAACCTGAACTCTGGTTTTTAATTTTCCTTAAACCTTCACTGATATTTTCAACAATTTGACTTGTAGTAGCCAAAATTACCACATTGAAAGGAAGTTCATCCAGTCTTTTTTCCTTAACTTGGTTAGAGGAAAGTAGGATAGCTCCAGTATTTGCGATCAATGATTCACATTGTGAAAGAAAAAAAGTCGCACCTGATTTTTGGACAAAATTCAAGTTGAAGCCTTCAAACTTTTTACAAAGTTGGTTTTCCAGACAGAAAACATCCTGTTCATACCAGTCATTTTCCAGCATTATATTGTCAAAGGTGTCTAGAAGTTCCTTCCAGTCCTCGCAGTAGATAAATTTCCCTCCATTTTTTTTAAAATGATAGGTGAATTTTTCATCAATAGGAAGTTTTTGCTCTGGATAATAACTGCTATGGTCGGAATCATGAGCCTTTTGGACCTTCTTTTCCGATTTATAATTGGGATTTAAAAGCCTTTTAAATAGACTCATTAATAATTTATTGAGGAGTTTATAAACAAGTTAATGACCAAAGATATAAAATCTTAGCTGAAGTTTGACGCTTAAAAACCAAAGTTTCCTACATAATAGAGACTTTCAGACTTATGGAGTAGCTATTCTTTCTACTTTTTCTGGTTCTTCGTAGGGGCGATCTCCAAATATTTTTTGAAGGTTGTCCTTGAAAATAACTTCTTTTTCGAGAAGTACATTTGCAAGCTCGGTCAACTTATCCTTGTTCTCTTCCAATATTCCTACGGCTCGCTGGTATTGTTCTTCAATTAGCTTTGAGATTTCAGTATCAATAAGTTCGGCCGTTTTTTCACTATAAGGTTTTGTGAAATTATATTCGGATTGCCCGCTGCTATCATAATAGGTAAGATTCCCAACTTTATCATTCAGTCCATATATAGTAACCATGGCCCGAGCTTGTTTGGTAACCTTTTCTAGATCACTTAAGGCGCCAGTCGAAATACGGTTAAAAATAACTTTCTCTGCTGCTCGACCTCCTAGGGCGGCACACATTTCATCCAACATTTGTTCAGGATGGATTATCAATCGTTCTTCAGGAAGATACCAAGCAGCACCCAGAGATTGTCCTCTAGGTACAATAGTAACTTTTACTAAGGGAGCAGCATGCTCTAACATCCAACTAACAGTGGCATGGCCTGCCTCATGGAAAGCAATAGCCCGTTTTTCGTCAATTGTCATTATTTTATTTTTCTTCTCAAGACCTCCAACAATTCTGTCAACGGCATCGAGAAAATCTTGTCTTCCAACGGATTTTTTTCCACCACGTGCTGCAATTAGCGCAGCTTCGTTACAAACATTGGCAATATCAGCTCCTGAGAAACCTGGAGTTTGTTTGGCAAGAAAATCTGTATCCAATCCTTCGTCTTTTTTAATGGGACGGAGGTGAACTTCAAATATCTCTTGTCGTTCCCGAACATCTGGAAGATCTACATATATTTGTCTGTCAAAACGACCTGCTCTCATCAAAGCTTTGTCCAAAACATCTGCACGGTTGGTAGCTGCCAAAACAATTACGTTTGTATTTGTTCCGAAACCATCCATTTCAGTGAGCAACTGATTCAGCGTGTTTTCTCTTTCGTCATTACTACCAGAAAAATTACTTTTACCGCGGGCACGGCCAATAGCATCAATCTCATCAATGAAAATTATGGCTGGCGATTTGTCTTTGGCTTGTTTAAAAAGATCACGAACTCTAGAAGCTCCAACCCCAACAAACATCTCAACGAAATCTGATCCTGAAAGCGAGAAAAAGGGCACTTTTGCTTCACCAGCAACGGCTCTAGCGAGTAATGTCTTTCCTGTTCCAGGAGGGCCTACTAATAGGGCACCTTTGGGTATTTTTCCTCCTAACGAGGTATATTTATCAGGATTTCTCAAGAAATCAACAATCTCTTGAACTTCTTCTTTTGCTCCTTCAAGTCCGGCTACATCTTTAAACGATGTTTTAATATCCGTTTTCTCGTCAAAAAGCTTTGCTTTAGATTTTCCTATATTGAATAACTGGCCTCCGGCACCTCCTCCGGCACCAGATGACATACGCCGCATAATGAAAATCCAAATAGCAATAATGATTACAAAAGGTAGAATCCCCATTAAAATGTCGCCCCAAACATTGGAGTCGGTATGCCATTCCATCTTTGTTGTTAGATTGTTTTCTTGCTTGATCTGCTGAAATGAATTCTCGAAGTTTTGAAGATCTCCAAATTCAAACTGATAATCAGCATCATTGGGGCCTGGCGCCAAAAAAGCAGGCGTATCGTCCTTTTTGGTCGATGAAACTTTGGCTTTCGCTTCATCTGTGAGATATACTTTTGCGATCTTTTTGTTGATAATATCTACTTTTTCAACATCGCCTTGTCTTAGAAAATCTTCAAATTGAGATTGTGTGGTTTTTGCTGGCTGTGACCAGCTACTTCCTCCAAAAATTTGAATACCGAAAAACAACAATATAACTGCTGCATAGATCCAATAGTAATTGGGCCTCGGTTTTTTCGTTTCGTTTTTTTTATTTTTATTTTCTGTGGCCATAGGGCTAGCTTTCTTTTTCTTTTATTGGATTGTTTCTATTTTAACTGACTTTGCATCGCCCCAAAGTCCTTCAATATCATAAAATTCGCGAATATGTTTTTGAAATACATGCACGACGACATGGACGTAATCCATGAGTATCCACTCGGCATTGTCGCTACCTTCAACGTGCCAAGGCTTTTCTTTTAAAGATTTACTTACGGATTTTTGTATGGAACCCACAATAGCGTTCACTTGGGTGTTGGATGTTCCATTACAGATGATAAAATAGTCGCAAACGGTGTTTTCTATATCTCTTAGATCAAGAATCTCAATTTCCTGTCCTTTTACGTCTTCAATCCCTTTTAATATTTGAGTTATAAGTTGATCTGTTCCAGCTTGTTTTTTTTGCATCAATTACTTTCTTTTCTATTTCGCAAAGTTATTACTTTTTTGTTTCTTGTGGACACCATAAAAAGCGTAATACCAAACATAGTTACCGTTTTGAATATAATCAAACTTAATGCCACCGATTCCACTAATACATACCTCAAACTATTGATCAATGAAACCAATGTTCCTGATCAAACAGTTATCCTCGCAGAACATCAACAGAAGGGTAGGGGGCAAATGGGAAATGCCTGGGTTTCAATAAAAGGTCAAAGCCTTACTTTCAGCCTATTCAAGAGATTTGAAGGTCTAATGGCGGAAAATCAATTTGTCATATCCATGGTGACCTCCTTGGCAATTGCTGAGGTGCTTAAACACTTAGATGTTCCCCGAGTGTCAATAAAATGGCCTAACGACATATTGTCAGGAAATAAAAAGGTTGCGGGGATATTGATTGAGAATGTTCTTGAAGGGGCTTTTGTGAAGCACTCTGTAATAGGAATTGGAATTAATGTAAATGAAATCGCTTTTCCCGATTTACCTCAAGCAAGTTCATTGAGACTAGAAACAGGCACAATATTTCAATTGGAAATGGTTTTTAAAACCATGACGGATGCCGTTTTCCAGAAGTTGGAAGCGGTTCCGAGACAAGGTTTTTCTGGGTTGCGGAATATTTATGAACATTATTTGTTCCGAAAGGATGTGATTTCCGTCTTTGAAAATACCGAAGGATTGCGTTTTAATGGAAAAATTAAAGGAATTTCTAATTTCGGCGAGTTACTAATTGACACGGAAAACACTTCCTTAGAAAAATTCCAGCTGAAGGAACTGAAGTTGATTTACTGATTTGAAATCGGAATCAAAATCGAAAACGTTTTTTGGGCTCATGAAGAAATTGAAGATGAAGGTTTAAAGTGGAATTTAGAACTCCAGCCTATTTCTATTCATCGAAAACATCAATGAAAATACAAGAGGATCGCTTGAAACCAATCTTATATTCTACCGTTGAAGGGATAGGGAATGAGGCCTTGATAATAAAATCGAAGTTTTAAATCTTCTCTAAATTTGAAGCAAGGGTTTCAATAAATTTTGTAATAGGTCCCTTTATCATCATAGCCATCATCGTGTTGAATTCACCTTCAAAAAGTAATTCCACAGTCGATGTGTTATCCGATTCTTCTTGAATATCACCTGTTAAAGTGAAAGGAAGTTTGTCGCTGATTGCACCTAAAACCACCTTGTTTGGTTTTTCAACCTCTTTAACTTCCAAAGCAATCTCGGGCATTCCTTTTAAAGCGAAAACAAAAGCATTGTCTCTTATCACTTCAAATTTGCTAATGTTCTCTGGCATTAGTCCTTCAAAATTCTTTACGTCGGCCAAATAATCACACAATTCTGATGCAGATTTTTGAACGGGTACTTTTTTACTGTTTAATTTCATTTGGAAAGTTTAAGAATTTAATGTTTAAGAGTTTAAAAGTTTTGACTCCTTTTTCAAGAAATAGAAATTCATTTTTTTAATAATTGAATTTTAATCACTATTTCCCCCAAGCAGCAGGATCTTGCCGCCATTCAGCGAGTAGCTTGGCTTCTGAGGTATTGATATATTTTGATTTTTCAGCTTCTTTCAACAGCATCTCATAATTACTCAACGTATTTAATTTTACATTGGCATTTTTGAAATTTTCTTCGGCAACGTTGAAACCATAACTGAAAATAGCCATCATTCCTTTTACGTTTGCGTTGGCCTCTTTTAAGGCTTCCACTGCTAGCAAACTGCTTTTACCAGTGCTGATTAGGTCTTCTACAACTACTACATTCGTATTGGGTTCCAGATAGCCTTCAATTTTATTTTGTCTTCCGTGGCCTTTTGCTTCGGGGCGAACATAACAAAAAGGAACATTCAAATACTCCGCAACCAAAGCCCCAATTCCTATAGCACCAGTGGCGACACCAGCAATCATTTCGGGCTTTCCGTACAATTCTTCTATTTGCTTAGCGAGGTTTTCTCGAATATAGTTTCGAATGGTAGGATAGGAAAGCGTGACACGATTATCACAATAAATTGGAGATTTCCATCCAGAAGCCCACGTAAATGGTTTTTGTGGTTGTAATTTTATTGCATTAATTTGCAACAATAATGCAGCGGTTTTTTGCGCCGTTTCTTTATTTAATATCATTGTACAAATGTATAAAGTTTTTGTAAAAGATATCCCCATTATTCTTTCCACGGAAAAATTTATAGGGGATCACTACACCACCATCCCTTTAAAACAAGCCCGTTTTAAAAAATTAATCAAAAAAATAAACAATGGCGAGCTGCTTTACGTCAATTTATACCACAAAAATGCAGAAAAACTGGAACGTTTTCTTCGGAAAAAAATAAAAGTTGTAGAAGCTGCTGGTGGATTGGTTTATAACGGTAAAAAGGAAATTCTCTTTATTCGAAGGAATAAAAAATGGGATCTTCCCAAAGGGAAGATTGAAAAAGGGGAAACCTATCAAGAAGCCGCAATTCGAGAGGTAGTGGAAGAAACGGGGATTAAGGATTTGGAAATTCGAAACTTTCTAATGACTACCTATCACGTTTTTACACGAAATGATAAATTTAGGCTTAAAATAACCTATTGGTATGAAATGTTTAGCGATTATGAAGGTGCGCTTATTCCCGAACAGACAGAAGGTATTAAAAAAGTAAAGTGGAAGGATTTTGAAAAATCGCAAAAAGCACTTCTGGATTCCTATGAAAATATAAAATTGCTTTTTCCTACAGAATATTTAACGACTCATCCTAACGATCGGGTTGCTGAATAGTTGTTTATTTTAGAGGACGAGGTCAGAAAGAACGTATTTTAATGCCGAAGTATATCCAAAATCCAATGTTTTCGATCCATTTATATAATTATTAAAATAATGGAATCGTAAAATCACACATGGTCTATTGTCTTTTAATGAAAAATATCAAACATTGTCGAGAAAATTAATTTGAAATTACCATTATATTAAATACTCTGGTCAAATTGGAAATTTTAGGGAGGTATAAAAAAAGAGTAGAGAATTAGGTTTTTTTGATTTACTTGTTTAAGTTTGTCCAACTTTAATAACTTAAAACTTTATATTATGAAAAAAATTACATTGCTAGCAGCTCTACTTGTAGGAGCTACTTCGTTTGCTCAATTTATTATTGAACGTCCGGCTGATAATCAAACAGGACTAATCGCTACAAAGGGAGATGATGGTACTGCAGTTTATTGTGCTGACTATTTTGTACTGGACACTGCAACTGAATTAGGAGATTTAGTTATTCCTGGATTTGCATCTGCTCCTCCGGTAAGTATTTGGGTTGAAGGTTTCAACGTATATATCTATGCGAATGACGAGGCACTTCCTGCCAGTAATCCTGAATTACCAGGAACTGGTGTTGTTGAACTTGGAGCTATTTCACCAGCAGACTTTACGTTGGATGAAACTACAGGAGCTATATTCTCAATCAATTTCACTCAAGCTAACGGTGGTGTACCTGTTGTACTTCCTGCAGGTGAGTACTGGATTGCTGCTTTTCCAAATGTAATTGGAGGGCCAGCTGATGCAGGACGTTGGAACTGGGCTGGATCTTTAAGTGGAGCTCCTGCATTTGAGCCAATGTTGATTGACCCAGCCGATTTATTCGGTGTTGGAGCTACAAATTGGACTAACATCAGCACTCTAATTGGAGAGTCTTTCCCTTCATTTGGATGGACTTTGACTGGTACTGAAACTGCTAGTGTTGGTGATAACCTTTCTGAGTTGGTATCAATCTATCCTAACCCAACTTCTACTATCTTGAACCTAAAAGTTCCTAGTTCAGTTGAAGTAACTAATGTTAGTATGTTTGATGTTCTTGGTAAAAAAGTAAATGTTTCTTTCTCTAATAACATAGTTGATACAGCTAATCTTTCTGCTGGTATCTATATGTTGAAAGTTGAAACAACTGCTGGTTCACTTACTCAAAAAATCGTTAAGCAATAAGTATTGCATTAACTAAATAAAATGGCGTTAAAAAACCTCAATCGAAAGATTGGGGTTTTTTTTATTGCTGAAACATTTCCTTTAGAACTATTTAATTTATTTGGATCAAGAACAATTATAATTCTTTAGGGTAGATTTTAACCCCTTCCGCATACTTGTTACAGAGAACAATACGTGAATTTATACGTCAGTTAAGTTTTTAGAAGCGTCTTTGGACGAATATATATACATCCACAACATTTAGATAAATGTTCAGAACCTCTTCAGTACGAATTGGAACCTATAAAATCCTATTATACACTCGGCTACATTCATCGGAATCTCATTTAGGAATGTAGTAAAGTTCGAGGTCTTGAAATAACGAGATAAGGTTCGTGGGTTGGTTAGAAATATAAATTAGTTCATTAATCAATATTCTATCTGTTTTACAGTGACTTGATTCTGTTGTGTAGAACTAGCGTTGATAAGAATGGGAGCTGATAATGCTTGATGGATATTTTTCATTATCTATGATATTCTGATAAATTTAATATCTACAGTTTTTAATTTCCCGATGCTAGGATCGTTTTTTCCTTTTTTTTTGGAATTTGGGATTTTTTTTTTGGAATTTGATACTTTGCATGCTTGCATCGAGGTAGTTTATGTAAGACACGTCATTTCCATTAAAAAAACTCCTTCAGAATAATCCTATCCGAAGGAGTTTTATATAAAATAATTAAAAGTGATTTTTTCTTATCCGTTCATGGAAATAAGAAACTCTTCGTTATTTCTAGTGTTTTTGATACGATCGTTAATGAATTCCATGGCTTCCACAGGATTCATATCGGCCAGATACTTTCGCAATACCCACATACGTTGAATGGTGTTTTCGTCAAGTAATAGATCGTCACGACGAGTGCTAGAGGATGTAAGGTCTATGGCAGGAAAGATTCTTCGGTTAGAAATCTTCCTATCTAATTGAAGTTCCATGTTTCCAGTTCCTTTAAATTCTTCAAAAATCACCTCGTCCATTTTAGATCCGGTTTCAGTCAAAGCGGTTGCGATAATACTCAACGACCCACCATTTTCAATATTTCGCGCAGCTCCAAAGAAACGTTTTGGTTTATGAAGTGCATTTGCATCAACACCACCACTCAATATTTTACCACTGGCAGGTTGTACCGTGTTATATGCTCTCGCTAAACGAGTAATGGAGTCTAATAGAATTACGACGTCGTGGCCACATTCTACCAACCGTTTTGCTTTATCTATTACAATATTCGCCACACGAACGTGTTCACTTGCTTCTTTATCAAAGGTGGAAGCAACCACTTCGCCCCGCACATTACGTTGCATATCGGTAACTTCTTCTGGACGTTCATCAATCAAAAGGATAATTTGATATACTTCGGGGTGGTTTGCCGCAATTGCATTGGCAATGTCCTTCAGTAACATGGTTTTTCCCGTTTTTGGCTGTGAGACAATCATTCCACGTTGTCCTTTCCCGATAGGAGCAAAAAGATCTATAATTCGCGTTGAAATGGTACTTTGTTTATCTGCAAGATTGAATTTTTCCTGTGGAAAGAGGGGCGTTAAATGTTCAAAAGAAACCCGATCCCTAACCACATTAGGATTCATTCCATTAATTTTACTAACCTTTATTAAAGGAAAATATTTTTCACCTTCTTTCGGAGGGCGAACTTCACCTAGAACGGTATCTCCAGTTTTTAAGCCAAAAAGACGAATTTGGGATTGTGAAACATAAATATCATCAGGAGAGGACAAATAATTGTAGTCGCTGGATCGTAAAAATCCATAGCCGTCCTGCATAATATCCAAGACTCCTTCGCTTTCAATTATTCCTGCAAACTCATAGTCGGGCTCGCGATAGCGATTCCGGGAATCTTTATTTCCGTTTTTGTTGTCATGCACATTGCCATCCTTTTGTTTGTTAGGCTGGTGTTTCTGACGATTATCAGTGTTATGATTATTGTCGGAACGCTGGTGTTTCTGTCTGCTGTCTTGCTCGTTAGAACTAGATTTTTGTGGGTGTTGTGACCTTTTGTCACTCGTGTCTTTGTCCTGAGATGCGCGTTTAACCTCGACAGGTTTTTTATCTCCATCGTCATTTTTTCTAGCTTGATGCTGTTTTTGGGGAAGCGGCTTTTTGTTCCGATTATCACTTTGGGGACGAGGTTTTGATTCTGGTTTTTTGGTTTCCGTAGGGGTGGAAGTATTCTGTTTTTCTGAAGTCTTTGACTCTGGTTTTGAATCTTCCGCGTTAAGTACGGCTTTTACTGCCTTGGGATTCGCAGCTTGATAATCAAGAATTTGATATACCAAGTCCAATTTTTTTTGTGTGCGGTATTTTGGCACATCAAGTTCTTTCGCTATTTCCTGGAGTTCAGGCAGCTTTTTGTTTTTTAATTCTGAAATTTCAAACATCTAAAAAATCCTATAGTTTAAGTTTATACTATTATGCTCCTTTGAGAAGGTAAGTACGTTGAAAGTTTATTTTGAAGACTAAGTAACCTTAGATTGAATTGGTTACGAATAGATGTTGCAATAATACAACAATAAATTAAATTCTACAGGTATTTTAATTAAAAAGAAACAGTATTTTTGCCCTTGCATAGAACCTTTTGAAAGATGATTCAGCGTATTCAAACTATTTATTTACTTATTTCGGCTATCATCATGGGATCCTTATTTATATGGTTTCCCGTGGTTTTAAATGAAGAAGGTGTTGTAATAATTGAACGAAGTGAGCCTTTGATTTTTGGATTAATTTTTCTTTCTGTTGGGCTAGCCACAATCTCAGTTTTCAGTTTTAAAAAACGGCAATTGCAGTTTGTGCTCAATCGTTTAAACATCATATCAAATTTTATATTACTAGGAGTTTTCGTTTACAGATCGCTCACTTTATCCGGAGAAACTTTGGTTTCCGAGAAGGGTATTGGGGTGTTACTTCCCATCATTTCTATCGTGTTTTTAGTGCTGGCCAATAAGGCCATAAAAAGGGATGAGGACCTCGTAAAATCTGTTGATCGTTTGCGATAAACCAATCTTGGTATGTTAGTGCAAGACCCCCTGAGAATGCCATCTTTGGGGGTTTTTTGGTTTTAAAATGTTAATAAAACTTGAAATGTTAGCCTAAAACATACAGGTGTTAGGTTAAAGCATGCAGTTGTTAGAAAATAGACTACCAGTTGTTGTTAAAAATTTATTTCTCGAACTCTATAACTTCTAAATTCTGAATCATTTTTCCATCAATTTCAAAACGCAACATGGTTCTTACTTTCTGGAACCCATGCTTTCCCGCTGCTCCAGGGTTCATGTGCAATAAGTCTAGTTTCCTATCTGGCATAACTTTCAAAATATGGGAATGACCACTAATAAAAATCTTCGGCGGATTAGAATATATTTCCTGTCGAATTGATGGATTGTACCTTCCCGGATAACCTCCGATATGGGTTATCCACACATCAACCTCCTCACACAAAAAACGATTGTGTAACGGGAATTCCATTCTTGCTTCGGTATTGTCAATGTTTCCATAAACGGCACGCAATGGCTTTAGGTTTTTTATGGAATCGGTAACCGAAAGATCTCCAATATCGCCAGCATGCCACACTTCGTCCGTCTGTTTTACGTACTTCAGAATTTTTTCATCGATATAACTATGGGTATCGCTAAGTAGTAGGATTTTTGTCAAAATGGATCATTAATTAATTGGACAGCGAAGTTATTAAGATTTTCGGCATTTAGAGCCAAATGATGGTGTGTAAATCGTAATTTTGCCAATTCTGAAAGAAAAGCAAGTTGCGGTATTTTATTGAAATAGCCTATAATGGGAAAGCCTATTTTGGATGGCAACGTCAACCAAACCAGCTTAGTGTACAACAGGTCTTGGAGGAAACGTTGTCAACTTTGTTGCGAAGTGAAATCAAGGTTATGGCAGCCGGAAGAACGGATACTGGAGTTCACGCTAAACAATTGTTTGCGCATTTTGATTTTGATGAATTTGAAAATAAGAAAGAATTAATTTTTAGAATCAATTCCTTTCTTCCCAAAGATATTTCGGTGAAAAACATCCGTGAAGTCCGTCACGATGCACATGCCCGTTTTGATGCAGTGAAAAGGGAATATGAGTATCACATTGCCCTAGGAAAGGATCCATTTACACAAGATTTTGCCTTTCAGTTATACAAAAGTCCAGATGTTGACTTGATGAACAAGGCAGCAGCAATCTTATTGCGCCATAACGATTTTCAATGCTTTTCACGGTCAAAAACGGATGTAAGGACGTACAATTGTAAAGTTGAAAAAGCACATTGGAGTTTAATGAAAGATTTATTGGTTTTTAACATTGTCGCAGATCGTTTTTTGCGAAATATGGTGCGAGCTATTGTCGGAACACTTTTGGATGTGGGGTTTGGTAAAACGACTTTAGAAGAATTTATAAATATTTTAAACAGTAAAAACAGGGGGGAAGCAGGGGCTTCTGTGCCAGCCCATGGATTATATTTAAAGAGGGTTGTTTATCCAGAAAGCGTATTTTTGAACAAAGAACAGAACAATATTTCTCAAATCGCCTCTGAAAATAATGGTTCGGAAATGGTTTAAAATTTCTGTTGATATTTTATTCTAATTTCTGGCTAACTAATTAAACACTTAAAAATAGAATAGTGTCAAAGAATACAGGTAACGCATTCGATTTTAAACTGTTCAAGCGGTTATTGGCATTCACAAAGCCTTACCGTTTGGCATTCTTTTTTGTGGCATTTGCCGCAATAATAATGTCGGGTTTAGCGGTTTTGAGACCTTATTTGTTGAGATTGGCAATAGACGATTCCATTGTTCCGAAAGACGGGCAAGGATTTATGAAATATGTCATTTTGATGATTGTCGTCTTGATGTTGGAGGTGATTTTTCAATTTGCTTTCATTTTCTACGCCAACTGGCTGGGCCAAAGTGTTATTCGCGATTTACGTCAAAAGCTATTTCGGTTAATGGTCAGTTTCAGAATGAAATATTTTGATAAAAGTGCCGTGGGAAGACTTACTACCCGAGCGGTGAATGATGTGGAAACCATTTCCAGTATCTTCAGCGAAGGTTTGTTTATGATTATTAGCGATTTGCTTAAAATGATAGTAATAGCTGGATTTATGTTGACTCAAAGCTGGCGTTTGTCCCTGATTGTTTTTATCGTTTTACCATTCATTCTTTACGCGACCCGCGTTTTTCAAAAAGCGATGAAAGTGGCCTTTGAGGATGTACGAAATCAAGTGGCGAATTTAAATTCCTTCGTACAGGAACGCATAACGGGAATGAAAATAGTACAGATTTTCACTCGGGAAAAAACAGAATATGACAGGTTTACAGAGATAAATAAAAATCATCGGAAAGCCTGGATAAAGACGGTTTGGTATAACTCCATCTTTTTTCCAATTGCGGAAATGACGGGAGCCATCGCGACAGGTCTTGTGGTTTGGTACGGTGGATTAAATGTAATTGGCGGTGGCTTTGTAACTTTAGGTATAATCACGGCTTTCATTCAATATGCTGAAATGCTTTTTAGACCTCTGCGCCAGATTGCAGATAAATTCAACACCCTACAAATGGGAATGGTTGCCGCCAATCGAGTTTTTGGTATTCTGGACACCAAATCGCATATATCTGATAGTGGCACAATAGATTATACCAATACGCAAGGTAAAATAGAGTTTAAAGATGTTCATTTTGGGTATAACGAGAACGAAGAAGTAATAAAGGGGATTTCTTTTACTGCAAACCCAGGTGAGACAGTCGCAATTGTCGGCGCAACAGGAGCTGGAAAAACCACTATCATCAACCTGTTGAACCGCTTCTATGAAATAAATAGCGGCGAAATTTTAATTGATGATATTTCTTTAAAAGATTATAAATTGGATTCTATAAGAAATCAAATTGCTGTCGTTCTGCAAGATGTTTTTCTTTTTGCAGATTCAATTTTAAACAACATAACCCTTAACAATCCTGATATTTCCGAGGAGGAAGTTATTGCTGCCGCGAAGGAAATCGGGGTGGATAAATTCATTGAATCTCTTCCTGGAGGCTACCAATATAATGTAAAGGAACGCGGAAGCATGCTTTCTTCGGGTCAACGGCAGCTTATTTCTTTTCTTCGAGCTTATGTAAGCAAGCCAAGTATTTTAGTTTTGGACGAAGCCACTTCATCGGTGGATACTTATTCAGAGGAAATGATCCAAACGGCAACTCTTAAAATCACAAAGAATCGCACCTCAATTGTTATTGCACATCGTTTAGCAACCATAAAAAAGGCAGACAAAATTATCGTGATGGATGCAGGAAAAATCGTAGAGGAAGGGAAACATAAGGAGTTGCTAAAAATTGAAAATGGATTTTATAGAAATCTTTATGAAGTTCAGTTTGTCAAGGAGGAGGCTATTTAGTAAAGTTTTTTTCTACGTCATTAATTTTTTCAAATTATCCTGTCGCTTAGCTTATCCACGCAAAATTCCGAGGATAATTCCTATTATAACGGCACCAATAAATATTGCGAGTAATAATGAAAAGAAATAAAGTGTTTTAATAAGTAACTGTAACCAAGTTAGGCTAAAAACTCTTTTCAAAACATACGCATAATACAAAAACTGAAATCCGATTGACAGTGTCGAAATTTGAGATAGAAGATTACTATTCCAAAGAGTAGCAATCATTAATAGAGCTGTAAATATTGCAGTTTCCGCATAGGCGTAAAAATTCAAAATAAGATGTTCTGCGTAATTGTATTTTTTCTTATTTAAAAATATTAGCCACGACATAAAAGCGTAAACTGGAATAAAGGCAAAAAATGCTAAGGAATAGAATTCTAAAATGAAATTTAAAATTGTTCGATTTGTTTCTTGGGAGATCTCATTGTTTTGCTCGACAATAAACATGTTTTCAAGAGTTCCAGGAAAGAATTTGTTTAATATAAAAAAGAAAAGCCCATTTAACGTCAAGGCGATGGCTACAAAACCCATTGGGCTAATGTATTTTTTCCTAACCCCGCTCACGTACCCGTTGATTACTACCTCAGGTTTTCTTAACAAGTCAATAAAAGTCTTAATTGGTCGATTGGATTCCCAACTAAAAATGGTTTCATAAAACTCAATAAATATGCCTTTTATGGTAAGTCGACCTTCAACCACCTGTCCTCCACATTCATTACAGAATTTATCCTCGAAGGACAGATTTTGGTTGCAGTTTTTACAAATCATATCCTAAAACGAAATTTTTTAACTCAAGTCTTTCTTTAAAATTTTCAACAACTCATCAGTATCTTCAAACAATACAAAATCACCATCTTTTAAATAGGAGATTTGTCCATTTTCTTCTGAAACTACTAGGGAAACAGCATCTGTTTTTTCGGTAATTCCTACGGCAGCCCTGTGTCTCAGTCCAAAACGAAGTGGGATTTTTCGATCATTGGATACTGGAAGAATAACGCGAGTTGCCGTAATTCGATTTTCCTCTATAATAACTGCACCATCATGCAATGGGCTGTTTTTGAAAAAAATACTTTCAATTATGGGCTGATTGACCTCCATGTTCATTTGGTCCCCCGTATTTTTTACAAAATCGAGTTTATTATTGCGTTGTATTACAATTAAAGCTCCTGTATTCGAGGCCGACATTTTTTTACAAGCAGCTATAATTCCTTCCAGATTTGTTTTTGGACCCACGTCATTCCCGAAAAACTGGAACTGTTTTAGAATTCTACGGCGGGCGTTGAAATTCGTAGAACCTAGCATTAATAAGAATTTTCGAATTTCAGGTTGAAAAACCACAACCAAGGCAAACATCCCAACCCCCAAAAAGCCACCGATAATCTTACTTAAAAGCTCCATTTCCAGGAGGCGGGTGAATACATAAATAGCATACACGATAATAATCCCAACCAAAATATTGATGGCTACTGTACCTTTTACCAGATTGTAGAGATAATACAATAGAAAGGCCACCAACACGATGTCAACAATATCTATAATCCTAATGTCGAGAAAATCCAAAGGTGTTTGTTTTTTGTAAAAGTACTTTAAAAAATTTAATGGATAGCGGTCAAGGTTTCAGGTTTTCAATCAGTTTTACACTTTCCACAGCTTCTTTTACATCGTGTACCCGAAGGAGCTTTGCACCTTTCAAAAGAGCAACGGTGTTCAGTGACGTCGTTCCATTTAGTGCTTCACTAGCTTCAACTTCCAATGTTTTATAAATAAACGATTTTCTGGATATTCCCACTAAGATAGGAACATCCAAATTTTGAAAAAGTTCAAGATTGTTTAAAAGCTCAAAACTCTGACTTCTATTTTTAGCGAATCCAAAACCAGGGTCAGCTATTACGTTATTTATTCCAGCCGCACGCGCTTTGGCAATTTTTTCTGATAGATCCTTTAAAACCTCGAAGGTTACGTTTTCATAGTCTGTAAGTGTTGCCATTGTTTTTGGCGTGCCTCGCATATGCATTAAAATGTAAGGAACTTTTAATTCAGCTACGGTTTTAAACATAGCCACGTCCAAAATTCCTCCAGACACATCATTTACCATTGAAGCACCAGCCTGCACTGCACTTTTAGCGATTTTACTTCGGAAAGTATCCACAGAAATAAAAGCTTCGGGAAATTGGTTTAAAATTAATTTAATAGTATTTACAACCCTTTTCGATTCTTCTTCTTCTGAAATTTCATCAGCCATACGACGGGTGCTATAACCGCCAATATCGAGAAAAGTAGCGCCGTCAGAAAGCATTTTTTCTGCTTGAATTAAAATGTCTCTTTCAGAAAAAGTTTTACCTCCGTCATAAAAGGAATCGGGTGTAACGTTGATTATGCCCATAATTTTGGGCGTTTCAAGATTGATAAGCTTGCCGTGGCAATTGAGGGTATGCAATTTTTTAGATTGATTTATTTAAGCGAAATTTACACAAAATCTTACACTTTGATAATGCAAGACACTTCAAATCAATACAACGACCAAATAGAAAAATGTAGGGAGTTGTTTATCAATAAAATGCACGACTACGGAAGTGCGTGGCGCATTCTTCGGCTTCCATCCCTGACGGATCAGATTTTCATAAAAGCACAGCGCATTCGCGGTCTCCAACAAAATAAAGAGCAAAAAATTCAGGAAGATGAAACCAGTGAGTTTATAGGAATAGTGAATTATTCCGTAATGGCGTTGATTCAATTAGATAAAGGTGTTGTAGAACAACCAGACTTATCGTTAGAAGAGGCTACCCAACTTTACGATGAACAAGTAGCCGAAGCCAAGCAGTTGATGATGGACAAAAACCACGATTATGGCGAAGCGTGGCGAGATATGCGCGTGAGTTCCTTGACTGATTTGATACTTCAGAAATTATTGCGTGTTAAACAGATTGAGAATAATCAGGGCAAGACTCGAGTTTCGGAGGGAATTGGGGCAAATTATCAGGATATGATTAATTATGCGGTGTTTGCATTAATACATTTAGACGAGAGAAAAGAGAATAAACAAAGCACCAAAAAATAAATAAAGTACCAAATTCCAAATGTAAGTGAGATCTAATACATTAGGTCTAAAGATGTGGGAGCCAAATATGATTTAGAGGAAAGAACTTTTCAGTTTGCTAGTGACTGCCGTGAAATGATATCAAAGTTGAAGAACTCAGAAAAATAATTTCCGCAATCATTAAAAAATTCGAATAGTAATTCTGGAATTTGGATTTTGGTTTTTGTCTTTTGGAATTTATTAAATACTTAGAATATAAAACGTATGAAATACATTGTAGGAATATCAAGGATAATAGTTGGAGTACTATTCATAATCAGCGGATTGATTAAGTTGAATGACCCCGTTGGTTTTTCATTTAAACTGAAAGATTACTTCGCGCCCGAAGTTTTGGATCTTGGGTTTTTGGTTCCTTACGCTTTATTGATTGCTATATTTTTAGTGATTTTTGAGGTTTTGGTTGGGATAGCGTTGTTATTGGGATATCTGAAAAAAGCCACTCTTTGGGCTATTTTGCTGATGATCGTGTTCTTCACATTCTTGACGTTCTATTCGGCTTATTTCAACAAAGTGACAGATTGCGGTTGTTTTGGTGATGCCATTCCGCTTACGCCTTGGGAATCTTTTAGTAAGGATGTCGTTTTGTTGGTTTTAATTTTGATTTTATTCATCGGAAGAAAATATATCCAACCCTTATTCACAAGCAATACTCGCAGTTTGATAATCTTCGCCTCATTTGTAGGATGTCTGGGAATTGCTTATTACGTGTTGCAACATTTGCCGATAGTAGATTTTCGTCCCTATAAAATCGGTGCGAGCATTCAGGAAGGGATGACAGTTCCAGACGAGGCGCCACAGCCTATATTTGAATATAAATGGAAATTCTTAGTAAATGGAGAAGAAAAGATAATTACCACAAACGGAGATTACCCGCAAGTGGAGGGAGAATTTGTGGATGTTGAAACCAGAATGATTCAGGAAGGCTACACACCGCCGATTCACGATTTTATGATGGAACGCGATGGCGAGGATTATACTTCTCAGTTTTTAGAAGAAGAGAATCTAATCGTTATAATCGCATATAGTTTGGGAAATACGGAAAAGGACGGATATCTTCCCATAAAAAAAGTCACGGATGAAGCCTTGAAAAACGGCTATAACGTTATTGGACTTTCGGCTTCTTCGCAAGAATCAACCGAAGCTTTGACAGAGGAGTATAAATTGAATTTCAAATTTTATTTCTGTGATGAAACTACGCTGAAAACCATTGTTCGCAGCAATCCTGGGATTTTAGAACTGGACGGAGGAACCATAAAACAAAAATTGCATTGGAACGATGCCCATAAATTGGTACTTCCAGTGGTTGAAAATGCGAAACCAAATTTGGATCTTAATATGAAACGGCATTTGGATAGCATAGGGGTTCTCGATCAAAAATACCGAAAATTGATGCAAGAAGAATCTCCTGAAGCCAGAGCAGAATTAGGTAAAAAAATGGGTCTTTCTGAAGCTGAATACAGCGGAGATTTATGGAAAATGCAGGTTGTTATTGATAGTTCAAATATGAATTATATCGAAAAAATATTTAACACAAAAGGCTATCCAGGCAAATCAATGGTGGGAGAACCAACTAATACAGTGGCTTGGTACGTTTTGCAACATTCCAATAAAATATCGCAATACCTTCCGATAATTAAAAAAGCGGGAGAGCAGGGCGAAATTCCAATGAACTTGGTGGCGATGATGGAAGATAGGTATTTGATGCACGAAGGCAAACCGCAAGTTTATGGCACCCAAGGCAGAATGGAAGATAACGAGAAGTATATTTGGCCAATAGACAAGCCAGAAAGCGTTAACGAAAGGAGAAAACAGGCAGGTTTTGACACGACGATTGAAGAATATTCCAAACAACTTTTTGGAGAGGATTTTGAGTACAAGCCATTGACGATGGATGAAATAAACCAAAATTAACGTGACTGGTTACGTACTTCAAAAATTAGGATATGCTTTGCTGACACTCTTTGGGGTGGTAACCGTTATTTTTATTCTTTTTGCTATTCTTCCAGGCGATCCTGCTCGAATGATGCTCGGTCAAAATGAAACGGCCGAACAACTTGCTGTAGTTAAAAAGAAGTACGGTTTTGATCAACCCCTCTCAGTACAATACGTTCGATATTTGAATGATTTGTCTCCCATTTCCTTTCACAGTAAAAATCCAGAGGATTACACTTATCTCGAAGAGGGGAAGTATTCTGCAACCGAATTGTTTTCTATAGGAAATACAGCCACGGTTTTAAAGTTTCCCTATTTGCGGGAATCATTTCAAAAAAACGGTAAGGAAGTAAGCGAAGTAATTTCTGAAACTCTTCCCAATACCTTTGTGCTAGCTGTATCAGCAATTTTTATTGCTTTGGTAATAGGTGTTTTTCTAGGTATTATATCGGTGCTCTTTAAAGATGGAATTATAGATAGAATGATTCAATTGCTAAGTACTTTAGGAATGAGCGTGCCTTCATTTTTTAGTGCAATTATTTTCGCTTGGATTTTTGGTTTTCTACTTCACGAATACACCCATTTGAATATGACGGGAAGTTTGTATGAAGTGGATGATTTAGGAAACGGAAAATATATCCAATGGAAAAACCTGATTCTTCCAGCCATTGTCTTGGGAATTCGTCCGCTTGCTGTTGTAAGCCAATTGATGCGTAACTCTTTGTTGGAAGTTTTAGATCAGGATTATATCCGTACCGCTAAAGCAAAGGGACTTTCCTATTATCAGATAATAAAACGACACGCCCTAAAAAACTCCTTGAATCCAGTAGTAACTGCCATCTCTGGATGGTTTGCTTCTATGCTGGCCGGAGCGGTTTTTGTTGAATATATTTTTGGATGGAACGGTTTGGGAAAAGAAATTGTAAACGCGTTAAATACTCTGGATTTACCAGTAATAATGGGGGCAGTAATCGTAATTGCTTCATTATTTATTTTAATCAATATTTTTGTCGATATTGTGTACGGTTGGTTAGATCCTAAGATTAGTAGACAGTGATCAGTGTTCAGTAATTCAGTACGCAGTAATTCAGTGGTCAGTGATTAATATTGAAATTTCTAACTCATAACTCTGAACTGAATAACAATTAACCAATAACTCAATAACCAATTAACGTAATATCTTAAACAATGAGAAGGAAAATTGTAGCCGGAAACTGGAAAATGAATAATGATTTGGCCGAGACAGAAATGTTTTTGGTAGATTTAAAAAAACAGATGATTCCCGAGAATGTAGAGGTGATGGTTGGGCCATCCTTTACTAATCTGAATCACGCATTTAATTCTTTGCGCGAACATCCCGTTGAAGTTATTGCTCAAAATATGCATCAAAGTGAGTCAGGAGCTTTTACGGGTGAAGTATCGGCGAAAATGTTAACTAGTGTTGGAGTTAAAACCGTTATTCTTGGCCACAGCGAGCGACGTGCTTATTTTAAAGACAATGCTGTTCTCGCTGAAAAAGTCAACACCGCTTTGGAAAACGAGATGACTGTGATTTTTTGTATTGGGGAAGAATTGGAAGATAGAAAAAGGGGAACTTACTTCGAATTAATTGAAAGGCAAATTTCCGAAGGGTTATTCCATATTTCGGAAGAATCTTGGAAAAATATAATCGTGGCTTACGAACCTGTGTGGGCCATTGGGACTGGAGAAACGGCGAGTCCAGATCAAGTTCAGGAAATGCACGAGTTTATCAGAAGCACCATTGAAGATGGTTACTCGCAACAAGTAGCTCAGAATGTCTCGATTCTTTATGGCGGAAGTGTAAAACCCGATAATGCTAAGGAGATTTTTGGACAAGAGGATGTAGATGGAGGCCTCATTGGTGGTGCTTCTCTGAACGTTGAAAGTTTTATGAAAATAGCAAATTCCTTTTAAAATCCTATGAATTATATAGAATACATATTTAATGTTGAACCACTACAACCAGGCACGGAAATTTTGATTGCCGAATTGGGTTATACGGGTTTTGAGAGTTTTGTGGAAACTGATAATGGGGTTACGGCGTACATTCAAAAGAACGAATGGAATTCGGGTATTTTGGATGAAATAAATATTCTGAATTCTGAGGAGTTCAAGATTAACTTTACTTTTTCTGAAATAGAACAAGTAAACTGGAATGAAGAATGGGAGAAAAATTTTGATCCCATTGAAGTAGATGGAAGATGTGCTGTCCGAGCATCATTTCATCCCAAGAAAAATTTTGAATACGAAATTGTGATAGAACCTAAAATGTCATTTGGCACTGGCCATCACGAAACTACTTTTATGATGCTGCAATTTATTCTTGAAAATGATTTCGAGGGAAAATCTGTACTCGATATGGGCTGTGGCACTGCAGTACTGGCTATTCTCGCCGAAATGCGAGGAGCTTCAAAAATTGATGCGATAGACATTGATGAATGGTGTTTTGAGAATTCCTTGGAGAATATTAATCGTAATGATTGTAAAAATATTTCTGTTCAATTAGGAGATTCTTCTTTGCTTTCAGATCAAAAATATGATACCATCATCGCCAATATCAATAGGAATATTCTATTAAATGATATGGAGGCGTATACCAAATGCTTGAATAAAGGCGGCTCATTATTTTTAAGTGGTTTTTATAACGAGGATTTGCCCGTAATAACCGCTTGTTGCAATAATTTGGGACTTGGGTTCGTTGAAAACAAAGAAAAGAACAAATGGGTTGCAGCGGAGTTTAGATTTTAGATTTGAGAGAATAGACAAGAGACAAGAGACAAGAGAGCAGAGAATAGTGTAGTGTAGATAATTCAACAAACCTGAAACCCGCGTAACCTGAAAGCTGAAACTTGCAACCTATAGCTCCAAACCAGAAACTAATAAAAGAATCACTGTTGTTCGATGATTTTTTTTGAAAGTAGCGTTAAGTCTTGTTATCATTAAAAATTACAGTCAAACCTAAACCCGATACCTTACTTTTGAAATTTTTGAATCCTGTAAAGGAATAGTTAGCAATTTCGTCTTAAGTCTTTTAGCGAAGCGGTCTTAAGTCTTTAACCGGACATCACTATAAAAGAATGATAAAAGTTGGGATTTCTCATTTGTTTTTATGAATTTTATAAATTATGAGCACCAAGGAAAAAATACAAGAAGACATTTCGATTGCTGAAAAGGAAATCGACCAAAATGAAATCGTGCTTTACAATGACGATGTAAACACGTTTGACCACGTAATCAACACACTAATATACGCTTGCGAGCATACTCCAGAACAAGCTGAACAATGTTCCATTATTGTTCACTACAAAGGGAAATGCACCGTTAAAACAGGCGATTTCAATGAGTTAAAACCACGCTGTTCTATGCTTTTGGATGCAGGTTTGAGTGCAGAGATAATTTAAAGGTCAATTTTCTAGTTTTGTTGCGATAAATGCGACTAATTTTTTATATTTGCACCCCATTAGAATAATATGGGCGAGCCAAACTACGTTCAAAGCTCGATTTAAAACTGGGAAGTTTCTAAATATTCAATATAACGGCCTTGTGGCGCAACTGAATAGCGCACCTGATTACGGC
Source organism: Aequorivita sp. (assembly GCA_048270045.1). Taxonomy (GTDB): domain Bacteria; phylum Bacteroidota; class Bacteroidia; order Flavobacteriales; family Flavobacteriaceae; genus Aequorivita. The sequence continues at coordinate 22,183 of JBLWTS010000030.1, forward strand.
TCAGGAGGTTCCAGGTTTGAATCCTGGCAAGGTCACTTAGAGTGAAAGGTCTGCACGAATGTGCGGACTTTTTTTATTCCAACCAGTCAATTGTTTTTCACATTTGTAAGGGTTTGGAAATAGAAAAAGTACACCGCTTTTTTAGCGGTGTGAACTTTTCATTGTAAGGTGGGAGTTTTTTCAGGATATTTAGTCTTGGCAAGGTCACCACTGAAACCAGTGCTTTACAATGCTTTTGCGAAATGCTGGTTTTTTCATTTGCACACTATTCATTATTCATTGATTTATTTCTATTATCCCATTATTGAAAAATAACTAATTGGAGTGTGCGCAAAAAAACCTACTCTAACAATCTTTTATTAAGATAGTCTGTCATTCCTTCTGCAAAATAGGTTACTAAAAGAGTATCAGTTTTTTGAATTTCACAATTTACTATAGTGGTAATATATTCTATTTGTTCCTCTTGAGTAGTTATTTCGGGGAAAATAGGTGGGCAATCATTTTGCATTAAAATAGCACCAATAACAATTCTGCAAACTCTACCATTGCCATCAGCAAAAGGATGAAGTTCATTTAAAAATTGATTATGAAAATATGCTATTCGAGTGAGTAAGTGCTTTTCTTCCTCTGTATTATCTATATCAGCAAATCGGTCGTTAAACATCTCAACCCAAGTGCCCATTACTTTTTCTAAATTATAATGTGAAGTGTATTCCTTGTCCACAAATAAAGGCTGTCTTGAGCCAACTGTTGGTATATTCCTGTAATTGCCTACAAGCTCAGGTTTAAATTCCGTTTCCCAAGCAAAAGGATTACCCATTAAACAGCTGTGGACTTTCTTTATAGAATCTTCAGATAATTTAAAGTCGCTCAAAGAATCTAAAAGATTTTTAAGGACGCTTTGATGATCAGATATTCCCATTAGAGAATTGAAATTAACACCTCTTACGCTTTCATTATTTAAAAAACGAATGGTATCTCCATATTGGAGTTTTGAATCTTCAACTCTTGCAGAGTAAAAAGAATAATCATTAATTAATGAATTTCTAAATTCTGGCGTCCAGTTATTTCTTGGAAATTTTTCTTGAAATTTTGAAAGAGCTTCGTTGAATTTTAATAAATACTCAGGTAACATTATTACCCATTGTATTTATTAAACATATAACGTGTCCATCGTTTTATATCGTGAGGGTAAGCAAACAAAGTATTATCCTTTTTAAAAAAGGTTTTTCCAAAAAAGAATAGTTGGAAATCTGTTTTAAAGGTATTGGGAATACTATCAATAGCTACAGCTTCTTTTGTAGTGGATAAAGTCTTTAAGGATAATATGTCTTGTCTTGTAACTAACATAGGGCAAATGTATTAAATTGTTTTGGATTGTCAACAAGCCTTTGATAAATATTAACTATAACTTTAATTATTCATAACCAGCAAGTTGCGCTATTGAAATTTTAACATCTTCAACAAAATATAGAACAATATAGTAAATATAGTATTAACACGCATTCACAAGCCAAAAACAAGTTATTTGGCATATATTAATCATGAAGTTAGATCAACAGCTTCTCATTCAACAAACTAACTTCAAAAAACACCCGCAATGTCTTATATATTTAGAGTTCTGGATTTAAACGTTTTGATAATAGGTGCATTTTTTTATTGTCTTCACAAGAAAAATCCTTAATAACGTTTTAAAAATAAAAGAAATGAATAATAAAACAATCGAAATTACAGAAGTGACAGTTGATGAATTAGCAGATAAGGTTGCAAATAAACTGTTGGAGAAGATCAAACAGTATATAGATGATTTAAAAACAAATCAAAATGATCTGTTTCTGACAAGAATAGAACAGCCGACTTCTTAAAGATTAATTCAACAACTTTTTGGCATCGGACGAAAAAAGTTAAGATAAAAGCTTACGGTTTAGGCGCTAGGCGGTATTACAACAAAAAAGAGTTGATAGATTTATTAAGAAAGAACGAATTACATCATAAATAAAATCCCCAACGATAATCTAGGCAAGGGTCACCAGTAAATCCAGTACTTTACAAAAACGTTATAAAGTACTGGGTTTTTCATTAGCATACTATTTGCGCAATTTCTTCCTGTTTAATTTTCAAAACCAGAATGTTCCGTCCGGTGTAGAATTACAATGAATCTATGCTTTCCAGCTTCAATTCTTTTTTATACTTTTATGGAATGCTGCAAATAGAACAATACATCCGAAACATAGCCCATTTTCCCAAGGAGGGGATTCAATTTAAGGATATTACGCCGCTGCTTGGCAGTAGTGAAGCAACTGAAGTTTGTCTTCAAAAACTCATTGCCATGCTGGAGGGTCAAAGCATTGATAAAGTTGTCGCAATTGAATCGCGAGGATTTTTCTTTGGAATCTTATTAGCACAACGACTAAACGTCGGTTTTGTTCCCATTCGTAAACCGGGGAAACTTCCGTATCAAACCATGAGAGAGTCATATGCCTTAGAATATGGAACGGATGCACTGGAAATCCACGCAGACGCCATTCAAAAAGGAGACCGAGTTCTCATGCACGATGATGTTTTGGCTACGGGAGGCACCGCTAAAGCGGCCTGTAATTTGATTGAAAAGCTAGGAGGTAAGGTAGTACAGTGTAATTTCCTGATTGAATTACAGTTTTTAAACGGAATTCAGCAATTGCCAAACCAACAGGTGAGATCGCTGTTGAAATATTAATCCAACGCATTTTTTGTAACCCACAATTTATAGGCGAAAATAGCCATCTGTAGTTTCGAGGCCTTTGCTAAATCAACTTGGTCTTTTGTGAAGCTCGGCAGAATCTTCTTATTGAGTTTTGCAAGAAATTGGAAGGCTTTCTTTTTCATACGGTATAAAAATAGTCAAATATTTCGTGCTTAAGAATTGATTTAGAAAATTATATGGCCTTCGCTGGTTTTTTGTAGTTACCCAATTTCAATAGCTCGAATTTTTCGATTAGGTCTATTTTGTAATTGTTTCTTGTTTGAAGTCAAAAACAGAAAAGCTACGCCTTCCTTTTTGAAATTAGTATCTTCGCAACTTTTAAGAAATTCTATGGATTACATCTTTGTTTTATTGGGGTTCACATTATTAGTAGTGGGAGGGGAGTTCTTGGTTCGCTCCTCTGTTGCGCTTTCTTTCAAACTTCATCTCTCGAAAATGGTGATTGGTCTTACCGTGGTTTCCTTCGCCACATCCATGCCCGAACTTTTGGTAAGTCTTCAGGCGGCTCTAAATGGCTTTTCGGATATTGCTTTAGGGAACGTCATAGGTTCAAACATTGCAAACATTGGTTTAGTGCTTGGGATTACGGCAATTATTTCACCCTTGGCAATCGATAAGGGTTTTTATAAACTCAATTGGCCTGTAATGATGATCCTCTCCGTTGGTCTTTATTTTATTTTGAAGAGTGGCGACGTTATTTCCCGCACCGAGGGTATCGCGTTATTACTTATGATTGCGGTTTACTTGTGGATATTAATAAGAAAGGCCAAAAAGGAAAGGGAAACCCAACCAGTTGATGATGGTATTGATGAAGGTCTTTCTAAAGCGTCCAATTTCAAAATAATTCTTTGGCTAGTCATTGGAGGAGCGGCACTTTTTGGAGGAAGTGAATTATTAGTAAGCGGTGCCGTTTCCTTGGCACAGGATTTTGGAGTTACGGAGCGTGTTATAGCAGTAACCATGATTGCGGTGGGAACAAGTATTCCTGAGCTTGCAGCGTCTGTAATTGCCGCAATTAAGAAGGAAAAAGCAATATCCCTCGGAAACCTTATTGGCTCAAACATTTTTAACATTGCTTCTGTTTTGGGAATTACTGCTATAATTCAACCAATCGCAGTGATGAGTAAAGAAGTACTTACAAATGATATTTTCTGGATGATTGGTTTTGCAGTAATACTTCTTCCGATGGCCTTTCTTCCACAATCTTATCAAATTGGACGGAAAAGAGGCATTTTCCTTGTGGCTGCCTATGCTGTTTTTATAGGCATGACAATTCTAAAATAACATTATATTTAAATGACCCCCTGTTTTTTTAGGGGGTCAATGAAAAAAATAGTTGTAGTTTCAAAAAAAAAGTAAAAAATTAGGGGGTGGGATTCTGTTTTTTGTATTTTTGCTTCGTCAAACTATAAAAACAAAAAGATGTCAACATTGCGATTTTATGCTGTTAAAAAGACCTTTGATAGAGTTCCTGTTCCTATAGCTGAAACTGAAAGGCGTTCTGAAATATTCGGAAGAAATGTTTTTAATACCACTGCTATGCGGCAGTATCTTACGAAAGACTCTTTTAAAAGTGTAGCAGACGCTGTTGAAACGGGGGCAAAAATTGAAAGGCACATTGCCGACCACATCTCTACAGGGATGAAGGAATGGGCGATTGCCAAAGGAGCTACGCACTACACACACTGGTTTCAGCCCTTAACGGGAGCCACAGCCGAAAAGCACGACGCATTTTTTGAAACAATGGACGATGGTCACGCAATCGAGAAATTTGGTGGCGAACAACTTGTACAACAAGAATCTGATGCATCTAGCTTTCCAAATGGTGGCATAAGAAACACCTTTGAAGCTCGTGGTTACACTGCTTGGGATCCTACCTCTCCGGCTTTTATCTACGGAACTACTTTATGTATTCCAACCGTTTTTGTATCCTATACAGGAGAAGCTTTAGATTATAAGACCCCATTGCTAAAAGCATTGCTATCTATAGATATTGCTGCCACAGCGGTCGCAAAATATTTTGACAAAAATGTTACAAAAGTAAGCGCCACCTTGGGTTGGGAGCAGGAATACTTTTTGGTAGATAGCGCGTTGGCTTTATCTCGCCCAGATATTTCGTTAGCGGGAAGAACTTTACTTGGGCATTCTCCTGCAAAAGGACAACAGTTGGATGATCACTATTTTGGATCTATTCCTGCGCGTGTTCTTAACTTTATGCGTCATTTGGAAACCGAATGCATGCTTCTGGGGATTCCCGTGAAAACCAGACATAACGAAGTTGCCCCAAATCAATTTGAACTTGCACCTATTTTTGAAGAAACAAATCTTGCGGTAGATCACAACTCCCTATTGATGGACTTGATGCACAAGATTGCCGAAAAACATCACTTCAAGGTGTTGTTTCACGAAAAACCATTTGCTAACGTAAACGGAAGTGGAAAACACAACAACTGGTCGTTAGCAACCAATACAGGAGTAAATCTACTTGGACCTGGAAGTACGCCGATGAAAAATCTTCAGTTTTTAACCTTTTTTATCAACACACTCAAAGCGGTTAATGATCACGAAGAATTACTTAGAGCTTCTATTGCAAGTGCGAGTAACGACCATAGATTGGGCGCAAACGAAGCCCCGCCAGCAATTATTTCAGCATTTATAGGTTCGCAATTGACTCAGGTTTTAGACGAACTTGAAAAGGTTACCAACGGAAAGCTTTCACCTCAAGAAAAAACAGATTTGAAGTTGAATGTGGTGGGTAAAATCCCTGAGATTCTTTTAGATAATACAGACCGTAACCGAACTTCGGCATTTGCCTTTACAGGTAATAAGTTTGAGTTTCGCGCAGTAGGTTCAACCGCGAATTGTGCCAACCCAATGACTGTGCTTAACGCGATTGTTGCTAAACAACTTATCGACTTTAAAGTGAAGGTCGACGCGTTAATCAAGAATAAAAAGATGAAGAAGGACGACGCCATTTTCAACGTACTTCGGGAATATATTAAAGATTCGAAAAGAATTCGCTTTGAAGGTGACGGTTATGGCGAAGCTTGGGAAAAGGAAGCCATGAAACGCGGACTTAGCAATCATAAAACTACTCCAGAAGCCTTAAAGGCGAAGATTTCGAAAAAGTCAATTGCACTTTTTGAAGAACTCGGGATAATGACCAAGGTTGAAATGGAGGCGCGTTTTGAAATTGAGATGGAGGAATATACCATGCGAATTCAGATAGAAGCGCGGATTCTTGGTGACATTGCTCGAAATCATATTATTCCGACTGCAATTCAATATCAAAATATTTTGATTGAGAACGTACAAGGACTCAAAAATATTTACGGCACTGATTTTAAAAAGTATGCCACCGAGCAAATGCATCTTATTGAACAGATAAGTGAGCACCTTGCGAAAATAAACAAGGGCATTACCGATATGATTGATGAGCGTAAAAAGGCCAATAAAATTGAAGATGCCGAAAAACGTGCACTTGCTTACTGCCATCAAGTAAAATCATATTTCCAAATTATCCGATATCACTGTGATAAGCTGGAACTTTTGATAGACGATGAACTTTGGCCGCTTACTAAGTATCGGGAGTTGTTGTTTACGAAATAGGGGGAAGACGGAAAATTTATGAGTTATGAGTTCAGAGTTATGAGTTTAATATTTTTCTGAATACTGAACACTGAACACTGACCACTACATTGTAGGCTTTTTTATTAATCCGTACTTTTGCGATAATAATAATTTACAACCCATACGATGAGTAAGGAAATTTCTAAACGATATGCCCAACGAGGCGTTTCTGCCGGTAAAGAGGATGTTCACAATGCAATTAAAAATGTGGACAAAGGTCTTTTTCCACAAGCATTTTGCAAGATTGTACCCGATTATCTTACTGGCGATAAAGGCTATTGCTTGATAATGCACGCAGACGGAGCTGGGACTAAGTCTTCCTTGGCGTATACGTATTGGAAAGAAACTGGTGACCTATCCGTTTGGAAAGGGATTGCACAAGATGCGTTGATTATGAACATTGACGACTTGATATGTGTAGGCGCAGTAGATAATATTATGTTGTCTTCAACTATTGGGCGAAACAAAAACCGTATTCCGGGAGAAGTTATTTCAGAAATCATAAATGGTACTGAGGAACTAATTTCCGAATTGAAAGAATTCCGATTGAATATACATTCCACAGGTGGTGAGACTGCCGATGTTGGGGATTTAGTGCGGACCATTATCGTCGATTCCACCGTGACAGCGCGAATGAAACGCAGTGATGTAATTGACAACGCAAAGATTCAAGCGGGAGATGTAATTGTAGGTTTGGCTTCCTTCGGGCAAGCTACCTATGAAAAGGAATACAACGGCGGTATGGGCAGTAACGGCCTGACTTCTGCCAGACACGATGTGTTTCATAAATATTTGGCTAAAAAATATCCTGAGAGTTTTGATGCTACTGTTCCGGAAGAACTGGTCTATTCGGGTTCAAAAAGATTGGAAGATGCTGTTGAACACAGCCCATTGAATGCTGGAAAATTAGTGCTTTCACCTACACGAACCTATGCGCCGATTATAAAGGAAATTTTATCGCAAATTGATTCCAAACAAATTCACGGGATGGTGCATTGCAGTGGGGGAGCGCAGACCAAGATTCTTCACTTTATAGAGAACCTTCACGTTGTAAAAGACAATATGTTTCCAGTGCCGCCACTGTTTAAACTCATTCAGGCGGAAAGTAAAACCGATTGGAAGGAAATGTACCAAGTGTTCAATATGGGGCATAGAATGGAATTATATGTTCCTGCCGAAGTTGCCGAAAGCATCATCAAAATTTCTAAATCATTTAATGTTGATGCCCGAATTGTGGGGTATGTTGAGGCTTCTGAAAAGAAAAAACTCACCATTAAATCTGTT
>JBLWTS010000031.1:0-29739 GCA_048270045.1 Aequorivita sp.
TCCTTATCCGGAAAAGAACGTAATGTATGATTCAGTATATGAGCAGGAGGATTATCCGTTTATAAAAAATAAAATTTAAACTATGGCAGAAGTAATAAATATGCCGCGCTTGAGCGACACCATGGAAGAGGGAACAGTAGCTACCTGGCTTAAAAAGGTAGGTGATACTGTAGAAGAAGGCGATATACTTGCCGAAATTGAAACCGATAAGGCCACAATGGAATTTGAGTCATTCTATGAAGGCACGCTGCTTTATATTGGACTTAAGGAAGGTGAAACCGCAAAAGTGGATTCTCTTTTGGCCATCATAGGTAAAAAGGATGAAGATATTTCGGATTTGGTAAAGGGATCGGGTGATGAAAAATCAACTTCCGATACTAAAAAGGAAAACAGTAAGGAGAAAGAAAAGGAAGATGATTCCGAATCTGAAAATGAAGAAGAAAAGAGTTCTTCTGATGATAAGGATAAAAGCTCCGATGATTCTGAAGAAAAATCTGATGATGATCTGCCCGAAGGTGTTGAGATAATCACAATGCCAAGATTGAGCGACACCATGACCGAAGGAACTGTTGCCACATGGCTCAAAAAAGAAGGAGATAAAGTAGAGGAAGGGGATATTCTGGCCGAGATTGAAACCGATAAGGCTACAATGGAATTCGAATCCTTTTATGCCGGAACGTTATTAAAAATAGCCATTGGAGAAGGGGATTCCGCTCCCGTTGATTCCGTTTTGGCAATTATAGGTCCAGAAGGAACTGATGTTTCTGGAATTACTGGAAGTTCAAAGAAAGAGAAAACTTCAGAAAAATCTAAGGAGAAGGAAAAGGAAGAAAAAAAGGATAGTAAGGAAGAAGACAAGGAAGTTGTAGAGAAAAAATCTGAAAAAATAGAGTCCAAACCTGCTAAGAAGGAAGAATCCCAGAATAAAACTGAAACATCCCAAGCCTCGAGCGACCGCAGAATATTCGCTTCTCCCTTGGCTAAAAAACTGGCCGAAGAGAAAGGCATAGATCTCCGTTTGGTACAGGGAAGTGCTGAAAATGGTAGAATTGTAAAGGCAGATATTGAAAACTATCAGCCCGCGGCGACGGCTCAAGGATATGTTCCGGTGGGTACCGAAAGTTTTGAGGAGGTGAAAAACTCGCAGATGCGCAAAACCATTGCGAAGCGCCTGGCCGAATCAAAATTCACGGCTCCAGAATATTACCTCACGGTCGAGCTTGACATGGATCACGCCATCGCCGCTCGAGAAGCGATAAACTCCAATCCCGATGTCAAGATATCATTTAACGATATGATTATAAAAGCTTGTGCCATGGCACTTCGCAAGCATCCACAGGTAAACAGCCAATGGACACCTGAAGTCACTAGAATCGCAAAGCATATTCACATTGGAGTTGCCGTTGCGGTTGATGAGGGGTTGTTAGTTCCTGTTGTTAAATTTGCAGACCAGATGACCTTCTCACAAATTGGAGCTCAGGTGAAGGAACTTGCTGGCAAAGCACGTAATAAAAAAATAACGCCTCAGGAAATGGAAGGTAGCACTTTCACTGTTTCAAACCTTGGAATGTTTGGTATTAATGAATTCACTTCAATTATAAATCAGCCAAATTCGGCAATTCTTTCTGTGGGAGCTATTGTTCAAAAACCAGTGGTTAAAAATGGACAGATTGCCGTTGGCAATACAATGGCCGTAACTTTGGCCTGCGACCACCGAACGGTGGACGGAGCCACAGGAGCTAAATTCCTGCAAACCCTTCGACAGTATATTGAGAATCCTGTAACGATGTTTGCGTAGCTATAACTAGACCTAACAGGTCGGAACTTGTCCGCCGAAACTTTTTCAGCGTAGAAGGAAGACCTGTTAGGCTTGATGTTTATTAAGTAGCCGACAAGGAAGGTAAAACTTCCTTCAAGGCCTCCAAGACATCCTGCTTTTCAAGGCATCCTGCAAGGTCTTCAAGACATCCTGCAAGGTCTTAAAGAAATACTGCAAGGTTTTCAAGACATCCTGCAAGGTTTTCAAGGCATCCTGCAAGGTCTACAAGTCATCCTGCAAGGTCTACAAGACCTTGTAGGTATTAAAAAATGAAATTACAATGAAAAACATAATCATCACTGGAACCTCTCGGGGAATAGGATTTGAACTGGTAAAATTATTTTCAGAAGCGGGCCATAATGTTTTGGCGCTTTCACGAAATTCAAAACCGATTTCTGATTTAAAGTTGAAAAATGTTGCGGCTCTTGAATTCGACATCTCTGATCAATCTGAAATAGTAAAACTAGGTAGCTATCTTCAAACCGGGATGAAAAATGTGGATGTCCTTATAAATAATGCTGGGCTTTTAGTGAACAAACCCTTTTCAGAAATCACTTCAGAGGAATTCAAACAATGTTATGATGTCAATATTTTTGGTCCCGCAACCTTGATAAGAATGGTGTTGCCTTTTATGAAAAAAGACGGGCACGTAGTAAATATCAGTAGCATGGGCGGTGTTCAAGGCAGTGTAAAATTCCCCGGACTTAGCGCTTATAGCAGTAGTAAAGGAGCCCTTCTAACCTTGACCGAATTGCTCGCCGAAGAATTTAAAGAGACTGGTCCTTCGTTTAATGCCTTGGCATTAGGCTCTGTTCAAACCGAAATGCTTGAAGAAGCATTTCCAGGGCTGAAAGCACCTTTGTCGCCAATTGAAATGGCTGAATATATTGTAGATTTTTCCCTAACTGGGAATAAATTCTACAACGGAAAAATACTTCAGGTATCTAGTACTACTCCTTAATTAGCTGGAACACTTCATTTTCATTAGACCGTGTTTGTTTAATATTAGTTTTTCTGATCTTTCATTTTTTAAATCGAATATCTCCGCTCCATTTCAGAAACTGTAAGTATTTTTGAGATATTTAGAAATATCTGGTTCCTTCAAAATCACAATGACTGAAATTCTCGAAAAATATATTCCTCAAGCTTCCGTTTCAGCCGTTTTTGAGTTGATAAAAACGCATAAGGTTCATCTAAAGATCGTAAATGAACGTGTTACCCGCCACGGGGATTATCGCAAAATGGGCAATGGCCAACATCAGATTACCGTAAATGCTTCCTTGAACAAATATCGGTTTTTGATTACTTTGGTTCATGAAGTTGCGCATTTAGAGGCTTTTATCAAATATGGACACTCTATTAAACCTCATGGTTTGGAATGGAAGCGTACTTTTCAAATTTTAATGCTTCCCTTTTTAAGGCCAGAGATTTTCCCCAACCAACTATTACCTTTATTGGCACGACATTTTAAAAATCCCAAAGCTTCTAGTGATACGGATGCTAAACTTTCACTGGCCTTAAAGCAGTTTGATCCAGAGAACGATAAAAACTATATCTTTGAGATACCTTTTGGAGCCCATTTTAGATTGTACAACGGAAAAATATTCAAACGAGGGAATAAAAGGGTAAAACGGTTTGAATGTCTTGAAGTCGCAACGGGTAAGCTTTATCTTTTTAATCCAAACGCTGAGGTTGAGTTTTTGAAGTGACAGGAAATTACCACTGAAATGAAGCACGAACCACGACGGATGGGAAACAAGACAGAGTGATAAATTCAATGAAAGATGATTATTAAATTTACAAAATAGACTTTCAAGTACTCCGAAACCGTCGTGTTTCGTGTGTCCCTTTAGTCGTGACTCTTTAAAGTTTCGTCTCAAAATTTGAACAATGAACAAAGATTATTACGCAGTAATTATGGCTGGTGGGATTGGGTCACGGTTTTGGCCAGTTAGCACTCAGGATTTCCCCAAGCAGTTCCACGACATGTTGGGAACGGGCCAGACCCTTCTTCAAAAAACATTTTCAAGACTCAATAAAATCATTCCTTCTGAAAACATCTATATACTTACGAATGAGCGATATTTGGAGATTACACTAAAGCAATTATCAGGAATTTCAGAAAAACAAGTTGTCCTTGAGCCCGCAATGCGAAATACGGCACCTTGCATTTTGCTTTCCGCATTGAAAATTCAAAAGGAGAATCCGAATGCCTTGATGCTTGTAGCTCCCAGCGATCATTGGATTGAGGATGAAATTGCTTTTTCCAAAGATTTACAAGCCTGTTTTGATGCTTCCCGAAATCACGCAACGTTGATGACACTCGGGATAGTGCCCACATTTCCAAATACTGGTTATGGCTATATTGAAAGTGATACCAATAGCGAGGAAGATATTAGGAAAGTAAAACAGTTTAGAGAAAAACCGGATTATGAAACTGCGAAACAATTTCTCGCCAATGGAAATTTTATGTGGAATGCAGGTATTTTTATTTGGAGTGCACAAAGCATTATTTCTTCCTTTGAGAAATATTTACCTGAAATGTATTCGCTGTTCTCCAAGGGAATTTCTGTTTTAAATACTTCCGAAGAGAAGGAGTTTATTGGAGAAAACTATCCCAAAGCAGAAAACATCTCGATAGACTACGGTATTCTGGAAAACGCCGACAACGTGTTTATAAAAGTAGCGACCTTTGACTGGAACGACCTTGGAACTTGGGGAGCACTGCACGATAAACTTACGAAAGACGAAAATAATAACACCATAGTCAATGCCGATACAATTCTGACAGATTCCAATTATAATATGATATTTACCACAACCAAGAAACTGGTGGTTCTAGATGGAGTTGAGGACTACATAGTAGTGGATAAGGAAGAAGTCTTACTTGTATTTCCCAAGAAAAAAGAACAGGAAATCAAAGATTTATTAAAGGAAGTCTCAGATAAATTTGGGAATAAATACTTATGAATGGAAGATCAGACTGACAACGACGACATGAAAATTGCTCCAAAGGAAGAGAAGGTTGATGAGGTGAAGCGCAATCTTTGGGGAGAAATAAAAACCTTTCTATGGGAATTATTTGATATTAAATCAGATTCAGATCCCGAAGCGACGATTGAAGCCGTTAAGAAAGATATTCCCTTTAAGGGTCATACCGCATGGATTCTCATTTTTTCCATATTCGTGGCCTCCATTGGGCTGAATGTGAGCAGCACGGCGGTTGTGATTGGTGCGATGCTTATTTCTCCCTTGATGGGACCTATAGTTGGGATTGGTCTTGGGGTTGCCATAAATGATGTTTTGATGATGCGGCGCTCGCTTGTCAATCTTGGGATAATGGTCTTTTTGAGTGTACTAACTGCCTTTTTATATTTTAAACTTTCGCCTTTAACCGAGGAAACTCCAGAATTGATAGCAAGGACATATCCCACGATTCTCGATGTATTAATTGCAATATTTGGTGGATTGGGATTGATTGTTGCAAAGACCAAGAGCGGCACTATAGCGAGCGTTATTTTTGGAGTTGCCATTGCTACCGCATTGATGCCGCCGCTCTGTACTGTGGGTTATGGGCTCGCCGTTGGCAACGCTTCTTATGCCGGAGGAGCGCTCTATCTGTTCTCTATAAATGCGGTTTTTATAGCCCTTTCCACATTTATAGTTTCAAAAATTCTAGGTTTTCCACTGGTGCGGTATGCAAATAGTAAAAGACGAAAAAGAACGGCTCAAATAGCTTCCTTGATTGCCATTGCAGTTATGGTTCCCAGTGTTTGGCTATTCGTCAAATTACTGGACCAAGAGGTTTTTGAAACGAAGGCCAAGGAGTTTGTGCGTACCACCATTAGATATGAAGGCGCTGAGATTGTGAAGTCAACACAGGATTATAAATCGAGAAATATTGATGTTTATTTAATTGGCCGACCTGTTCCCCAAGCCAAAATCACAGAATGGCTCTCAAAACTGGAAGAAACGGATAAAATGACTGATGTCAAATTACGAATATACCAAGGAGCGGATCAAAGTGGCGAAATGGCGGCACGACTTTCAGGAGCGGTAAAGGCAGGTATTTTGGAGGACTTGTATGTCAAAAACGAACAATTGATTCAAAGTAAGGATGAACAAATTCGTTTTCTGGAAGATCAAATTGCTTTAATAAAAGTGAAAAACATTCCTTTTGAACAGTTGAGCAAGGAAATTAAAATCAATTATGAAGGGCTTGAGAGTTTTGGTTATTCCAATAAGATATTGACAAATTTTGAAAAGACTGATACGCTTCCGGTAGTGAATTTAAGTTGGAAAAAAGGAGTGTCCAGTAATCAAAGGAAGAAAGATGCCAAAAAAATTGAAAAATGGCTGAAATTGAAAATGAAACTTGATACCTTGTTAATTGTAAGTCCTTAAGCTTCCTTGTTCTGGACTTCTCGAATTTTCTTGAAAAGGTCTGAAGAGTAAACGAAATTGGTTACATCTTCATTATCGGTTTTGAAAATTTCCTGATTAGTTCCCTGCCAGACTAATTTTCCTTGTTTTAGTAAAACTACTTTTTCCCCAATTTCCATTACGGAGTTCATATCGTGGGTAACAACAATAGTGGTAATATCGTATTCGTGAGTAATTTGTTGTATCAAGGTGTCAATTAAAGTCGCAGTCTTAGGATCTAGACCAGAATTGGGTTCATCACAGAAAAGATATTTAGGTTTATTTACGATAGCGCGTGCAATTGAAACTCGTTTCTGCATTCCACCAGATATTTCAGCGGGAAATTTCTTATTTACATTTTCTAAGTTTACCCGTTTTAAAACTTCGTTTACACGATCACGGAGATCTGCTTTTTTATGTTTTGTAAACATTCGTAACGGAAACATCACATTCTCTTCAATATTCATGGAGTCAAAAAGAGCACCGCCTTGAAAAAGCATTCCAATTTCCTCCCGCAGGGTTCGTTGTGCCTCGTCATCCATATCTTGAATGGCCTTGTCTTCATAATATATTCGTCCTTTTTCTGGCTTAAAAAGACCGATAAGACATTTTAGCAAGACCGTTTTTCCACTACCACTCTGCCCAATGATTAGGTTGGTTTTTCCCCTGTCAAATTCAGTGGTAATCCCCTTTAGGATAGCTTCATCTCCAAAACTTTTATGTACTTCTTCTACTTTTATCATTAGCTCAATAGGAGTTGGGTGATTATATAGTTGGAGGCAATAATTAGCACACTGGTCCATACAAATGAATTGGTACTGGCCTTACCTACCTCCAATGCTCCACCTTTCATATAAAATCCCTGCCAAGATGGTACAGTGGCCAATATAAATGAGAACACAAAGGTCTTAAAAAAGGCATAAAATAATTGATATGGGATGAAACCTTCCTGAACCCCTAACCAGAAATCCGCAGAACTCACAAAACCACCATAAACGCCAGCAGCCCATCCGCCAACGATTCCCAAAAACATGGAAACCACAATTACAAAAGGATAGAACATCAAGGCGACTATTTTAGGAAAAACCAAATAGTTAAGCGAGTTGATTCCCATAACCTCTAGCGCATCAATTTGCTCTGTTACACGCATTGAGCCAATACTTGAAGTGATAAACGATCCCACTTTACCTGCCATGATTATTGACATAAAGGTGGGTGCGAACTCCAAAATAACCGACTGCCGTGTTGCAAATCCTATCAGCGTTTTAGGAATGATGGGATTGGTCATGTTCAATGCTGTCTGTATGGCTACTACCCCGCCCACAAAAAAGGAGATAAACGCCACAATAGGCAATGAGCTGATGATAAGGTCGTTGATTTCCTTAAATATAAGATGCCGAAGCACAGATGTTTTGGTATAACTACCAAACACTTTTTTCAACATTAGAAAATAGGAGCCTATATCTTGTATATACTTCATAAAATGGTTGCTCGGGCTAAAGTACTAAAATTAGTTTACTGTTTTTAGATAAAATAAAGTTAACAAACCGCTATTAAAGAAGGTTGGGTTCTAGTTTTATTGCTTAGTTTCTATTTCTGAGTTCAGGATATTAAATTAATGATTTATTTTTATGGGGTTTGAATTGAGGAAAAGCTATTTCCCCAACGCCTCCATCATTTTAAAGTAAATTTCATTACTCTCATAAATACCACCAAAAAGCCATGCTCCTGGCCCATCAGCAAACACGGGAACCATAGTCCCAGAATGACCTGTGGTGGAAAAAGTTGCTTTAATCTTGTTGTAATCTCCCCCATCTGTGGCTAAAGTAAATCCTCCAGTTTCGTGATCTGCCGTGACAATTACAAGCGTCTCTTCATTTTGTTTTGCAAAATCCAAGGCCACACCGATGGTTTTATCGAAGTCCAGTAATTCTTCAATCAAATAATTTGCATCGTTGTCGTGACCGCCCCAATCTATTTGGCTTCCTTCAACCATTAGGAAAAATCCCTTCTCATTTTTGGAAAGTTTTTCCAATGCTAGTTTAGTCGCATTTGGCAAAAAGACGCCACGGCCTTCGCTCATTTTGGGCATGCCATTTTCGGCTAAAAGGATGAGTTCTTTTCCTTTCACATTAGTCGTTGGCAGTTTATCGGTTATTACAGTGTAACCTGCCATGCGCATATCTTCTAAAAGATTCCGCTTGTCTTTTCGACCATTAAAATATTTAAGTCCGCCTCCCGCAAAAAAATCCACTCCAGAATTTGGGGCAAACTCCGTGATTTCCTCATACATTCTTCTGTGTTTTACGTGTGCATAAAACGACGCAGGTGTTGCGTGTTGGATAGAGGATGTAGCCACAATGCCAGTGCTGTAACCATTTTTTGAAAGTTGCTCCACAATGGTCGGCACCAGAATGGTATCACGATCCACACCAATGGCACCATTATAGGTTTTTATACCCGTAGAGAAAACCGTCGCTCCCGCAGCCGAATCGGTTACCAAATCGCTAAAGGAAGAAGTTTTACTGAGTCCAATCGTGGAAAACCGCTCAAAATTCGGTTTTCCAGCTTTGTAATAAATAGCAGCGGAAACCTGACTAAGACCCATTCCATCGCCAATAAGTAGAATGATGTTTTTTGGTAACTTTTTATTGATAGTTGTTTCTGTAGCCGCAACTCTGTTCTCACTTACTTTTACTGAAATACAAGAGAATGTAATTAGGCTAAATGATAATGCAAATAGAAAGAAAGAAACCTTGATTTTCATACTGAAATTTTTATTTGTAAAAATACGGAATATGAAGGGTTTGAAGCGGGAAGGTTAGGTGAATTGTTCTTGTGAAATAATAATAGTTTACCACCTTTAGATTATGATAGATTTACGTTTTTAAAATAGGAAAATTACCGAATCCCAACCTTTTGAAATATGTTCTTCCATCGAAGTTTCCTAATAAACTTTCCTTCTTTTTCTGAAACCATAAATTCCAAATTTTCTTTTTTCGCTTTCTGATATCCTTTCATACAATCCATAAAAAACTGAAAATTTCTTTTGCGGGAAGCCAATTTTCCTGAAGCGATAAGTGTGAGCCAGAAGCCATAGCGCAATTTATAAAAAGCAGCACCCTGCTTAAATCTTGCGGCTTGGGTATATGCTTTTCCTGTGGGCTTCAGATGTTTTACGTGAAGAGAAGTGTTCGTTTTTATTTTCCAGCCGTAATATTGAGCCTGAAGTTCATCCACAGTGTCCCAACCCATCGAGTTCTTCAAGCCTTGAATTTCTTCAAAACATGCTTTTCGGTAAGCTTTTAACGCACCGCGAATGTGGTCTTTATTGGTTAGGTTTTCCAAAACCCATTGGCCAGATTTTTCGATATAACAGAAACCACCTGCCATTCCAATTTTTGTATCGTTTTTGAAAATTTCAGCTATTTTTTCTAAATAATTGGCAGGAAAGATCAAGTCAGCATCAAACTTGCAGATAATGTCGAAGTTGTCGTCTAAAGTTTGGAAACCTTTATAAAATGCGTTGATCACTTTGCTTCCGGGCACATGGGTTTCTTCGGAATTGTGAAGAATACCTTTGATGAAATCGTATTCTTCGGAAAAACTATCGATTATTTTTTGAGTGCCATCAGTTGAACCATCATTCACCACAACAATTTTCTTGGGAAGCAAGGTTTGTTCCACCAAGGACTGAAGCGTTTGGGATAAATATACTTCTTCATTATTGGCAGGTATGATGATGTGGAAATCCATTATTTTCTTTCCGCATAAATCATGTAATACCTAGGAGTTATTTTTCGCAATAACGGACGAATTCCTATCTTCTTGACGGGATTTGTGAACTTTTCTCGTTTTACAATATGCCATCCCGATTTTTCTAAAAGCCAATCGAATTGCCAATCCTCAAATTCGTGGAAATGGCGGTCCCATTTGTCGGTTTTGCTTCGGTAAGCAGGGGAGAACCACAACTTCAAAGGGATTGAAGCCACTAGTTTTTTTGCCTGAATGTCTTTTAAAACATTGAACGGGGAAACTAAATGTTCGAAGATTTCAAAAGCAGTGACCACGTCGAATTCCGCAGTTTTTACAATCTTAGTTTGTATATCTAGATCTTCTCCTGATGTATTGGTTACATTAAAACCTTCTTGTGATAGAATTTTAGAAAATGGGTTTGGAACTCCAAGATCGAGAATCTTTTCTTCTTTGGAAATAACCTCATTCAGAAAACGAAGTGTGTGTTTATATCTCTTTTTTGGGAATCTATCTTCGTACATCTTTTTAATTCAGAATTCAGAATTCAGAAGTCTGAATTGATTTACACTTTATAAACAATCGAATTGATATTCATTCCAGCCCCAACACTTGCAAAAATGACGAGATCTCCTTTTTGGACGTTATAATCTTCCATTTCACCGTTCAATACTAAATCGTATAACGTAGGAATTGTTGCAACGCTACTATTTCCAAGTTTATTGATACTCATGGGCATTATGCCTTCGGGAGTGGGACGATCGTGTAATTTATAAAAACGATTAACGATGGCCTCATCCATTTTTTCATTGGCTTGATGGATAAAAATCATTTTTACATCATCGATTCCATGTCCACTTTGGTCCAAACAGGTTTTCATTGCGTCTGGAACGTGGTTTAGGGCAAATTCGTAGATCTTTCTGCCATACATTTTTATGTAGCGGCGGTTATCCTTGCTTTCTAAATTGTTGCTTTCACCAAAATAGATAAAATGTGCCTCCTCAAAAGCATACGTTGCACTGAAATGGGAAAGAATTCCACCTTCTTCATCTGATGCTTCTACTACTGCTGCTCCTGCGCCGTCGCTATAAATCATGGAGTCACGATCGTGTGGATCTACAACGCGTGAAAGAGCTTCTGCCCCGATGACCAAACATTTTTTGGCAATGCCGGCTTTGATGAAAGCATTGGCCTGAATCATACCCTCTAGCCATCCTGGACAACCAAAAAGCATATCGTATCCCACACAAGTGGGTTTGTAAATCTTTAGATTGTGTTTTACTCGGGTAGCAATGCTTGGTACCGTGTCACTTTGGACTGAACCGAATGCAACATCACCGTAATTATGGGCTACAATAATATAATCAATATCTTCCTTGTCTATTCCTGCGTCCTTGATGGCATTTGTCGCTGCAAACGAGGCCATATCCGAAGTATTTAAACCTTTTGGAAGATATCTTCTTTCCGCAATCCCAGTTATGGCTTTGAACTTTTCGATGATAGTCTCATTTTCTTGTCCAAATGGAGTTCCATCCGCATTGTAGAAATGATGCTCTCCAAAATGCTCATTTCTGGCAATTTGACTGGGGATGTAACTTCCTATTCCTGTTATTTTTATACTCATACTGGGGAAAATTTTATTAAAAATACGGAAATTTTGCTAATCGAGGGGTGCGTGTTCAGTGGTCAGTAATCAGTACGCAGTCTTCAGTAATCAGTATTTGAAATGCAATTCTTATATTTTTATAACCTGTAACGTGGTGAAAACGGAATTTAACTCGAAATCAAAGGTGCTTCCGAAAATCAATTTTTTATTTTTTCAAATTTCATAACTCATTCATAATTCAAAATCAAGCTTCCATATAACTTTCAATCGGATCACAGGTGCAAATAAGGTTTCTATCTCCAAAAGCATCATCAATTCTTCTCACGGAAGGCCAGAATTTATTGTCGGCAATATAATCCATAGGAAATGCAGCTTCCTTTCTGGAGTATGGGAAATCCCAATTATCATCAGTGAGCATTTGCAAAGTGTGAGGTGAGTTTTTCAAAACGTTATTGTGATCGTCTTTATCTGCCGTTTCAATTTCCTTTCGAATGGAAATCATCGCGTCACAAAATTGATCTAAAGAACCTTTGCTTTCACTTTCCGTAGGTTCAATCATTAATGTTCCTGCAATAGGGAAAGAGACTGTCGGTGCATGAAAACCGTAGTCCATTAAACGTTTTGCAATGTCGGTAACCTCTATTCCTTTTTCCTTGAATGGTCGGCAATCTACAATCATTTCGTGGGCAGCACGACCACGCTCGCCAGCATAAAGCACTTTGTAATGTCCGTTTAATCGCTCTTTTATATAGTTTGCATTCAAAATCGCATATTGGGTCGCTTTTTTCAAGCCATTCACACCGAGCATACAGATATATGCATAGCTTATTAAGCAAACCAGCGAACTGCCGTAAGGTGCAGATGAAATTGCACTTATTGCTTGCTCACCACCTGTTTGAATAATAGGGTTTGAAGGAAGAAAAGGAGCTAGTTGTTTAGCTACACAAATAGGGCCTACGCCCGGGCCTCCACCTCCGTGGGGAATGGCGAAGGTTTTATGTAGATTTAAATGACAAACGTCCGCGCCAATGGCACCTGGGTTGGTTAAGCCAACTTGGGCATTCATGTTGGCGCCGTCCATATAAACTTGCCCTCCATTTTCATGGATGATGCTTGTAATTTCTCGAATTGCAGATTCATAAACCCCGTGCGTTGATGGATAAGTAACCATCAAACAAGAGAGGTTGTCTTTGTGTTTTATTGCTTTCTCCCGAAGATCTTCTACATCTATATTTCCTTCCTCGGTCGATTTGGTAACAATTACCTTCATTCCAGCCATTACAGCACTTGCAGGATTGGTTCCATGAGCCGAAGCGGGAATAAGACAAATGTTTCTATGTGCCTCTCCTTTAGATTCGTGATAGGCACGAATAACCATCAAACCAGCAAATTCACCTTGTGCACCACTATTGGGTTGCAATGAAGTAGCGGCAAAACCTGTGATTTCGGTAAGTTGCTTTTCTAATTTTTTCAATACTATCTGGTATCCTTCTGCCTGTTCCACGGGAACAAAAGGATGCATATTACCCCACATTGGATCGCTCAATGGCAACATTTCAGCGGCAGCATTTAATTTCATAGTACAAGAACCTAATGAAATCATTGAATGGGTTAATGACAAATCCTTGCGTTCCAGTTTTTTGATGTATCGCATCAAATCAGTTTCACTGTGATAACTATTGAATACTTCCTGTTGTAGAAATTCGGTTTTACGGGCAACTTCTTCTGGAATTTTATTGCCAGTTTCTAATTCTTCCACTTTCTGAAAGTCTTTTTTAACCGCTTCCGAAAAAATAGAGAGAATTTTATTCAGGTCTTTTATAGTAGTCGTCTCATTGATTGATATAGAAACGGTTGCGCTATCTGGATAATAAAAATTCACTTCCTTCGCTTCAGCCAAAAATTTGATTTTAGTGGCATCGGTTTTTATTGCAATTGTATCGAAAAAAGTATCGTTTATTTGCTCAAAACCTAATTTTTCTAAGTTATTGGCAAGGGTTACAGCGGTGTTGTGGACTTTTCGAGCAATATATTTCAACCCTTCGGGTCCGTGATACACCGTGTACATTCCTGCCATTACAGCCAATAGAACTTGGGCTGTGCAAATATTTGAGGTTGCCTTGTCACGTCGTATGTGTTGCTCTCTAGTTTGGAGCGCCATCCGCAAGGCACGATTGCCATCTGTATCTTTGCTAACCCCAATAATTCTTCCAGGGATACTGCGTTTGTATTCTTCTTTGGTAGCGAAATAGGCCGCGTGTGGACCGCCATAACCTAATGGAATACCAAAACGTTGGGTGGTTCCTACTACTACATCTACTCCAAAGTTCCCGGGAGCTTCCAGCATCACCAAGCTCAAAATATCAGCAGCAACGGCTACTTTTATTTGAGAGTCATTGGCTTTTTGGATAAACTCCTTATAGTTATGAACTTTTCCTGTCTTGCCTGGATATTGAAGAATGGCTCCAAAGAAATCATCTGAAAAATCAAATTCTTCATGATTGCCTACAACAAGCTCAATTTCCAAAGGTGTGGAACGGGTCTGTAAAAGGGCAAGGGTTTGTGGTAATATTTCTTGAGAAACAAAAAACTTGGAGGAATTGTTTTGTTTTTTTTCTTTTTCACGAACTGCGAAAAGCAATGCCATAGCTTCAGCGGCTGCAGTTGATTCGTCCAAAAGAGAGGCATTAGCAAGTTCCATTCCCGTTAAATCGGTTATCGCGGTTTGGAAATTCAGTAAAGCCTCAAGCCTTCCTTGTGCAATTTCTGCTTGGTAGGGGGTATAGGCTGTGTACCATCCAGGGTTTTCTAGGATATTCCGTTGAATTACGGGAGGAAGATTGGCTTGGTGGTATCCCAACCCTATATAGGTTTTGAATAATTTGTTTTTTGTGGAGAGCTCGGTTATATGTTCTAAGTACTCTTGCTCGCTCATGGCAACGTCCAGATCGAGTGCTTTTTTAAGCAGAATATCGTCTGGAACGGTTTCGTACATTAGTTGGTCAAGTGAGCTTGCACCAACTGTTTCCAGCATTTGGGGAAGGTCGCTTTCTCGGGGGCCGATATGCCTTAAAGCAAAGGAATCTGTGTTCATTAAATTAGGATTGAAATTTAGGTGGCAAATTTACAATTTTTAACCCAAAAAAGGTAGTAATTCTATGTCTGAATTTTTTAAAGGCCTAAAAGGATGATGTATTGACTCTTTGATTAATTTTGGGATGATGAAACTTCTAAAACTGATTTTTGCATTTTATATAAACAGTAGCATACACGTGGCTTTAGCTGTGGTGGCTTTTACTGCCATTTCAGTTATGGAATATAATCTAACAATTCCGACAGAACTCTGGATCTTTGTTTTTTTTGGTGCCATTACTGGTTATAATTTTGTGAAATATGCTAAAATTGCAGGACTGCACCATCGACAGTTGGCTTATTCGTTAAAAACCATCCAGATTTTTTCCGCAGTGTGTTTTATCTTGCTTTTGTATAGTATTTTCTGCCTTCCGTGGAATGTGTTATTGATTACTGCTTGCTTTGGGATTCCCACTTTTTTTTATGCGGTTCCAGTGATACGACACAAAAATCTACGAAGTTTTACCGGAATAAAGATTTTTGTGGTGGCGTTTGTTTGGGCTGGAATTACTGTAATTATTCCCGTGGTAGCCTCCAACACTAATATATCTGGAGACCTGCTCCTTACTTTTTTTCAAAGAATAGTTATTGTGGTGGCTCTAATGCTTCCTTTTGAAATTCGAGACGTGCCGTACGATTCGCTTAACTTGAAAACGTTGCCACAGCAAATCGGGGTGTGGGGAACTAAAATGTTGGGAGAAGGAGTTTTGTTAGTTTGCTTGGTTTTTGAGTTTTTTAAGCATACTACAGATCTCGCTTATTTGGCAAGTCTTTTCGTTTTTTCGATACTCTTAGGTGGTTTGTTGATTATTTCAAAAACCCATCAAAGTCGCTATTTTGCTTCTTTTTGGGTGGAAGGATTGCCTATCTTATGGTGGCTAATGTTTGTTTTATTCAGTAATCCTTTAATTTGGAATTAGCTTGAATTTCCTGATTTAATTGGGCTCTTAATAAGTCTTTTTTCTTAGGGGGAAGGGTTTTTAGGTTCGCTGATTTTAACGATTTGGTCAATTCGTTGTTAGTAGAAGAATAGGTGCGGCAGCATTTACAAATCAATAAATGGATTTTCATTCTGAAACTATCCCATAAGCTGGCTTCATTATATTGACATTTGTCGCAAACTTCTGCAGTCTCGCCGCATTTTAAAAAAAACTTCATATTGCAAAATTAATTAAGCCAATTTTTCTCCAAGCATTCCATCAAGGATTTACGCGCTCTGTGGATTATTACCCACAGGTTAGACGGGGTAATGTTAAATTCTTTACAAATAACATCGGTATCGAAACCATCAATGGTCTTCATTGTGAAAATTTCAGCTTGTCTATCTGGTAGTGCTGACATACATTCTAGTATAGCCAGTCTAAGTTCTTCATTTTCCATTTGATCCTCAGCTGTCTTGTCAAATGGGTCGGAGGCGTTTTCCTCCAACCATTCACCTTCGGAATCTGGATTTTGATAAGCGATGTGTATCTCAGCTTTCCCTTTGGTGGAGTTATTTTTTCGATAATGATCAATAATCTTACGCTTTAATATGGAAATCAACCAAGTTCGTTCTGTAGCTTCTCCTTTAAAGTTTTTCTTCGCTTTTAGTCCTGCTAGAAAAGTTTCAGAAATAAGATCCTGGGCTACAATAGCGTCATTTACCCGTACAATTGTGTAGTTGTACAGATAATCCGCGTAATTATCGACCCATTTTTCAGGATTAAGAGTTTCCAAAATGAACAAGGTTTTAAGCCTTACCAAAAATAAGGAAGTTTGATTAACATTTAGGAAATGTAATTTATTTAATTCTAAATAATTTAGAAGCAAAGAATAAAACTTAACCGATCTTACTATTAATTCGGCGGAAATTTTATTTTTACAAAACTAATTTTAGAAATCATACGATGAAAAATATTACAATTGGAATTTTCTTGTTCCTTCTAATGCCGATGGCTATGTTTTCACAAAACGAGCTTTCCATATATGCCACGATGGATTCAGGTGATGCTGAGTCCTTTAAATTGCTTTATCCAGATGATATAGAGATTATAGCTAGTAGTGAATTCCAGGCGGCTGTATTGTTGAGTGAAGAAGCGACTCATAAAATCCACGAAAATGTCCAAACACATGGGCCTGGGTATATTTTTCGAGCTTCCGAAGAAAAAGCCTTGGAGGCACTAAATAGGGTGGGACGAAGAAATACTCTAATTGATTTTACTATAACGGAAGATGTGTTGGTTAACGAATGTTTAAATCTGGTGGACGGTTCCAATATTGAAAATGATATTTTGGATCTTCAGGGCTATGGAACCCGTTATCACACCAAACCCCAAGCTGAGCAGGCCGTTTTAGACCAAAAGGCAAAATGGGATGCCATGATTGCTGCTTCTGGCAGAACCGATATTCATACTCGGATTTTTGAACATGTAAATACCCCAATGCCCTCTGTGATTTTGACCATCGACGGAGCCAATAATCCTGATGAATTTGTAATTATTGGTGGGCATATAGATTCCACCTCCTGGCTTAGAAATGATGCTCCTGGGGCAGATGATAATGCTTCGGGGATTGCTTCCTTGAATGAGATGGTTCGAGTATTGTTGGCAAAACAATTTGTGCCAAACAGAACTATTGAGGTGATGGCTTATGCCGCGGAGGAAATTGGTCTTGTGGGATCTGATGAAATAGCCAATGATTATGCAAATAATAATGTAAACGTTTTGGCCTACGTGCAGTTTGATATGACTGGATATAATGGCTCCGATGATGATATTTATATTACCACGGATCCCTATAATAGTAATGATTTGAATAACTATCTTGTTGATTTGATGGATTATTACAACAATTCTGGAGCGCATAGTTTTACTTATAATTACACTGAATGTGGCTATGGTTGTTCGGACCATGCCAGTTGGGCGCAATACGGATATGAAACAGCATTCCCTTTTGAAGCGGCAATGGGAGAGGATAACCACAATATTCACACTCCAGATGATGTGTATTCTTTTTTTAATACTCCAGATCATTCTGTAAAATTCACAAAACTTGGATTGGAGTTTTTAATTGAAGTTGCGAAACCCCAAACTTTGGCAGTGGAAGATTTTTCTCATGCTGCAATGAGTGTATTCGTCAAAGAGAAAACTTTGAACTACCGGTTGAACAATACCGCCTCTTTGGTTAAGGAAGTTGCGGTTTATAATATGGTTGGGCAGCGAATTGTTGGGGACAATGTGAATAATGAAAATGGAAGCATAGAACTTAACGGTTTTACCAATGGAATTTATATAGTTCATTTCACACTTGAAAACAACCATATCCTGACTAAGAAATTCATATTGAATTAAATAGGTTTATATTAATTCACAATTTTACCTCGTTATTTATTTTTTATTAGATTTTGACGATATTTCTGAAACTATTAGAAAATATCGTCAAAACCTTTATGTCATTCGCTCATGCGAAATGAGGAAAAGATAAACGTAACATATCTTCAGTTTTAATCTTTTTGTTTTCACCTTCAAAAGACTTTCAGGAAGAAAACTCGAATTCGAGGTGATTCTCTGGGAGAATCAATAATTCTTGCTTGTCATTTTAATAAGACAAAGCATTTTTTTTGTCTATAACCTATGATGAATAGAAGCCAAATTCCCCAAGTTTTTCGGCCATTTCCAAAAGGTAGCTATACTTAATGCCTGTCCGTGTTGCAATTGGATTCAGCGGAGAGTGTGTTAGTAGCTAAAATAAATCTAAATGTTATGTTAATTTTATATATCTTTATCTCGTAATTTATAAAATTAACTAACTAAAATTTCTTGACAAAATGAAAAACAACAATCGAAAATTAGCTCAAATTGGGAAATTCATTGTTATCTTGTTATTCTTGGGAGGCACTGTCGCTTCTTGTAGCAAGGATAAAGATAATGATGAGAACCTTGTGAATCGTACAGAATTCGCAAAAAGTTTTTTTGACATTACCAATGGTGACTTTACCGGAAGACCAATGCCATCAAGCAATTCACAATCATTAAATATAACTGACATCAGTGGGAACTCGACCGTATTGGCTGGTGGAAGTAATTTTATTCAACTAATGGGTAGTGAAAATGCCAGCCGCGTTGTGGTAGGAGTTCAAAATGAAGCTGGTTATTTCACTGTGCCTATGACATCGAATGGACAAGGAGAATCCATGGTTGACCTGCGATTACTAATAGGACAGAGCCTTTCGGATACTTTTACCCTTTCCTTTGCAGTAAGTGATGGTCAAGGTAATTTTAGCGAATATCAGTACCTAACCGTTAATTTAATGGACGCTGGAACTGGGGTTTTGCAAGTAAGTCTTTCTTGGGATCAACTCAATGATGTTGATTTGCATGTAATTGAACCAGATGGGACGGAAATATATTATGGCAATAGATTATCAGTAAGTGGCGGTCAACTAGATGTGGATAGTAATCCTGCTTGTAATATAGATAATATCAATAACGAAAATATCTATTACGAAGATAGCCCAGATGTTACAATCCCTTTTGGTGAATATGAAGTATTAGTAGATTTATGGTCTAATTGTGATTTGCCATCAGATACTAACTATACGATAGTAGTTTATTATGGCGGAAACCTAATTGCTACCACTCAAGGAGTGAATCCATTCGCTGGAGTATTGACGCCAGCAGATGAAAGTGGAAACACCAATTTAATCTCTGTGATGAAATTTAATATCGATGGGGCTCCAGCTCCGAGAACTAGCGGAAATCAAAACCAAATGTCATTGCCAAGTGTATACAAATTTAGCTTTGACGAGAACAATAAAGTCTTTAAAAACTTTAGTCCTAAAAAATAATTAATTCTTTATTTTTAGTATTTAAAAACCGTCTTTCGAGACGGTTTTTTGTTTGAAATAATATTTAGTTTCTATTCTATAGTCTTAACCGAAAGGAAAGACTTTCTTGTTTTTATAGCAATCCTGCCCTTTTTAAAAGTGCTTCTGGATCAGGCTTCTGTCCGCGAAATTTGATATAAAGTTCCATTGGATCTTGCGTTCCGCCTTGAGAAAGCACGAAGTTTTTAAACTTGTCCGACACTTCTTTATTGAAAATTCCTTCCTGCTGAAAGTATGCAAAAGCATCGGCATCCAGCACTTCAGCCCATTTGTAGCTGTAATACCCTGCCGAATAACCTCCTTGAAATATATGTGAAAAGGAAGTGCTCATGCAATTCTCTGCAACATCTGGATAAAGTTGAGTATGGCCAAAAGCGGCAACTTCAAAATCTTTTACATCTGTAATTGATGATGGATCCTGACCGTGCCAGGCCATATCCAATAATCCAAAACTCAACTGTCGTAAGGTTGCCATTCCTTCTAAAAACGTAGCGGATTCCTTGATTTTTTGAACGTATTCCATCGGAATTACTTCGCCCGTTTTATAATGTGTGGCGAACAGTTCCAAAGTTTCTTTTTCATAACACCAATTCTCTAAAATCTGACTTGGCAATTCTACAAAATCCCAATACACACTAGTACCTGAGAGGCTAGGGTAGTGGGTGTTCGCCAACATTCCGTGAAGGGCATGACCAAATTCGTGAAATAAGGTCGTTACTTCATTAAAAGTTAAAAGTGAAGGCGTGCTTGCCGTAGGTTTTGTAAAATTGCATACTATGGAAATATGTGGACGATCGTTTTTGCCGCTCTTTATTTGTTGAGGTTTATAGGAAGTCATCCACGCTCCATTTCGTTTTCCGGCACGCGGATGGAAATCGGCATAGAAGATTGCAACCAATTCGCCCTTTTCATCTTTTACTTCATACGTTTTTACATCGTGATGATATTTGTCGATGTTATTCACTTCTTCAAAATGAAGTCTGTAAAGTTTCTCAGCAACAGTGAAAACCCCGTTAATAACGTTCTTTAATTCAAAGTATGGTTTTAGTTTTTCATCGTCCAAATTGAAACGTTTCTGCTTTAACTTTTCTGAATAATAAGCGCCATCCCATTTCTCTAAATGATCTAGACCGTCTAATTCTGTTGCGAAAGCAGTTAATTCCTCAAATTCTTTTTTAGCTGCTGGCTTTGCTTTTTCAAGCAATTCATTTAAAAATGATTGCACTTTTTCTGGGGTTTCTGCCATACGCTCTTCCAGAACGAAGTGAGCGTGACTTTTATAGCCCAATAAATTGGCGCGTTCATGTCGTAGTTTTACAATCTGAAGAACGTTTTTCTGATTGTCCAATTCGTCATTGTGAAAACCTTTTGCGCCAAAGGCAATCGCCATTTTTTTGCGTAATTCGCGATTGTCAGCATAAGTTAGAAATGGAACATAACTTGGGTAATCTAAGGTAAAAATCCAACCTTTTTTACCTTTTTCTGACGCGGTTTGTGAAGCTGCTTCTCTTACACCTTCGGGCAATCCAGAAAGATCTTTTTCATCAGTGATGTGAAGTTCAAATTTATTCGTTTCAGCTAGTACATTTTCTCCAAAAGTGAGTTTTAGTTTTGAAAGTTCAGTATCAATCTTTCGCAATTCACTTTTCTTTTCTTCCAAAAGATTTGCGCCATTTCGTGAAAATGCCTTGTACTTTTTCTCTAATAACATCTGTTGCTCATCCGACAGATTTAATGAATCCTTTCGTAAGTAAACAGATTTTGTTCTTTCAAAAAGTACTTCATTCAACAAAATGTCATTGCTGAACTCAGTGAGTAATGGCGAGACTTCTTGAGCTATTTTTTGTAATTCATCATTTGTTTCAGCACTGTTTAAATTGAAGAAAATACTAGTCGCTCGGTCCAATTTTTCGCCAGTATTTTCTAAAGCCTCGACCGTGTTTTCAAAAGTTGGCTCCTCCTTGCTGGAAGTAATAGCAGCTATTTCTGCCTTCGTTTCAGAAATTAATTTAATTATTCCAGGTAGAAAATGACTGTTTTCAATTTTGGAAAATGGAGCTGTGTTGTATGATTGTAATAAAGGATTCATTAATATTTTTCTAATAGATGATAATAAAGCGACTTATTAAAGGATAATATTGTTGATCACTGACCACCGCTAATGCTCCTGTCTACTGGTACTACGCAATTTTTCAGCTCCTTCTTCAACCTTCAGCTTAAGACTTTCTTTATAAAATATAATTTTGTCCAAAACAGTTTTATCAGAAGCTCCGATAATTTGTGCAGCAAGAATACCTGCATTTTTAGCCCCATTTAGCGCAACCGTTGCCACGGGAACTCCGCCAGGCATTTGAAGGATAGAAAGAATGCTGTCCCAACCATCAATAGAATTGCTGGATTTTACTGGAACGCCAATCACAGGCAATGGTGAAAGGGAAGCTATCATCCCCGGTAAATGTGCCGCGCCGCCAGCTCCGGCTATTATTACCGAAATACCTCTTGTATGGGCATTTTTTCCATAATCAAAAAGTTTGTCGGGAGTTCGGTGGGCTGAGACAATGTCCACTTCCACCTCAATGTTGAATTCTTTCAAAATATCCACCGCGTCCTGCATTACTGGTAAATCGCTGGTGCTTCCCATTATTATTGCTACTTTGTTCATTCGTTTCGGGTTCATATTTCAAGTTCCTGGTTTAATGTTTTATGAGCTTGAAATTTATTGTTCTTTTGAGTTCATTAAGTTGATAATAACATTTATCATCATTTCCTTTTCCGTGGGATTGCTTTCGGCAATCATCAAAGTTAAGGCAACCAGTGTATTGTTTGTTATTTTTTTTGAATTGTCCGCGTTGTAAAGAAAGTTATTTTTTGCCAAATACCATACAAATAACCATGCGGCAATCCGTTTGTTCCCATCTGTAAAGGAATGATTTTTAACCACTAAATATAACAGATTGGCAGCTTTTTCTTCCAAACTCGGATAGAGGTCTTTTCGATCAAAGGTTTGGTCGATAACAGCGATGGAGCTTTTAAAAGATTGGTCCTTTTCATTTCCGAATAAGCTAGAGCCTCCAAATTTTTCACGCAATTGTTCAATGGCCTTAATCGCCTCGTTATAATCGATGCTAAAAGTTACTGCGCTGTCTGTAACTGTTTTTGACAGCTTGCGATGATCGTAATCATCGAGTAGGTCAAGTGCTCTTGAATAATCCGAAAGAACTTCCATCAAACCTTGTGCTTCATCTGTATTAGAGATTTGTCTCGATGCTCTTTTTATAAGTTGAATTGTTTGTTGTAGTTGTTTGAGGCGTTTTTCGTTTAAAGTGTATCCCTTAATAAGATGTTCCTTCAGCTGGTTGGTAGCCCAAATCCTGAATTGCGTTCCTTTCTTAGAATTTACTCGGTAACCAACCGAAATAATTACATCCAGATTGAAATACTCAACTTGATATATTTTACCATCAGAAGCAGTTGTTGCATTTTTTGCAACAACTGAATTTCTTTCAAGTTCGCCTACTTTGAAAATATTCTTGATGTGCCTAGAAATCACAGATTTATCTTTATCAAATAATTCTGCAATTTGATTTAAAGAAAGCCAAACTGTTTCCTTGTCCAATTTTACTTGGACATCCATTAGACCATCATCGGCCTTATATATTATAATATTTGATGTATTTTTTTTGATAATCTCTACATTTTTCAACTTGTCAGTATTTTGGACAAGTTGCACTTCATTCTTTGCGATGTGGTGAGCTGGTTGAAGTATGGTTTAGGATGCAATAACCTCAATCGTACTCTTAACTTCCTCCGCAATACGCCGTGCCTTATTTAGATCTTTGTTTACAATAGTTACGTGCCCCATCTTTCTGAAAGGGCGGGTTTCTCTTTTGCCGTAGATGTGGGGAGTAACTCCTTCCATAGCGAGAATTTTTTCAATATTTTTATAAACCACTTGACCTGTATAACCTTCGGCGCCTACTAGGTTTACCATAATCCCGCCCACTTTGCTATCCGTATTGCCTAATGGTAAATCTAAAATCGCCCGTATATGCTGCTCAAATTGATTGGTATAACTCGCCTCAATACTGTAATGGCCGCTGTTGTGGGGTCTTGGCGCTACTTCGTTTATCAGGATTTCATCGTCTTCGGTCTGGAACATTTCTACAGCCAAAAGACCAACGTGTTTAAAAGCTTCAGAAACCTTGGTTGCTAAAACACGTGCTTTTTGAGCTACCACTTCCTCAATTCTTGCAGGGCAGATTACGTATTCCACTTGGTTTGCTTCTGGATGGAACTCCATTTCTACCACAGGATAGGTTTTTACTTCGCCCGAAGGGTTTCTCGCAACGATAACTGCCAATTCGTTTTTAAAAGGAATCAATTTTTCAGCAATGCAAGCTCCAGCAGACAACGGGATAACATCTTCGGCTTCACGGATAATGCTCACGCCCTTACCATCATAACCGCCCGTACAGCTTTTCCAAACGAACGGGAAATGCAGCTCTTTGCGAACAATAGCTTCATTCAAATCATCTTTGTCTTTATATACTTTAAATGGCGATGTGGGAATTTGATGTTTCTTATAAAATTCCTTCTGAATCCCCTTGTCTTGAATGTTTCGCAGAGTCGCGGCACTCGGATAAACTTTTTTCCCCTCACTTTCCAACTTTTCCAGAGCTTCCACATTTACACCTTCAATCTCAAAAGTAAGTAAGTCCACCTTCTTTCCGAAGTTATAAACGGTTTCAAAATCCATCAAGTCGCCTTGCTGAAAATAGTCAGTAGCAATGCGACAAGGAGCTTCGGCACTTGGGTCGAGAACGTGGGTTTTTATATCCCATTTTCGAGTTTCGTAAAGCATCATTTTGCCCAATTGACCGCCGCCGAGAATGCCGAGGGTAAAGCTTGTGGAGAAGTAGTTCATTGGTTTTTAGTTTCTGTTTTTGTGTTGATTGACAAAGATAGTTATTTCGGCACTTTGACTGTGCTAGGGAAGTTAGATTCCTCAATTGTTGGTGCTTTCTGAAAATTTACCATTTCTTGTTTTATAGCTTCACTCTTTCATTCTCTTTATTCGTGATTAATGAATTGGCCTTCTTTCTTTTTTCAAACAATTCTAATCCCGAATCCCAAACTAACGAATCCCGAAATTTAATTTCGTATTTTTACCGCTTCGTTTTCCCAATTAATAAACACATTTATGACCAATATAATTTTATTTGGCCCTCCAGGTGCAGGAAAAGGTACTCAAGCCAACTTTCTGAAAGAAAAATACAACCTAGTTCACATCTCCACAGGAGACGTTTTCCGATATAATATCAAAAACGAAACAGACTTAGGCAATCTAGCCAAATCATTTATGGCCAAAGGAAAATTGGTGCCAGATGAAATTACCATCGATATGTTAAGCACTGAGGTTGACAAAAATCCAGATGCCCACGGGTTTATATTCGACGGTTTTCCTCGAACTGAAGCCCAAGCAGAAGTCCTTAGTCATTTAATGGAGGATAAGGACTCCCAAATAGATGCCATGGTAGCTTTGGAAGTGGACGATGAGGTTCTCGTAAAACGCCTGCTCAATCGTGGCAAAACCAGCGGCAGACCAGACGATGCAGACGAAAAGATTATCCGAAACCGCATTAAGGTTTATTACGATGAAACTGCCATCTTAAAGGATTATTATCAAAAGAAGAATAAATATTACGGTGTTAATGGCGTAGGTTCTATTGAAGAAATCACCGAACGACTGAGTAAAGTAATAGATAGTTTGGCCCCCTAACCCCCGAAGGGGGAACAGCTCTCTAAATAACCATTAACTAAATAACTTTTTTGTGACTGAAGGCAATTTTGTAGATTACGTAAAAGTTCATGTAACGTCCGGAAAGGGCGGACAAGGCAGTCGCCATATGCGGAGGGAAAAATACATTCCCAAAGGTGGGCCAGATGGTGGTGATGGTGGCCGTGGTGGTCACGTAATCATCAAGGCGAACAAAAATCTTTGGACGCTATACCATCTTAAGTTTAAACGGCATTTTAGAGCGGAGCACGGAGGCGCAGGAAGCAAACAAACGAGTACGGGCGCCGATGGAGCTGATGTTTATGTAGAAGTTCCTCTGGGGACCATTGTTCGGGATAAGGAAACTGAGGAAATATTATTTGAGCTCACCGAAGATGGGGAAGAAGCTATCATCGCAAAAGGTGGTCGTGGCGGTATGGGGAATGCCCATTTTAAAACGGCGACCCAACAAACCCCGCGCTTTGCACAACCTGGCGAGGAAGGAGAAGAGAAGGACATTATTCTTGAACTAAAAATACTTGCCGATGTAGGTCTGGTAGGTTTTCCTAACGCAGGAAAGTCAACCTTGCTCTCCGTTATTACCGCAGCAAAACCGAAGATTGCCAATTACGAATTTACCACTCTAAAACCCAACTTAGGCATCGTGGAATACCGCGACTTCCAGACTTTTGTGGTAGCCGATATCCCAGGAATAATAGAAGGCGCAGCCGAAGGGAAAGGCATTGGCCATCGTTTTCTTCGTCATATAGAACGAAACTCAACCCTCTTGTTTCTGATTCCTGCAGATGCACCCGATATCAAGGACCAATACGAAATCTTAGTGGATGAACTTCGTCGCTACAATCCTCAATTGCTTGACAAAGAACGCTTGGTAACCATCAGCAAAAGCGATATGCTTGATGATGAACTAAAAGCCGAAATGAAAAAAATATTGGACAAGGAGTTTAAAGGAATTCCATACATGTTTATTTCCGCCGTGTCGAATCAAGGACTTATTGAGTTGAAGGATAAGCTGTGGAAGATGCTAAACTAGTAATCGGTTACCGTGCGGAGCCGAGGTATGCAAGAGGGTTAACACAAAAATAGCTTCATGAGCACAGTCGAAATGTGACAAATGAACAAAACTATCAATTAAAAGTCATTCCTTTGTATTGTCGTGATTGCATCCGTAATTCTTCCCAAGAAAATTGTTAAACAATAACAAAGCCTAAACCCACAGAAGCTTTTTTGCGTATTTTTATTCGAAATAAAAAACAAAATGAAGCTCCTCTCAATACTCGCTGTTACATTACTTTTAATTTCCTGCGGCGCAACAGTAGCTGTAGATTATGATCAAAAAGTAGATTTTTCAACCTATTATTTATACAATTTTTATCCTACCATTGATTCTGGTCTGAGCGAGTTGGACGATTCAAGAATTATGCACTTCACCGATAGCCTGCTCCAAGATCGCGGTTTCCAAAAGAGTGAAACTCCACAATTACTCATTAATTTTTACGCAAGTGAAAGGGTGTCAGCCTCTAGAAACACCATCGGTATTGGCATTGGCAGCGGAGGAGGTAATGTGGGCGTGGGTGTAAGTGGTGGAATTCCTATCGGCGGAAGAGTGGTCAATCAACAATTGACTATAGATTTTATAGATGTTCAAAAAGACGATTTGGTATGGCAAGCCGTTGCCGAAGGCGAAAAGAAAGAACGTGCAACTCCTCAGCAAAAGGAAGCTTATTATCTATCCGTTATTCAAAAGATATTGAATAAATATCCACCTGTGAAAAAGTAGTCAGTAGTCAGTAATCAGAAAATAAGCAGAATTGCAATCCCAAAAACTTCTTGGAACCTTTAAATCCTTCCTCCATTTACTAGGAGGAATTGGAGTATGCGAGAGATTTCTTCAGATCCGAGAAAAACTATCCATTATCCCACTCTTCTTTTTTCTAGTATCTTCTTTTGCAATTGCTCAGGATAATTATTCGCAAGCCGAAGACTATTTTAAACAAGAAAAATTCAGCAAAGCAAAACCGATTTTCGAGAATTATTTACGAAAACATCCCAACGACAAGAAAACTCAAGAATATTTAGGGGATATTGCTGCTTATGGCAGGGAGTGGGATACAGCCATTAGTTATTACGAAATCTTGGTAAATAAGGAACCGTTAAACGCCAATTATCATTTTAAATACGGAGGCGCAATGGGGATGAAAGCCATGTCCATTAATCGAATCCGAGCTCTGACTTACATCGGCGACATAAAGAGTCAGTTGGAAATGGCTGCAAAGTTAGATTCGAAACACATCGAGGCAAGATGGGCGTTAATAGAATTTTATATACAATTACCAGGAATCTTTGGCGGCAGTGAAAACAGGGCAATTGACTATGCGAAAGAATTGGGCAGTATTTCCCCAGTCGATGGGTATTTGGCCAAAGGGTATATTGCCGAATATTCCAAAAGACCAAAAGATGCCGAGCGTTATTATAAAAAAGCAATTGAAGTAGGAGGTTCGCCACATACTTACGAAAAACTCACGAGTTTATACGAAAAAAACAATCAGCCACAACAAGCATTGGAAACAACTTCAAAGTCATTAAAACTCCATAAACGCAACCAGCTCAACTATCAAATCGGAAAAATCTGCGCCCAATATAACCTAGAACCAGATTATGGCATTGAGAGTTTGGGTGTTTACTTAGCCAATTACACAATCAAAGACGGCGTACCTAAAGAGTGGGCGTATTATAGATTGGCGCAGATTTATAGAAATTTAGGTAAAAAGGAAATTGCCCTTAGCTGGATAAATAAAGCCTTGTCTGATAATGATGATTTTAAAGAAGCTCAAAAGGAAAAATCCCACATCTTAGCTTTTTAATTTCAAATTCTGAATATTTCAATTCAGGATTAGAAAAAGTATCTTTGTTAAGATAAAACGGTATACAACCTGCATTGAAACTTGAAACCCGAAACTTGAAACTTGAAACCCAAAACCACCATATGAGAATCCACTTCATAGCCATCGGCGGCAGCGCGATGCATAATCTTGCCTTAGCGTTAAACCAAAAAGGAGATGCCATAACAGGAAGCGATGACGAAGTTTTTGAACCTTCAAAAACAAGATTGAAAAACAAAGGTTTATTGCCTTCGGAAGAAGGTTGGTTTCCAGAAAAAATCACTTCCGATATTGATGCTGTTATCCTTGGAATGCACGCCAAGGCAGACAATCCCGAACTTTTAAAAGCGAAGGAGCTTGGATTGAAAATATACAGTTATCCTGAATTTCTTTACGAACAATCCAAAAACAAAACCCGTGTGATTATTGGAGGTTCCCACGGAAAAACGACCATTACCTCAATGATTCTTCATGTAATGAATTATCAAGGAAAAGATGTAGATTATATGGTCGGTGCCCAACTTGAAGGTTTTGATACTATGGTGAAGATTACCGATGACAACGATTTTATAGTAATTGAAGGCGATGAATATCTCTCCTCTCCAATTGATAGGCGGCCTAAATTCCACCTTTATAAACCTAATATTGCTTTGTTGAGCGGTATAGCTTGGGATCACGTCAATGTTTTTCCTACCTATGAAAATTACGTGGAGCAGTTTGAAATATTTTTAAACGAAATCACCAATGGTGGGGCTATAATTTACAATGAAGAGGACCCTGAAGTAAAACGAGTAGTAGAAGCTTCTACAAATCACATTAAAAAATATCCATACCGAACTCCCAATTACAAGGTGGATAATGGAACGACCCTTTTGGAAACTCCCGAAGGTCCTATGCCTATCGAAATCTTTGGTGAACACAACTTAAAAAACTTAGAAGGAGCCCGTTGGATTTGTCAATTAATGGGCGTCGATGCTGACGATTTTTATGAAGCAATTGCAAGCTTCAGAGGAGCGAGCAAACGTTTAGAAAAAATAGCTGAAACTAAAACTTCAGTAGCATATAAAGATTACGCCCATTCTCCAAGTAAAGTAAAGGCGACAACGCAAGCGGTTAAAAATCAATATCCAAATCGCAAGTTAATCGCTTGTTTAGAATTACATACTTACAGTAGCCTTTCGCCTGATTTTCTAAAAGAATATCGCGGAACGCTTGATTCAGCTGATTCGGCAGTGGTCTTTTATTCTCCCCATGCCGTGATGATTAAGCAATTAGAAGAGATAAAAATAGAGCAAATAGAAGAAGCCTTTGACCGAGAGGATTTGGTTGTTTTCACAAATCCAGCTGATTTTAAAACGTTTCTCTATTCCCAAGATTATGAAAATTCTTGTTTGCTTTTAATGAGTAGCGGAAATTATGGCGGACTTGATTTTGAAGCGGTGAAGGGGTATATGGAAGACGTTT
>JBLWTS010000032.1:0-29666 GCA_048270045.1 Aequorivita sp.
ATTTCAATATCTCAATGAACTTCTCCCTATAAATAGAGATCCAATTTTGTCGATGGAACGGACTCGAACCGCTGCTATTACTGCCTTTCATCGTGTTTTGAACACCCCTGCTCCTCTAAGCGGGTGCAAATATACAACTCTTTTTTAATCCTGCAATGTTTTTTGAAAAAACATTTGAAAAAAAAATTAATGAACTTTTTGCATTCCCCCGAACAACCCTCGCTGCTATCCTAAGCGGGTGCAAATATAAAATCCTTTTTTCAACCCCACAAGGCTTTTTGAAAAGTATTTTTAAAAAAAAGAACGTTTCGCTATCTCTACTAAACAACCAAAATATTCAACTGTCGTTAGCGGGGTGCAAATGTAAAACCCTTTTTTGTTCACACAAACTTATTACAAGGTTTTTTTAAAATATTTTGCCATCCAAGAACTAAACACTTGACAGGCTCACAATTAGTCCGTAAATATTTTTTGAGCTTTTTTTACCTTAATATATAGACTATAATCACCTCAATTATTCTTAGTTAATTAATTGGTATGATTCTTATCTCAAATTATCATCTATTTTTCTGCAACATGCATCCAAAAACACCCTTAAGATGTCCCTAGAATATTCAAAATCAAATATTGCAAACCGCCGAAACTAACACTATATTTGCACCCTAAAATTTTTCAGAATATGATAGCCATTACCCTACCCGATGGAAGTGTAAAGCATTTTGATGCCGGAGTATCTCCGATGGATATAGCCATAAGTATAAGCGAAGGGTTTGCTCGAAATGTTATTTCGGCTTCCTTTAACAATGAAACGGTTGAAACGACCACTCCGCTCACAGAAGATGGAAGTCTCATATTATACACATGGAACAACGATGAGGGAAAAAAAGCGTTTTGGCACTCATCTGCACATATTCTGGCTCAGGCACTAGAGGAACTTTACCCTGGAATAAAATTGACTATTGGCCCTGCCATTGAAAATGGGTTTTATTACGATGTTGACTTTGGAGAAAAAGCAATTTCGGAAAAGGATTTAAAGACGGTTGAAGATAAGATGCTAGAAATTGCCAGAGGCAAACATGAATTTTCAATACGTGAAGCTTCAAAAGCAGATGCATTGAATTATTATAAGAAGCAAGGCAATGAATATAAGGTAGAGTTAATTGAAAACTTGGACGATGGCACAATCACGTTCTGTGATCACGACAATTTTACCGATTTGTGTCGTGGAGGGCATATTCCAAATACAGGAATAGTAAAAGCAATCAAATTAATGAACATCGCCGGTGCTTATTGGCGTGGCGACGAAAAAAACAAACAGCTAACGCGCATTTATGGAATCAGTTTTCCTAAACAAAAGGATTTAACTGAATATCTTCAATTGCTGGAAGAAGCAAAGAAACGCGACCATAGAAAGCTGGGAAGGGAACTGGAGTTATTCACTTTTTCGCAAAAAGTAGGTCAAGGCCTTCCTCTCTGGCTGCCAAAAGGAGCCGCTTTAAGAGAAAGACTTGAAAATTTCCTGAAAAAAGCCCAGAAAAAGGCTGGCTATGAAATGGTTATTACTCCTCATATCGGCCAGAAGGAACTCTATGTTACTTCGGGGCACTATGCAAAATATGGAGCCGATAGCTTCCAACCAATTAAAACCCCTAGTGAAGGAGAGGAATTCTTGCTGAAGCCAATGAATTGCCCTCATCACTGTGAGATATTCAATAGCAAATCTTGGTCCTATAAAGATCTTCCGAAACGGTTTGCAGAATTTGGAACCGTATACCGTTATGAACAAAGTGGAGAGCTTCACGGCTTGACAAGAGTTCGGGGATTTACCCAGGATGATGCACATATCTTCTGTACTCCCGATCAATTAGATGAGGAGTTCAAAAAAGTAATTGACTTGGTCTTGTATGTTTTTGGATCTTTAGGCTTTGAAAATTTTTCCACTCAAGTGTCATTACGCGATCCAAATAATCCCGATAAATATATTGGCTCACTTGAAAATTGGGAAAAAGCGGAAAATGCCATCATCAACGCAGCCAAATCCAAAGAGCTAGATTATAAAATTGAATATGGTGAAGCTGCATTTTACGGTCCCAAATTGGATTTTATGGTAAAGGATGCCCTTGGCAGGAGCTGGCAACTGGGCACAATACAAGTTGATTACAACCTTCCCGAGCGCTTTGAATTAGAGTATAAGGGAAGTGACGACAAAATGCATCGGCCCGTGATGATTCACCGAGCTCCCTTTGGAAGTATGGAGCGCTTTGTGGCCATTCTGCTAGAGCACACAGGGGGGAATTTCCCGCTGTGGCTAACCCCAGAACAGGTTATCATTTTATCGTTAAGCGAAAAATATGAAAAATACTCTCAAAAAGTTTTAAATTTGCTTGAAAATGACGAAATTCGCGCCCTTGTTGACCATAGAAACGAAACCATTGGCAAGAAAATAAGGGAGGCCGAAATGAATAAAATCCCTTATATGCTCATTGTAGGCGAGCATGAAGAAATGGATGGCACGGTTTCTGTACGAAAACACGGGGAAGGTGACCTGGGTACTATGACTATCGAGGCTTTCTCAGAATTGATTCAGCAAACAGTTAAAAAGGAATCAAAAGAATTTAATGTTTAACTAAAATTATATAAGCCATAGCAATACGAAGAAAAAGAAGTAGAGGCCCTGCAAGGGTGATTAAGGAAGATCAGCACAGGATAAATGCAAAAATCCGTGCCGAAGAAGTGCGCCTTGTGGGAGATAATGTTGAAGTAGGTGTTTATCCCCTGAAAAGAGCTCGCGAAATCGCCGAGGAGCAAGAATTAGATCTTGTCGAAATTTCCCCAAATGCAAATCCACCCGTTTGTAAGGTTATAGACTATAAAAAATTTGTCTATGAACAGAAAAAGCGTGAAAAGGTGTTAAAGGCCAAGGCAACAAAGGTTACCATCAAGGAAATCAGGTTTGGTCCAAATACCGATGATCACGATTACGAGTTCAAAAGAAAACACGCCGAAAAGTTTTTGCAGGAAGGCTCAAAATTGAAATCGTATGTATTCTTCAAAGGCCGTTCTATTATCTATAAAGATCAAGGCGAAATATTGCTTTTGCGATTGGCTCGAGATTTAGAGGAATTTGGAAAAGTAGAGCAAATGCCAAAATTGGAAGGGAAACGAATGATTATGTTCATTGCACCGAAGAAAAAGTAAGCAGTGGTCAGTAAAAAATCAAAAATCTTTCGGTTCCTCTTAGGAGCTGGATGTAACAATAAAGCGAAATAATTAATAATAAAGTAGGAAACATGCCGAAACAAAAAACAAAATCCAGTGCCAAAAAGCGTTTTAAGCTTACAGGTACAGGTAAGATCAAAAGAAAGCATGCGTTTAAAAGCCACATCTTAACAAAGAAAAGCAAAAAACGTAAAAAAGCATTGACCAAAATGGGCCTAGTTCATAAGGCTGATATGAGCAATGTTAAACACATGCTTGGATTGAAGTAATTCATCCACACCGGTTAAAACAATAATATAAACCCTGGAGCAGTGCTTTTAAAAGAATTCAGAATTCAGAATTCATAATTCAGAATTAAGGAATCGCCTGCTACAAAACAAAACAAAATTATGCCAAGATCAGTAAATTCAGTTGCGAAGAGAGCCCGCCGTAAAAAGGTTCTTAAACAAGCCAAAGGATACTTTGGAAGACGTAAAAACGTATGGACGGTAGCTAAAAATGCTGTGGACAAAGCAATGCTTTATTCATACCGCGACCGCCGAGTAAAAAAGAGAAATTTCAGATCCTTATGGATTACCCGTATTAATGCGGGAGCAAGACAGCATGGAATGTCTTATTCACAGTTTATGGGAAGTTTGAAAAACAGTGGAATTGAACTTAACCGAAAGGTTTTGGCCGATTTAGCGATGAATCACCCAGAGGCTTTTGCAGCTATTGTAAATAAAGTAAAGTAAGACACAAACCAATATTATTTCGCCTAAAGGACCACCTCGTAATTGAGGTGGTTTTTTTATGCAATAGTTCCAGTCCGGCAAGATTTCTTATCTTCGGTAAAAATTTTCTAATGCGCTCTTCCAGATTCATACTTTTAGCATTCATGCTACTCTCTGGAAGTATTCTAATATCTCAAAATAAAACTGGAAAATATTATAGAATTGACCGTTACGAAAAAATTTACCTGCCATTAGGAAAGATTTCATTTGCAGATAAGCTTGTAGAATTCAAAGTCGGATCTCCTGCTCCTGCTCAGAAATATCGCGACAGCACCCAATGTCTTCAAGAACCAAATTACGCCAGTTATCATACTGCAAACTTCCTCTCGTTAGGTTGTGGGGGCTCAGTGATCGTTGAATTTACGGACAATGGTTTTATGAATCTTCCCGGTGATGACTTATATATATTTGAAGTAGGGCCTTCTCGGGAATCAGCCAAAGTAGAAATTTCAAAAAATGGAACGGATTGGGTTTATGCTGGACAGATCGATGGTG
The DNA here is from genome assembly GCA_048270045.1 of Aequorivita sp. GTDB lineage: Bacteria > Bacteroidota > Bacteroidia > Flavobacteriales > Flavobacteriaceae > Aequorivita. Next base: position 4,488 of record JBLWTS010000032.1, read on the forward strand.
GGAAATCCATTATTGAACTCAGCGATGCAGGAGTAGATGAAGCAACAGTCTTCTATTTTCTACGGATAACAGATTTAAAAGTCCTTTGTCGCAGTCTGAGTTCCGGCGCAGATATCGATGCTATTGGAGCCATTAACAGCGTGATAAAACTAACCATAGACGCTGACGTCTTATTTGATGTTGCAAAATATAATCTGAAAACAACTGCAAAAAACAGCCTAGATTCCTTAGCAAATTCAATCCGAAAAGTAGATAAAGCAACTATTATAATTGAAGGTCACACTGATAGTGACGGAAGTGAGGAAATGAACCTTATCCTTTCGGAAAACAGATGTCTTTCAGTCAAAGAAAGATTAATCGAAATCTTCGGAGAAAAAATGAACTATGATTACGAAATAAAACCTTTTGGTGAAACAAAACCTCGTGTTCCAAATGACACGAAAGCAAACAAACAAATTAACCGCCGTGTCGAAATTACGGTTTTACCACCTAAGGATTATTATGAAAGTCTTCAAAAGCCTTAGGTCTTCTGCTTCTTCTTTTTTGCAGCGGGAAATAAGACATTGTTCAAAATAAGTCTGTATCCTGGCGACTTGGGGTGTAGTGCCAATTCAGTAGGCGCATCCCCTACTCTGTGTTGATAATCCTCAGGATCGTGACCGCTATAAAAGGTAAAGAAACCTTTTCCTTTGATTCCGTGAATATAGCGAGCCTCTCCATTTGTTTTGTTTTCCCCCATAACCAGAACATTCGCCTTAATTTGTTCTCTTGCAAAAGCTGTGGTTTGTCCCATAAAGCCCTTAACCAACGCGGTATGGTTTTGACAAAGCATTGTAGGAATTGGATCCCATTTGGCAGAATAATCCATTAAAGTGAAATAATCTGACTCTTTTGCAATTCTTCGCTTATCGGTCATATCAATACTAGAGAACTCATAAACCATAGGATTTCGTTCCAAAATGAAATCAGTAAAAGCAAAGGTTTTATTGTAATCTATTTTACTTTGATAGTTTGGTTCGCTTGGATCGCCATCGAACATCGGCTCGCAAATATCAACTCCCTCCGCAGAAAGGGCAATGTCAAAACTGTCTGTGGCGCTGCACATAGCAAACATAAAGCCACCGCCTATAACGTAATCCCTGATTTTCTTTGCCACAGCCAATTTCTCATCTGAAACCTTAGAAAATCCAAGTTTAGCCGCAAGAGCTTCTGCCCTTTTTTTGTCCTCAATATACCAAGGGGCGGAACGATAGGCTCGGTAGAATTTACCGTATTGACCTGTAAAATCTTCGTGGTGCAAGTGTAGCCAATCGTATAAAATGAGCTGATCCCCTAGTACTTCCTCATCGTAAATCACAGTGTATGGAATTTCAGCATAAGTCAAAACCATAGTAACAGCATCATCCCACGGAAGATTACTTTTGGGAGAATAAACTGCAATTCTTGGAGCTTTCTCCAAAACTACGGCATCCATATTCTTTGAAGGACTGCTAATGTCAGTAAGAATCTGCTCTGTTTTACTGTCTGAAAGAACTTCGAATGAAACACCGCGAATCTGGCATTCCCTTTGGATTTCAGGAGAATCGGGCATTAGGAATGAGCCACCGCGATAGTTCAATAACCATTTTACTTTTTGTTGTTTTTCCAGCACCCAATAGGTGATTCCATAAGCTTTAAGATGTTCCTTTTGAAATTCAGCATCCATTGGAATAAGTATATAGGAGGCAGAAGCTTTTATTGAAAAAAGAAAAATAAAAATTATTATACAATACTTCGTCATAATATATTTTAAGAAAGTTCCGAGAACTTCGGCTTATTAGGATCAAATATAACAACAATATTTAAGCCGCAATATTGTAATCCCTAAGGCACTTAAGAATCTAAATATCAATCTATAGATTTTGGTTGGAAGAATAAGAAATTAAAACGGAACATCATCATTGTCGCCTCCTGAAAAATCATTGTTCATTGAGCTTCCAAAAGCCTCATCAGGTGATGGCAAGTTCTTTGTTCTAAAGGTGTCATCATTGGCGGCGTCATTCATTCTGGAAGGAATTTCTGTTCGGATATCATAAGAATCAAGGCTTTCAAACTTACCAAGATGACCGATAAATTTCAAACGAATTTCCTCCAAGCCACCATTTCTGTGCTTGGCGACAATAAACTCCGCTTGTCCTGCTGTAGGAGTATGCTCCTCATCGTCCCATTCGTCAATTTTGTAATACTCAGGACGATAAATAAAAGACACAATATCCGCATCCTGCTCAATTGCTCCTGATTCACGAAGATCGGAAAGCAACGGACGCTTGCTTCCGCCACGGGTTTCAACCGCTCTAGAAAGCTGTGAAAGAGCAATTACCGGAATGTTTAATTCCTTAGCCAAGGCCTTTAAGTTTCGAGAGATGGAAGATATTTCTTGTTCTCTGTTTCCTCCTTTTTGACTTCCGCCAGCAGTCATCAATTGCAGGTAATCAACAATAATCATTTTTATTCCGTGCTGGGATGAAAGTCGTCTGGCTTTGGCACGCAGGTCAAAAATGGATAAGGATGGCGTGTCGTCAATAAAGAGTGGAGCTTTTTCTAAGCTTTTCACTTTAACGTTCAGTTGTTCCCACTCATGCTTTTCAAGTTTTCCAGTACGTAGTTTTTCGGAATTTAGATGCGTTTCAGAAGATATCAAACGAGTAATAAGCTGAACGGAAGACATTTCCAACGAGAAAAATGCCACTGGAATATTATGATCCACCGCAATATTTCGTGCCATGGAAAGAGTAAGTGCCGTTTTTCCCATCCCAGGTCGGGCAGCGATAATAATCAAATCGCTAGGTTGCCAACCGGAGGTAAGCGCATCTAATTTCGGAAATCCCGAGGGAACTCCAGACAGGCCTTCCTTATTCGCTATTTCCTCAATTCGTTTTTTTGCTTGAATAACCAAGTCTTGGGCAGTTTCGGAAGATTTTTTAATATTCCCTTGAGTTACCTCATACAGTTTTGCTTCGGCATTATCTAAAAGATCAAAAACATCAGTTCCTTCATCATAAGAGGCCTCTATTATTTCATTTGAAATTTTAATAAGACTTCGCTGAATATACTTTTGAAGAATTATGCGTGCATGGAACTCAATATGAGCTGAAGAGGATACTTTTTGAGTGAGTTGAATCAAGTAAAACTCTCCTCCAGCGAGATCTAGTTTCCCTTCCTTCTTTAATTGCGAAGAAACGGTTAATAAGTCCACTGGTTGACTGTTTTCAAACAAATTATGGATAGCCTCGAAGATATGCTGATGAGCAGGTCTATAGAAAACTTCGGGATGAAGAATGTCGATCACTTCATCGACTCCTTTTTTATCAATCATCAAAGCCCCTAAAACAACCTCTTCTAAATCAATAGCTTGCGGCGGAATTTTACCCTTTTCGAGCGAAATAACTTGCGAACTGCGAGTTGAGAAACTAGGTTGAGACTTTAATTTTTCCATAGTGCGAATGTAAAGAAAATGTTAAGACGAATCCATGTTTTTTTCGGATTCTCTATTAACAGGTCGTCAACATTGACACTGTTAATAACATAAAAATTTTGTTCATAACACACAAAAAAATCCGAAGTACAAGCCTCGGATTTGCGTTAGTGTATGTTATTGTTCGTTTTAGTCTTTGAAGGCTCCCATTTCCAAATATTTATCCATTCGTTTTTTCACTAAATCGGTTGGGGATAACATTTTTAATTCCTTAAAAGTCTTTTCGATGGCTGCCGAAACAGTTAAAAATGTCTTTTCCCGATTGCTATGCGCTCCACCTAAAGGTTCTTTGATAATTTCGTCGATAAGCTTGAGTTTTTTCATATCAATTGCAGTAAGTTTTAAGGCTTCCGCAGCTTGTTCCTTAAATTCCCAGCTTCGCCATAAAATAGAAGAACAGCTTTCGGGGGATATAACCGAATACCAAGTATTTTCTAACATTAATACTCTGTCACCAACTCCAATTCCCAACGCGCCTCCACTCGCTCCTTCACCAATAATCACGACAATTATTGGGACCTTAAGTCGAGTCATTTCTATAATATTCCGTGCAATGGCTTCACCTTGCCCTCTTTCCTCAGCCTCTAGCCCCGGAAATGCTCCAGGAGTATCAATTAAGGAAACAACAGGAAGCCCAAACTTTTCAGCAGACTTCATTAAACGAAGTGCTTTTCTGTATCCTTCAGGGTTTGCCATTCCAAAATTGCGGTACTGGCGTGTTTTGGTGTTATACCCTTTTTGCTGGCCAACAAACATATAACTTTGGTCTCCTATTTTTCCTAAACCACCAACCATTGCTTTATCGTCCTTAAAGCCTCTATCACCGTGAAGTTCGAGAAATGAATCTCCGCAAATGGCGTTTATATAGTCCATGGTATAAGGTCGCTCAGGATGCCTCGAAAGCTGAACTCGCTGCCAAGGGGTGAGGTTTTTATAAATTTCCTTTTTCTTATCCTTGAGCTTTTTTTCTATTTGTTTACAAGTATTACTTACATCAACATCACTCTCTGTTCCGATAAGGCAGGCCTTTTCGTATTGCTCTTGCAACTCCTTAATAGGCAATTCAAAGTCCAAATATTCCATAATAACTACCCTTTTATATTTTTTACTTAATTTACAAAGATAAAATTTTTGTGCTTAGGTCTTGGCTAATCTTTTTCGTTTTCTCTCTTGTGATATTTTAATAATTCCATTAGTGATGACTGTCAACAAGATAATGATTGCTCCATAATAAAATTGTGGCCCCATTTTCTCAGAATCTCCTAGAATCAGTAAAGCCAATATAATTCCGTAAACAGGCTCCATATTTATGGTTAGCATTACGGTGTAAGGACTTATCCATTTCATTACATGTGTGGAGGCGATAAAGGCATAAGCTGTGCAGGCCGAGGCTAAAATTGCCAGATACATCCAATCATGAGCAGAAACTATAAAAAACTGAGTGGTAAAACTGCCTGAGGCTAAAAGGAAAATTGAAATCGCTATCACACCAAACATTAATTCGTAAAATGAAATTACCGAAGCTTTGTATTTCTGAACAAATTTTCCATTAATTACAGAAAAAAGAGCACTCAAAAATGCTGATATCAGCGCCAATCCAATTCCCAAAGCATGCGAGGCTTCAACATCAAAGATAATATATAGTCCGATAATGACTATTACCCCAAACAACACCTCATATAGGATTATTTTTCTACCATAGAACAAGGGCTCTAATAAAGATGCGAAAAATGCGCCTGTGGAAAGGACCGCAAGGGTTATAGATACATTCGAAGCTTTTATTGCTCCAAAAAAAGTGAGCCAGTGAAGCGCAATGATAACTCCAGCAACAGCAAAACCGCCAAGAGTCTTCAATGAAAATTTTAGATTTTCTTTTCTAAATTTCAGAAACAAAAAAACAAAACCCGTAGCCAACAACATTCGATACCATACCAATGGAATTGCCTCAAGTGAGATTAAAGCTCCTAAAACCGCTGTAAACCCCCAGATGAAAACTATAAAATGGAGATGGAGATAGTTTAAGAGCTTATCGTTTCGCATTTCTTAAAAGATAAATTGCCAAGATTGCGAAAATCATGTTTGGAAACCAGGTAGCCAAAAAAGGAGAAAATGAACTCTGCTCAGCCATGGTTCCGAAAACTTTATCGAAAAAGATGAACACCATCCCAATACTTATCCCAATTGCCAAATTTACTCCCATCCCTCCTCTTCTTTTCACTGATGAAACGGCCACTGCTATAATGGTGAGAATATATGCTGAAACGGGCAAACTCCATCGCTTATATCGAACCACTTCATATCTACCAATATTCGATGAACCCCGAGCTTTTTCTTTTTTTATAAAATCATTCAGTTCCGTAAAACTCAGCGTCTCCGCAATATAAGTTACGGGAGTAAGGTCTTCCAAATCGAATGAAAACACCGTATCTAGTCTTTGACGACGTTCAAGAATATCTGAATTTTCCCCAACTTTCCTTTTAGTGTAATTAAAAAGCGAATAAGTGCTATCGCTTGAGTTGTATTTAATTTGTGTCGCAGCAATTTTATAGGTCATTTCGTTTCCTTCAAAATGTTCCAAAGTGAAATTGCTACCGATGTTTTCTTTTACGTTGAAATAACTTACATAGATGTAATCATTATCGTTGATTTGTGTATAAACATTGTTCTGCTCTCGATCCTGCTTTCCCTTTTTGAGATATTCATATGAAAATTCATTAAACCCCTTACTGGCTTTCGGAGCCAAATACATGCTAAAAATCAAAGCAGAAATGCAAACAATAGTTGCCCCAATAATATAAGGACGCAAGAAACGATAATAGGAAACGCCGCTGCTCAAAAACGCAATAATCTCGGTGTTGTTGGCTAATTTGGAGGTAAACCAGATTACTGACAAAAACAGAAACAAAGGAAAAAGTAAATTGGCGAAGTAAATAGTAAAATCATATAAATACTTGAGTACCTCTAAGATTGGCACTTCATTATCGAGGATTTTATCAATTTTTTCGGCTAAATGAACGGTAATGCCTATCGGGATAAAAAGCAACAACAAAAGGACAAAGGTGCCCAAGTATTTTCGCAATATATATCTATCCAGAATGCTGAGCATATTACAATCGTTGATCTAGTTTTTTGACCATTCCTTCCTTCCAAGAAATGAAATCTCCTGCTAAGATATGTTTTCTAGCTTCGCGAACCAACCAAAGATAAAACCCGAGGTTGTGAATGCTACCAATCTGCCTGCCCAACATTTCGTTTACGGTAAAAAGATGGCGTAAATAGGCTTTGCTATATTCAATATCTACCCAAGTGGTGCCCATTGGGTCAATTGGCGAAAGATCATCTTCCCATTTTTTATTTTTGATGTTAATAATTCCTTCGGAAGTAAAAAGCATGCCATTACGTCCATTTCGTGTAGGCATTACACAATCAAACATATCTATCCCCAAGGCGATGTTTTCCAAGATATTTACCGGTGTTCCGACGCCCATTAAATACCGCGGTTTGTCTTTCGGAAGAATCTCGGTGACTACAGCAGTCATTTCATACATTTCTTCCGCAGGCTCGCCAACGGAAAGTCCTCCTATGGCATTTCCTTCTGCCCCAACTGAAGCGATATATTCGGCTGATTGCTTCCGCAAATCTGTATATGTACTTCCCTGAACAATCGGAAAAAACGTTTGGCCATAATCATATTTTAATGGTGTTTTTTCAAGATGTTTTATACAGCGATCCAGCCAACGATGCGTCATGTGCATGGAGCGTTTGGCATAATTATACTCACACGGATAAGGAGTGCATTCATCAAAGGCCATGATAATATCTGCGCCGATAATTCGCTGAATTTCCATTACATTTTCTGGAGTGAAAACGTGATAGCTCCCATCTATATGACTTTTAAACTTTACCCCTTCTTCTTTGATTTTTCTGTTTGCCGAAAGTGAATAAACTTGGTATCCCCCACTATCGGTCAGAATATTCCGATCCCAATTCATGAATTTGTGAAGTCCACCTGCCTTTTCAAGAATTGGAGTTTGTGGTCTCAAGTATAAGTGATAGGTATTACCAAGTATAATATCTGGATTTATATCCTCTCTAAGTTCTCGTTGGTGAACTCCTTTTACGGTCCCCACCGTGCCAACTGGCATGAATATTGGAGTTTCAATGACTCCGTGGTCCGTGGTAATAGTTGCAGCGCGTGCGCCACTATTTGGGTCTGTAGCGTCTAATTTAAAGTGCATCCAGCTTTTTTTATTAAGGGGCAAAGATAATTTTATTAATTCAGTCCCGATAGTTATCGGGATATGAATTTTTGAGGGATGAAAGATAATGGGTGTTCGAAGACCGATACTGGATTATGGGGAATGCTCGTGAACACTATTCTCTATTCTGTCATCTGTGTTCATAGCTAGCATCCGACATCTGGCATCTAGCAACTTTCTGTTAACAAAACCGCGAAATCGTTAATAAAAGCCTTCGTTTACGTTTTGAACACCAAGCTTAATAGGTTACTTTTGACATCGAAAATTAAAACACATTATGGCAGATTATAAGGCTCTTGAGGATTTGGTCATCCAAGTTCGAAGAGATATTTTAAGACAGGTACACAAAGTAAATTCAGGACATCCAGGAGGTTCCTTAGGCTGTGCTGAATTTTTTGTAGCGCTGTACAATGAAATATTGGATCGTAAGGATTCCTTCACAATGGATGGAAATGGAGAAGACCTTTTCTTTCTTTCCAATGGGCATATTTCACCAGTCTTTTATAGCGTTTTGGCAAGGGCTGGATATTTTCCAGTGGAAGAATTGAACACTTTTAGACTTCTTAACTCTAGGCTTCAGGGCCACCCAACCACGCACGAAGGTTTACCGGGAATTCGGATTGCTTCTGGGTCACTGGGTCAAGGCATTTCTGTTTCTATTGGGGCGGCACTCGCCAAGAAATTAAACAAGGACAACCATTTAATTTACACCCTTTGCGGCGATGGCGAATTGCAGGAAGGTCAAAACTGGGAGGCAATTATGTATGCCGCTGGAAATGGAGTTGACAATTTGATTGTAACCGTAGATTTAAACGGACAGCAAATTGATGGCTCCACAGACAATGTGCTTCCAATGGGAAATATAAAAGGAAAGTTTGAGGCTTTTGGATGGGATGTTCTTGATATTGAAAAAGGAAATGATTTGAAAGCAATCATTTCTGGAATGAAAAAAGCGAAAGAACAAACAGGAAAAGGAAAGCCTATTTGTATTTTGCTTCATACCGTAATGGGCAACGGCGTTGACTTTATGATGCACACACACGACTGGCACGGAAAGGCTCCGAATGATGAGCAATTGGAAAATGCGTTGTCACAAAATCCTGTTACGCTGGGGGATTATTAGTCCCACCCTAGCCCCTCCCAAAGGGAGGGGAACTAAGCTATTATTTAAAATACAATGCAAGATTTAATTTAAAAACAACCAAAAAAATGTCCCTCCTCTGGAGGGGTTGGGGAGGACTATGAAAAAATATACAGATACAGGCAAAAAAGATACTCGTTCCGGTTTTGGAGATGGGCTGACGGAACTGGGCAAGAAAAATAAAGATGTTGTTGCCCTTTGTGCGGACCTTACAGGATCACTTAAAATGGACGACTTTAAAAAGAATCATCCCGAGCGTTTCTTTCAAGTGGGCATTGCCGAAGCCAATATGATTGGTATGGCTGCTGGAATGACCATTGGAGGTAAAATTCCATTTACAGGAACATTCGCAAATTTTTCGACAGGAAGGGTTTATGATCAAATTCGTCAAAGCGTTGCTTATAGTGGTAAAAACGTGAAAATTTGTGCATCTCACGCTGGCTTAACTTTAGGCGAAGATGGAGCAACACATCAAATTCTGGAGGATATTGGATTGATGAAGATGTTGCCGGGAATGACTGTCATCAATACTTGTGACTACAATCAGACCAAGGCAGCAACCATTGCAATTGCCGATTATGAAGGTCCAGTATATCTTCGATTTGGTCGACCAAAAGTTGCCAATTTCACTCCCGAAGATCAACATTTCCAAATTGGAAAGGTGGTTGAGCTTCAGGAAGGAACAGATGTTACAATCATCGCAACTGGCCATTTAGTTTGGGAAGCGTTGCAAGCCGCTGAAACTCTAAATAAAGAAGGTATCAATGCCGAAGTAATCAACATCCACACGATTAAACCTTTGGATGAGACTGCTATTCTAAAAAGTGTGAAAAAAACAGGATGTGTTGTAACTGCGGAAGAACATAATTTTCTTGGCGGTTTGGGCGAGAGCGTAGCGCGATTACTTTCTACCCAACATCCAGCCCCGCAGGAATTCGTAGCCACTCAAGATACTTTTGGCGAATCAGGAACTCCTGAACAACTGATGGACAAATACGGTTTGAATGCTTCTGCAATTGTAAACGCCGTCAAAAAAGTAATCGCTCGAAAGTAGTTATATTTTCTTTTTGAAAACAACTAGACCATCTCAATACTGAAATTTTGAGATGGTTTTTTTTATTAGTTTAAAAAAATTGTTACAGAAACAAATATCCTTTTCCAACCATATTCAAAACGCCATTCTAAAAAGATTAGGCTATTTGACTGGAGATATTTCATTCTTATATTTTAAAGAAAATTTATCATTCATTTTATTGTAATTTTCACGGATAATATCGAAATTACAGTGAATTTGCCTTTGAGAAATCGATAGCGCTCAAAATTGATATAACATTAAACTCAACTAAAACTTTTTGCCATGAATATCTTATACCTACACGGCTTAGATGGAGATTTGGCTCCAGAAAAACGAACCATTCTACAGAAGTACGGAAAAGTGTTTTCGCCAGCGATTGATTACCGAAAAGAGTATAATAGCATCGAACTGTTAGTAGAACAATTTCAGAATGAAAAAATACAGGCAGTAATTGGTAGTAGTTTGGGTGGATTTGTAGGCTATTATATTGCAGATGCTTATAAAGTCTCGTCTTTACTCTTTAACCCTGCCTTAGCCTCCCGTTCCGTAAGCCAAAAGATTCCCGCATACAAAAATCCATATCTCAGTTTTAAACAGATTGTATTAGGAGCTCAGGATGATGTTGTTGACCCAAGAGGTACTTTCACATTTTTATCCAAAAATCTACAAGAGCATACTAATTATGACATTCACGTTAGACAGGATTTAGGTCATCGTATCTCAATTGAGGTTTTTCAGAAAGAGGTGGATAGATTTTTTAAGAGGATTTAATAAAATGAATATCTCTGCTACAACCCAACGATATAACCTTTTAAATTTAAAGTTTGAATAAAGACGAATAACCCTAAAATACCCCAACTGGAACAAAATTTTAAATGACGAGTATTTCCTCAAAAAAATCTTCTCAAACCACCTCTTTCCTAGTTTTCGGAATCGCATTTCTAATTATTACTTTCAATTGGGGAAATGTATATTCACAAAGAATCACTTTAGACGGAAAAATAAATACCATAGACGATATAGAGGTGGAAGGAATCAATATTTATAATCTTTCAACTGAAAAAGGAACCATAACTGATGCAAAGGGAGAATTCAAGATTGCGGTTTCATTAAACGACTCGCTTTCTATTTCGGCCCTTCAAATTCAAAATACAATTCTTGTCATCGGGGAAGAACAGATGGTTGATAAGAAAATAACGATCAACCTTAGCGAGAGGATGAACGAACTTGGAACGGTTACTTTAAGAAGATCTCTCAGTGGCTATTTAGGAACCGACGCAAATATCATCCATACAGACCAACCTATTACTGCCACCTCAACGGGTTTGCCCAATGCCGACCTAAAAAAACTTTCGAAGACAAGAAGAGAACTTTATACTGCTACATCGGCTTCTGTTGACGCGCTTTTGAACCTAATTTCGGGACGTACAAAAATGTTGAAAAAGCGTATCGAGTTTGAAAAGACATACGAGCTAACGCTGTCTCTTCTTGACAAATTTCCGGAAACTTATTTTACTGACGCCTTACAAATTGAAAAGCATAAGGTCTATTCGTTTATTTTTTACTGTGAAGACGATCCGAATTACCAAAATGTCATGAATCAAAATACGATGGCAATTATGGAGTTTCTGAAGCGAAAGAGCGTGGAATATCGCGCTGAAAGAGGGTGATAACTTCTAGAAATACTATTTTGTGAGCAAATTATAGGGACGTTTAATCTTTTGTTCCAATTCAACAATACTCATATTTCGAACCTTTCTCAAGAACTCCTTTCCTTCAAAAAAGACCAATAGAGTTGATGCAGAAAAAACACCAAAATATCCAGCAATTTCAGGATTCAAATTAGATTTTACTTCTTCAAATTTAAGCAACGGGAAGTGCTCAGAAATTAAATGTGCGATTTTCGGTTTTAATGCTTGGCAAACTCCACAATTTATAGTGGAGAAATATAAAACAACTCCAACTTCCGAAACAATCATGGCTTTCACCGTTTCGAGGGTTTGGGATAATTCATTTGTAATTGGATTTTCCATAAATTCAACTTTTAAATTTCAAATTATTTAGACGTCTATAAGTAGTGCAAAAAGTCAGAAAATGATTTCCATTTAGTCCATACAATCCTTTATTGGCAATTTGAAAAGGATAAAGTTCTAAAAATAAAATCCTCGTAAATCAATTGATGTACGAGGATTTGTGAGTAGGAATTAAAAATATCAATTCTTACCTGCATTTTTCCTTACCCAATCCCGGTATGATTCATATTGGGAATCATTAAGAACATCTCTCAAAATTTTATCTTGATATTCCACGCGTTCATAGTTGTTCATCTCTTTACCGCGATTACTCCTTTTCCATGATTCCATGGATCTTTTCCATTCATTTTCAAATTGAATTATCTGTTCATTCGTCATTTCCAAATCTGTGTACATGCGCTTGAGTTTCGCTTTTTCTGTGGCCTCCGTATTTCGGGCGTTTGCCGTATTTGCCGACGCTTCACCACGAATTGTTCTGGAACCTTCTGACGCCTTTACTGCCACTTTGGAATTTGTTTCTGTGGTACTTCGACCACGATTGGTATTCACAGACGTTGAAGTAGTTTCCTTAGGCGTACCACAAGCTGTTAGCAGTGCCATACCACCGATTGCAAAAAGTGTTTTTAGATTTTTCATGTGCTTTTTCTCTTTTGATAAAAATCGAAATTACGAATCTAAAGGTTCTGAAAAATGCATTTTAAGAAAATATTGTTATTGAAAATATGAAAAAGTGAATATGAAGTTAATGGAGTATAAATTTATTACGAGTTTCGATTTGCACCTTTTTGTTCGGTATATCCCTCTTTTCAGCTAAAGTTAGAAACCATATAATGACTTTTTTATATTGAACTTCTATGGTAAGTGATAAATAAAGGGTTATAGTCTCCTGACTTTAAGATTATTCAATGGGGTGAAATTCCTGATTGGTAAAAGGAGAAGTAGTTGGAATTTTAACAACATTAAACCCAAAATTCACTGCTTGATGACATTTGTTACATGTATTTGTCAGGTGAATGAAATTTCTTTTAAATGCTTCTGGATCTCTCTGCTCAATGGATTTCTCGATGCTGTCTAAGGGTGCATTTAATATCCCCAACATTTGGCTTTCTTCCCGTTCAGCTTGATGTTTTTGTATCCCTTCAATCGCTTCTTCCAATTCGTGTACTTCAAAGTCGGCAAGATCCCAGTTCTCGCTTTGTCCGGCAAACCATAATTTAGAGTGATGGGTCTGGATACTACTCATAAAATCACCAAAACCCGGTTTATAAGTGTTTGCCAGTTTGACTTCCAAACTATCAATGCGACTTTGAAGCATTTTCGTGCTACTCATCTCATTGTTACACGCTAAAAGTACAAAGGACAATAGAATTAAATGTGTTTTTCTCATATTACAGGGTTTTAAATGTTTTTTGAAGTTGCTAATTTCCTCGCCGAAAGTTGTTTTATTCAGGTTATGCACTAATCTACACAATTTAATCTGCAATGCCTTTTTTTTCATGAGTTAAGAAATTTCTTTCATTCGTTAAAAAAAGTTTCCCTAAGAGAACGTCTTTCAAATTGGAGATTCGAACTTTTATTTCATTTCTAAAACAATCGAGTTTACACGACTTTTTGATTAGGCAAAATCAAAGTCATTTAAAAAAGGTGAAGAATAATTATTTTAAGGAATCGAGATATTCGATATCAATTTAAATTGGTTTAAAATGTATTTCGACATTTTTTAGTTTGGCAGAATGACCCTTTTCAGAAACTAATATCATAATCAATTTGTTTCTATTCACCGATGTAATTCTGGAAGTAACTTTTCCTTCAAGGGATAATTCTATATAATTATCTTTAGAGAAATATTTCCAAAATCCTTTTCTTATTGTTCCGTCCTCTTCAATCAAATCAAACTCACCATTATCTTTAAATAAAAAATCAAAATCCTTAGATCCAGGCATATGGTTGATCTTCTCTGAACCCATTAGTGCAAAATTGATTCCCCATTTATTGGTTAAAATAGATGCCAATTCTGATTCAGTTAAGTTCACATTTTGAGCAAAAAGAGAAAGACTATAACCCATTAAAAGGGTAAGAAAGAGGAATATTTTTTTCATTTTTTAAATCGGCTCCAAAATTAAGGTCACCTTATTAAAATCTGCCGCGCTGTTTATTACTTTTCGGTAATCTTCAAAGTTTTCTTTGGAAATTTTATTTATTTTATAAAATTCATCCGCTGTGATTTTTAAGGTGTCGCCATTCATTTCATAAAACGACTTAAACATCAGCACTTCCTTTCCATCTTTAGACAACGAGTGGTTGATATTGATATCGTCCGCATTGGCCACGCGATAACCTTCGGGAATTTTAATATTAATTGTGCGGTAGTAGGTGCGTGTGAACTCATTTTCCAGAGGTAGTTGGCGCTCATTTTCTTGATACATCTCTATTTGTCGCCCAATGAGTTCACCCACTTTAAAAAGATATCGGTTACCCGCTCTTTCCACAAAAGATTCCGATTCAAAATTGATTATAAATTGTAAGGGTTTTACCCCAAAAAGTGCTGGATCAGCATTTTTCATTTCCTTATTTTTAATAACTGCACTCTCGTCTAGTCTTTTAGCAAAATCTTCAAGAAGCTTGGTTTTGTTTTCTTGAGGAATAACCTTCATAAAGGGTTGCAAATACATTGCGTAATAGCCACTTAAAGAGCGATCAAGTTTAATCGTATTCAATGTGATATCATCGGTGTCAAAGCTGACATCGAGAATCATTTTATCTACAGATTCTTCGGCGGTTACAGGATTAATATACTCAATTTTTGCAGTGGCCGATTTAAAATCACCTAAAGCAACCTCCTTAATATTTAGTCCGTAAGTATCTGTTAAATAACCAGATGGAAAACCATAGCGCGAGTCGAAATCTGTAGGTGCCATGTACTTATCGGTCTTTGGAAAATAGATGAGATACTCATTCAGAAATGTGTTTGCTTCAAATTCAGGATCAAATTTCAAATCCTCACGGTCACTGGTCAGTATCAGTTCGTGCTTAACGCCTAATGTTTCAAAAAGTGAAATAAAAAGCTTCATTATTCCTTTTGAATTGGCCACCTTTTGATCGAGCACGTAATCTAGTTCGCTGCCTGAGATTGCGCCTTGCTTTTGGTAAACATTCGTTTTTATATAGGATTCAAGGGTGCGAAGCATGACATCTGGTTCCATACCAGCCTTAACCCCTGCTCCATCCAAAAATTTCTTGAGTTTGCGTTGCGTTTTTTTGTCAATTTCTCCATAATAGAAATTATAAATATTCTGTGAAACTTTACTGTAGGAAGTAATATCCTTAGTGTTATTCGCCAAATTTTGATCTAGTTTGAAAATCAAAAAGGCCTTCGAAGCATGATAAGCGGCAAGATTTTCTTTTTCTAATCCTGGTATTTTCGCAGCATGCATCGTCCAATGCAATTTTTTCTCGGAGAGCATATCCTGTGATATTTCGGGTAGATCATTAAAACATTTGAATTTGAATACTAAGTTGGAGGGTGAATAAAGGTCAAAGTTTACGTCTGTCTTATCGTAAAAAGTTTGAAAGGTGAACCGCTTGCCCGAATATTCTGGAACTCGTTTTACCACATAATAATACTCAATAACACTTCCTTTTTCTAACCCTTCGAATGCAAAAAATTTATAAATGCGTTGTGTTTCCTCATCTTCAGCAGTAAGAATTTTGGAATCATCAAGTTCCACAATTTCACCGTTAGGCTTAATTACACGAGCTTTATTTATTAGAAGTTCCGAACTATTATTATAAGGCAGATAAATCTTGTTATAATCCTCAATTCGTTCATCACTATTGAGCCAAACAGCTTTGTGTTCTAAAAAATACTCCAGAAGATCCTTACCCTCATAAATAAATTCGACAACGATTTTTTCTTTAAGACCAACGATAGAGGTGCTGTCCGAAACATTCACTGAAAAATTAGGATTATCCTTCCACGAATAGGTTTTATAAAATGGAGTCTCTTGTGCGAAAAGTAAGGGAGCACTAAATAAAAGTACCCAACAAATGATTATTTTCTTCATAGCCTGTTATTCTGTTTTAGTAAAAGTCACCACTTCCTTATATGCCTTTTCAACATTGTTAATTAGTTCATTAACTTCTCGTTGCTGATTAAGATCTAGAATCAGAAAATCGCAAGTTACGGTGTGTTTATATATTATCTTTCCATCAATTTGAGCATAGGAAATAGTTGCTTTAATAAAGTCATTACCAAAAGTTTGGGAGTCTGGAAGATAATCGACCTGATAGCCGTCAGGAATTTCAAGTTCAGTCTCAAAAGTATAATAGTTTTTATAATCGACCTCAATATCTCGCTTACGGTTAGGCGCTGTACGGTATTGAGAAACGTATTTGTTAAGATTGAGATTGATGAAAATTTGATCCCCAAATTCTTTGAAATAATCACCAACCGTGAATGTGTAGGTAACATTCAAGTTTTTGTCGTAATCGTCCTTATTGGTTTCAAAAATATTCTGAGCAATAAACTTATTGTTTCCTTTTTGAAACAAACTATTGTAAAAATTATCACGTTCATTTTTAGTATTCAGATTTCCCGTTGCATAGATATAGTCAATTTTATTATACCCCGAAATTTCTACTTTTGATGAACCAATTAATCGATTACCTTCTATTTTGAGATGTGTAATATCTTTAACGGAGTTCATTTCGGCTGGCATAACTGGAACTTTAGTAATGCGATAGTTGTTACCGTCCAGGGCAATAAGCGCTTCTTTTCCCTGAATAAATGCGGATGGATAGTTTATTGGAATATTTCTTCCTGTAGCATCCAAATAATAAATATCAGAGCCGTCAAAGTAACTTAGAATCATGTGGTTATCCACCATTGGTGTTGGCACTTCTTCATAACTGTAAGGAATCTTGCGCGTGCCTATCCAAGTTAAATGACCTTTCAATCCAATAATCTCAAGCATTTTATATAGGATGCTGCTATTGTCTTTACAATCTCCGTATTTTTTCTTGAAAACTTGATTGGCCTCTCTTGGTATAAATCCACCTAGGGCATACTCGAAAGCAATGTATTTGATGTTGCGCTGCGTCCAATAATAAATGGCCTTTACTTTCGCCAGATCGCTATCCAAACCATCGGTTAAACTTTTTGTAAGCTCAATAAGTTCAGGATCTGCTGGCTCTTGGTTAACATCTTTGATTAAAGAGTAATACCAATTATAAAGATCCCTAGTTTCATTGAGTACAGTTACCGTGTTACCGTTGACTTCATATGAAGCGATAATTGGAATTACGTGAGGAAGGACATTTTTAAATGAGGATGCTTGAGATTCATAATCAAAAGCCTTCACGTCTTTTAACTCCCAGGTATAGATAACCTTACCACGCTTTTCTTGTTTCGTAAAAGCAATATTAACTCCTTCGGTATTAAACTGTTTGAATTTTAAATTTACCGAAGCATCTGCTGTGATACTGAACTTATTGTGAGCTATTGGTGAAAAATCTCCAAAATAGAAAGGAGTTAAAAACCGTGGATTCTTAATTTTCTGAGAATATTTAAGCTGTGACCTAGATCCTTTTTTTAGGTTGGAATAAATAAAATTTATAGATTTTGTGTCGTCATAAAAAGATTGTCCCATTTCGTCTTTTTCAGTAAACACGGAAACTTTTTCTTCTTTGTATTTGTTGTCGTTGTAATTAAAAGAAGAGGCCTGAATTTCTTCCAACTCAAAAAAACTTGAAAAGTTCAAAGATCGTTGAGATCCTTGGGTGGCGGACTCATTCAAGTATAAATTCTCTTCTATGGTCTTTTGAGTAATATCAAAGGTTCCGTTATTGACAGTTATAAAAAGATTTGATTCCTGATTTAGATAAACAACAGAAGCGTCAGGATACTTATCCTTATACTCTTGAAAAACCTCTGAATATTGAGCGTTTGCAGAAGTAGCAACTAGAATCAATAAACCCCAAAAGCTCTTTATTTTAAAAATTCTGCTGTGCATATATTTTTCCATTAAAATAATCTTCTGATTTTATCTTTTTTCCAGCTTTATTGTAACTGGCTGCATTTCCTATTTGGATGTTATTTTTGAAAACGGCTTCCTCCATTAGTGTCCCATCTTCATAATATTTTGTTGCTTTTCCGTGAAGTTCTCCTATTAGATACTCCTTTCGTTCCTTGACTTTCCCGTTTGCATAGTACGAAATTTTGGGACCCTGATACTCCCCATTTTCGTGAACAAACTCTTCTTTGAGTTGGCCATTATAAAAATAGGTTTTATAAGTGCCGATGTATTGTCCATTTTTTATTTCGAATTCTCTTGAAATTTTTCCATTGTCATAGTAAGCTGTAATCTTGGCGGTTTCATTTACAATAGGAATCATAGCAAGCTCAATACCATTCTTATCGCTATAACTATACCCAATTAAAGTGCCGTGATCATAAAAACGAATCAGTTGTAGCTTTCCGTTTGGGCTATAAAACTCTTTGCGTCCATGTAGTTTCCCATGAAGATAAGATGTTTTTACATTCAGGACTCCGTCTTCGTAATAGGATTTCCAAGTTCCTACAGGATCATCTAATTCATAAAAATTTGAATCTTCAATTTGTCCGTTTTTATAATACCTAACATATTCACCATCCAGACTACCAAGAACGTAGGTAACTTTAAGATTAGGCTTTCCGTTTTCAAAGTACCAAGTCCAAGCTCCGTTTTGAGTGCCGTTTACGTAAGCTCCTTCGGCTTCTAATTTTCCATCAAAGTAATACGACTTGTATGACCCATGCTTTATTCCGTAAATGTAGGAGGTCTTTGTCAACGGTTTTCCGTTATAATGTTTGAAGATTATAATAGTATCTTCCTTTGATGGTTTATAGTTTATTTCTTGAAATTGTTTTCCATTACGATCATAAAAAATTTCAGATTTAAAATTGCCGTGAACTGCAAATGCAGTGCTTGCGGGTTTTCCTTCTGTACCGTAATATTCCTGCTCTCCGTGAAATTCTCCTTTATGGAAAAAATTAATACTGTTCAGACTTCCATCAGCATAATAATAACGCCACTCTCCTTGTCTGAGCCCATTTATATATCCACCTTGGTTCTCTATTTTTCCATTTTTATGATAGTTTGCATAATAACCGGCAAGAGTATCGTTCGTGTAATTACCTGACCATTCCTTCGTTCCATTAGGATAGTAAGCGGTATAAATTCCTTGAGTTAAATCATCCTCAAAAGTGCCTTTTGAAGTTAGATTTCCATTTTGACCGTAATATTTCCATTCTCCTTTCCGTCCACCTGAAACATTATAAAGCCCTTCAGAAGTAAGATTACCATTAGCAGCAAAACCGTTATAATAGAATTCGCCCCCTCGTCGTTTCCCTTCTTTTAGGATTTCACCCTTTTTATCGTAAAACTTATAATTAACAATATCTCCTTTTTTATAAGTATAGTTATAATATTTTTTCCCATCATAATCGTAATAGGTATAGCTTCCGTCAAGGGAACCCTCTAAGTAATTGGCTTCAGTTTGTAATGTTTGATCTGGATAATAAGTGGTATACGCCCCTTGAAAAAGATCATCTTTATAAGTACCGACGTCAGAAATTTTACCATCGGGATAGTATGCTTTATAGGGGCCTTGAAGCATTCCGTCTATATAAGTGAATTCATTCGCTACGGTACCATTAAGATGAAAGACCTTCTCCACCCCATGTCGTTTTCCTTCTTTAAAAGGGATTTCCGAATAAAGTTTTCCATTAGCAAAATATTCGTTGGCTTTTTCTTGAACCTTGTCATCTTTGTAAGGAATAATAAATTCTGGAATTTCCTCCCCTACATTAAAATAGGACTTGTAAGTGCCAGACAGTTTGCCATCTTCGAAATATTTCTTCTGTTTCAGGGCACCATTCTCGGTATAATATAGGTATTCACCGTGCAGGTTGCCATCCTTATAGAATCCTTTCATCGACAATTGTCCATTAGGATAGAAAGTAGTATTCTCACCTTCGAGCAAGCCATTTTTATACGAAGCTGATTCTTTTAGTTTTAATTGGTCGTTAAACCACTTCCAGTTTCCGGTGCGTTCTCCGTTTTCGTCATAATGTGCTTCCGCGGTCAACCTTCCCTGCTCATTAAAATAAAACCAATCTCCTGTTTGTTTTTTGTCTCCTTCCAAAGTGCCCATTCCGCTTAATGATAGTGAAGTCCCATCGTATATGTATTGAACTGTTTTATCACTAAAAAGTGCCTTATTATCTTTTTTGGTTAATGTAGTCCAAGCTGGAATTGCGATTCTTATAAATTCCTTAACCTCCTTGGTTTTCTTGGTAACTATCTTTTTATATTTATCATTTTCTATAGAATAGGAAATGGTATAACTAAAAACATCGAAATTTTTAGAGTCCTGAATCCACTGAAAAAAAGGAACTACCCTTTCGCTCCAAAATCCGCCATTTCCTTTAAAATCCTTAAGCTTAACAAAAAGTGCATGATTTTGTTTGATCAACGCAAAATCCAGATCGTTGTCTATTTTATAACCTTTGTTGAGTGCAATCTGGTTGCTAATTATTAAATCAATATCGTCAAAGGCTTTGTCATCTTCAGAAAGGATTAAGCCTGGAGTGCGTTTGTTCTCATTTTTAGAACTAAACATGGAATTGATCGCTTGGAGTCTTGCAAACGAACTTTCGTTATCTGGCTCCATCATTAGGGCAAGATCAAAGGCCATTAATGCTTGTGCAGGACGCTCCTGGGCATAATAAATAGAACCTAATTGAATATATCCTTTGGCATAGAAAGGACTGAGAGTAATTACTTGTTCTAAGATTTTAACCGCTTCTTTAAGTTCCCCTTTCCCTTGTAACGAAACGGCCTTGTTGAATAGTAAAAGATAATTCGCAGGGAAAATTTCTAGGCCTTCGTCATAGATAGCAATGGCTTGGTCAAATTTTTTCTGGTTTATAAGAGTGACTCCTTTATTTTGGTAAAATGAACTTCTTAGATCACCAGAGTTCATTTCGAGCCCTTCATCTATGGCGGTAATAGCATCATCATAACGCTCTAAAGCCATCAAATAATAAGATTTTTTAATCAATGAATTGGCGTAAGCCGTGTCATTTTTATTGATTTTATTGAGAATCTCCAGAACGCCCTCGTAATCTTTTTCTTGTGATTTTAAGGTTATGGAATTATTTATTTCAGCCAGATCAACAATATCTAGTTTTTCTTGACCAATTGCGGAGCAGCTAAAAAGCCCTATTGCTATGAGTATATACTTTTTCATTTTTCAAATATAGTAAACTCTTAAAGTTATCTTAAAATATAATTGTGTCTTATTTCTAAAAAAATTATTGTGGGCATTTGTAAGTCTGGAAGACTGGAATATTAATTTTAAAAGCGAACGCTGGGAAGAGTTACTTCTCAAATAGTTTAATTAAAGTTTTAGCGACTTCGAGAATCTGTCAAGGTGTTCGCAGGAATCTGGAATTTCCATTTTTAGCAAGAAATTCACTTTGCGATTTTAAATTCGTTCAATGCTATTTGATATATCATATAGGGCCATATTTCCATTCCTTTTGCGCCAGCATGTGTACCTATATTGGAGGTGTTTTTAAATTCACCATTTTCTTCTGTTTGAATATCAGAATTGTAATCAAATGAAATATCAGTTTTATTTTTAATAAGCAATAAAACCTTCATGTTCTTTTCCCTTTCAGCATCCGTATCGCCATTAGTTCCTAGACAAAAATAGAATTCGATCGTTCCGTTTTTTTCGGTGTTTTCAACAAATATTGAATCATTTTCCCAAGTATCAATAATTCCTTGAAAAGATTCAAATTCAATAATTGAATAGTCAAAATTTATTGAATCAGTTGGATGCAGCTTTATGGTAAATTATTATATTAGTTAAGGTCAGCAGTTCAGCAATTCAGATAGCTAATTATCCCACGGTTTTTCATATCCCTTAAAATTAAATTTTTATTTTGAGTTATTTCTTTCGAAGCCACCCTAAAGTTTTATCTTTTTCAATTTTCCACTTTCCATCGGTTTTTGTCAAGGCAAAAGTTTCCCTAGAATCGCCAAAAGGTCCAGGATTTTGCTGAATTATTTCCACACTATGTTCATCCACTTTTGAAATTATAGCAACGTGACCATATTCATTGGTTTTTGTACCGTCAAAAACCAAAAGATCATCAACCCGCGGTTTGCTGCTACTGGGATTAGTGAATTGCGACAGATTTCTTCTTTTACTTATTGTTCCATCTGGCAGTCGCTTCTCAAAAAAGTCTTTCGCATGTCCGTAACTATCTGGCATTTTATGATTTAAATATTCGTAATAATACCGTTTCACAAATTCCACACACTGATACCGCAAACCAATGTTATACCCATCCGGGGTGACATTTCGCCCTTCAACATTCCCAATTGAATTGTTGTAATACACATAAACACCATTCAGGCTATCCAACTTATCTCCCACTTCTAACGACCTAGCTTTCCATTTTTTGCAAATCCGATCGCAGGAAGTGAAGGTCGAAATTCCCAAAAGCAAAAGCAAGTAAAAAAGATGTGTATTTTTCATTGAATGAGAATTCTAAAAGATTTAAACCCAATAAACAAATCTATCCAAAAGTCCCAAATAGCACCCGAGATAGGCCAATCATTCTATTTCAAGTTCATTGATAATTTAAAAATCTATATAATCGACGCAGCAGCTGTGGTCTGTTTTCAAGCTCCTTAAGCAGTCGTGAATCGAGGAGCAAAGCGGTTGAGTTTCGTGACTCCTTCCTAAACCTGTCGTTAATCGTGAACCGAAGCGCTCGTGTTTCGTGAGTCCTTTTCAAACAAACTATTAATAAAAAAACCGAAAAATAGAGCGTATATTTGTGTAGGTTCCTTCACCAGAAATTGACTTATTTTGAATATATTTCAAAAAATCATTTAGCCAGAGGTCTTTTTCAGGTGAAGGCTTTTTCGATTATATCCATATAAACAAATTAATATGAGTAATTACCACATCAAGAATCTAGAAGAATATTTTCAGGTTTATAGAAAATCTGTACGCGATCCAGAGGGTTTTTGGGAAGAAATAGCCGAAGAAAATTTTGTATGGCAGAAACGTTGGGACAAGGTGTTGGAATACGATTTCAAAAAGCCAGAAATCTCTTGGTTTAAAGGTGCTAAATTGAATATCACTGAAAATTGCATCGACAGACATTTATACGCTCATGGAAAAAAAACTGCCATAATCTTCGAGCCCAATGACCCTTCCGAAATGGCTGAACATATAAGCTATCAGGAATTGCACGATAGGGTTTGTCGATTTGCCAATGTATTGCTGAATCACGGTGTTAAAAAAGGAGATCGCGTTTGTATCTATCTACCGATGATTCCCGATTTACCAGTTTCATTATTGGCTTGTGCGCGAATTGGCGCCATTCACTCGGTTGTGTTTGCAGGATTTTCGTCCAATGCACTTTCTTCTCGAATCAATGATTCAGATTGCAAAATAGTGATTACGAGCGATGGCTCATTCCGAGGAAACAAAACTATCGACCTAAAAGGAATTGTAGATGAAGCTTTGGAAACCTGTCCAGGAGTAAATACGGTATTAGTCGCGAAACG
This sequence comes from Aequorivita sp., assembly GCA_048270045.1. Classification (GTDB taxonomy): domain Bacteria; phylum Bacteroidota; class Bacteroidia; order Flavobacteriales; family Flavobacteriaceae; genus Aequorivita. Next base: position 28,143 of record JBLWTS010000032.1, read on the forward strand.
GACAAATTCTGAAATAGCAATGACGGAAACCCGTGACAAGTGGTTACAACCCTTGCTAGATCAAGCCAGCAACGAATGTGAGCCAGAAATTATGGATGCTGAGGACCCGTTGTATATTCTCTATACTTCTGGTTCCACGGGAAAACCGAAGGGAATGGTACACACTATTGCAGGCTATATGGTGTTTACCGCCCATACTTTTAAAAACGTATTTCAATATCGTGAAAATGACGTATTTTGGTGTACTGCCGATATAGGTTGGGTAACGGGTCACAGTTATATTGTGTATGGACCGTTAATAAATGGGGCCACCACGGTACTTTTTGAAGGTGTTCCTTCTTACCCAGATTTCGGACGGTTTTGGGAAGTAATAGAAAAGCACAAAGTAAACCAATTTTATACCGCTCCTACCGCCATTCGAGCTTTGGCAAAGGAAGGATTACAATTTTCTGAGAACCACGACCTGTCCTCCTTAAAGATTTTAGGAAGTGTTGGCGAGCCTATTAATGAGGAAGCTTGGCACTGGTATAATGATAATATTGGAAAGAAAAAATGCCCCATTGTCGATACTTGGTGGCAAACGGAAACGGGTGGAATTTTGATTTCGCCAATTCCCTATTCCACCCCAACAATCCCAACTTATGCCACCCTGCCCTTACCTGGGGTTCAACCCGCACTGATGGATGATGAAGGAAACGAGCTGAAAGGAAACTTGGTCAGTGGTCGCTTGTGTATTAAATTTCCGTGGCCCGGAATGGCACGAACAATTTGGGGAAACCATCAGCGCTATAGAGAAACTTATTTTTCAACTTTTGAAGGCTATTATTTCTCTGGTGATGCCGCTCTACGCGACAGCACAGGATATTACCGAATCACAGGACGTGTAGATGATGTAATTATTGTTTCAGGACATAATCTGGGAACAGCACCCATTGAAGATGCAATTAACGAGCATCCAGCCGTGGCCGAAAGTGCCATTGTTGGTTTCCCGCACGATGTAAAAGGAAATGCTCTCTACGGTTTTGTCATTCTAAAGGAAACTGGAGAAAGTAGAGTTCACGATAATTTACGCAAGGAAATCAACCAGATAATATCAGAACACATTGGCCCGATTGCAAAACTGGATAAGATTCAATTCACTAGTGGTCTTCCAAAAACCCGAAGCGGGAAAATAATGCGACGTATTCTACGGAAAATCGCAGAAAAGGATACTTCAAATTTGGGAGATACTTCTACGTTGCTCGATCCTGAAATAATTCATGAAATTATGAAAAATTCACTTTAAATAATCAAAACAATAAAAACTAGGAATCAAAAAACACAGGTATTTAGTAAAGATATTAACAAAATAATAACATATCAAAAAATAATATTATATTTAAGCATTGCAAATTGTTAACTGCTATTTCTAAATCTTTATACAAAATGTACTTAACAACTCTTTTTGGATTCCTGACAATCGTTTCGGCGGTCCTTGGTTTTTTAGGGCTAGGTTTTGGTACTATGCCAGAAATGCGGATAGTC
>JBLWTS010000033.1:0-28932 GCA_048270045.1 Aequorivita sp.
AAGACCATTCTCCTGGAAATACGCTTATTAAAAAGAATGGTGATAATTATGATTTTTTTCTGGTCGATCTAAATCGGATGGATTTTAAAATACTATCTTTTGAGGAGCGAATAAAGAATTTTTCTCGCCTAACTCCCTTGAAGGAAATGGTGGAGACCATGAGTAGAACATATTCAGAACTGTCTGGAAATGATTATGATTCGGTTTTTAATCTTATGTGGAATGAAACTTCAGACTTTCAAAAACGCTTCTTCAGAAAAAAACGCTTAAAGCAAAAGTTTTTGTTAAAAAAGGACTAAAACCAAGCTAAACGTTTGTCTTAGTTGCTTTGTAAATCACCCGCGATTTCGCGCCTATTTTCTGCCCTTTCGTAGTAACCAGAGTTTTGCATACCTCATAAAAACGGTATAGCCTTGAATATAAGCTATAGTAAGGCCTACGGCTCCATCACGGAATCCTCCTTGAATGATATAATGCTTGAAGAAGCTCCAACCTGGCTTGAAAATAAAGTGATAGCCTGTTATTCTGCCAGTTTTTTTGTCATAATCTACCGCTTGCCACCAAGCATATCGATTCATTTTCTCTAAATAACGGTCAAGTGTAATATAAGTGTTGTGATAAAACTTACTCGCCAGTTTTCCAACTTTTCCATCGGCTATTATTTCTGAATGTACTTTTTTGTCCTCGTATCGGCATCTGTCTTTTCGAAAAAGACGAATAACCTTATCGTTTCTCCAACCACTGCGTTTCACGTGTTTGCCCATAAAGTGATTCATCCTGCCAATCCAATAGCCTACAATATCCGTTGGTGGATTGCGCAGCACATCCAGAATTTCATTTTTAAGTTCTTCAGTTACTCGTTCATCCGCATCAACCAATAAAACCCAGTCGTATTTTGCTTGAGGAATTGCCCAGTTTTTTTGAGAGGCAGAATATTGATATTCTCGTCGAATAACACGATCGGCCAGTTCTAGGGCTTTTTCATACGTTCCATCAGTACTATTTCCATCTACCACCAAAATTTCATCTGCAAATGATACGGAGGCAATTACTTCCTCAATATTATGGATTTCATTCCCAACGGGTATTATTGCCGTAAGTGGCATGCGTTTCTGATCTGGAATAGCAAATGGTTCGGAGGATTTATGCGGTATGTAGTAGTCCAACCTCTTCCTAATCTTGTACTTGCGAACAAAATTAAGGGGTTTTCTTTTTAGATACGTTTTATCTTTATGTAGAAATTCGATACAAGCTTCCATTATCCGTTCACTGGATTTACCGTCTCTATAAGGATGCAGACTTTGGTTAAAGGTTGCGAGCTCATTGATGATTTTTTCTGGGTAAGTTAGCGCGTATTCCAAAGCTTCTTCAATTTCACCCACCTCGGTGACGTTAATTAGATAAGGTTTAGGCTTATAGTGAGAAAAGGTTACAACTGGCCGATCTTGTAATCCAAACTCCTGTATAGCCGAAGTAGTATCCGAAAACATAATATCCGCTTGCTTAAAAAGAGGTATTAAATCTGTGGTATCGTGGAAATGAAAAGAGTCGGATTCCAATTTTTTCCATTTATTGACAATTTCCAAAGGTAATTTTGGGTGCAAAACCATCAAAAATTGATATTTTCTTTCTTTAACAAGAGATGCTATTTTTTTGTAAACTTCATCATTCAAGGCAAGGCTGAGTCGTGGTGTAAATGTAGAGGCTATGAAAATTACGGGCGGGTTTGATTTTGGATTTTCACCAATAGGAAATAATGGATCCACCTTTGACCAACCCGTTTCAATAACATCAAAAGTTTTATATTTTTTTTGTTGTTGTAAAAAAATGGATGTAGTCGAAGGGCCTTGCGTGCAGTAAAGATCAAAGAATCCCCTAATTCGGAAGTGATCTTTTTTAAAGGATCTTTTTTCGGCATTAAAACCATGAAAAACCTGAACTTTTATTCCCTGAATAAAATATGGAGCCTCATCGGTAATACAAAGAACAATGTCTGGTCGATATGCAACTACCTCTTGAATAGTTTGCATTTTTTCGGAAGTTTCTAAAATTGCGTTTTGACCATCTGGTCTGTCTCCGAACCATTTTACCCTATGTCCATTTTTTTGGATTACATTTTCCAAAGGAAGTCCAATCGGAATAGCGTAACTATAGGATATATAAATTAGAAACTTATAATGCATCGTGTTTTTTTAAGAAACTCTCTAATATAGGTTTAATTAATTCAGGTTTAAATTTTGAGTACCATTTCAAAGGATTTTTTTCCGCTTCAGCCCAATCATTTTTTTCATAACTAATTACGTCAGAGAGATGGACCGCAGTATGGATTTTTGCTTCATTTTCACCAAACCAGTTCTCTTTTTTTAAATACGGCGAAAATAAGATGAAAGTTGGTACATTCAAGGCCTTTGCCATATTAATTAATCCTCCTTCATTGCCGATTACAAGTTGACAACATTTTGTTATTGCTAATAATTCACGGAGGTCTTTGGCGTATACATCAAAAAAAACCTGAGCCTGAGTTTTGGGCTCGGTTCCTTGGTATATTTTCTTTGCCTCCTCTTTTTGACTCGGCATATAATTAAATAACAATTGGGCTGAAGGTTTTTTCGCAATTATAAAGTCAACAAGCTTCGACATATATTCAGAAGGGTACGATTTTTTTGCATTACTACCCAAAATACTAATCATATACAAGGGTGATTGCGAATCTATTCCTGCATTTTTTAAAAGACTCTTACCGTTTAAAACTTCATTTTCCTTAAGATAAATTTTGGGAGAAAGATCCCTAAATTCTATTCCCATCGGTTCCAAAAGCCGCATTCTGTTCTCTACAGCCAAACTAGCATTAAGCTCAGGTCTCTTTAGGCGTACAATATTATGTGTGTATAAAAAAACCTTCTCACTTTTGTAATAAGATATTCTCATTTTGGCTCCAGAAAATCGACTGATCAGGTTGCTGCTAAGTTTGCCGTATACATCAATTACTATATCATATCTTTTCTTTCTTATTTCCTTGAGGAATTTGAAGAAGGCTCCATAGTTCTTTTCTACGACAGGAGTAAACAGAATGAAATTATCAACTGCTGGATGATTTTCTACCACCGGATATGTGTTGGAATTGATTAAGTAATCCAATTGATAATTTGCGAATTTACCTTTCAGAGCATCAAATAGGATACTGCTTGTTAGCACATCGCCAATCATTTTTTGTTGAATAATTAATACCTTCACTGGGTTTTTCTGAGAATCAATAATTACGGCAAATTTACAATTATTTAAACCGCTACTCCATATTCTCTTAAGGCATCATTTAAAGAAGTTTTCAAATTGGTGCTCTCTTTTCGCTTTCCTATAATCAAGGCGCATGGCACTTGAAATTCGCCAGCGGGAAATTTTTTGGTATAACTTCCAGGAATCACCACAGAACGTTCAGGAACATATCCTTTAATTTCAACAGGAAATTCACCAGTTACATCAATAATTTTTGTGGAGGCCGTTAAAACAACGTTTGCCCCTAAAACTGCTTCTTTACCTACGCGAACACCTTCAACCACAATGCAACGCGATCCAATAAAGGCACTGTCCTCAATGATTACTGGAGCCGCTTGAAGTGGTTCTAACACACCTCCAATCCCAACGCCTCCGCTTAGATGTACATTTTTTCCAATTTGAGCACAACTTCCTACCGTCGCCCAAGTATCGACCATGGTGCCTTCATCCACATATGCACCAATGTTTACGTAACTTGGCATAAGAATAACCCCTCCCGAAATATAAGCGCCGTGACGCGCAACTGCATGAGGGACAACACGAATTCCTTTTGCTTCATATCCCGATTTCAAAGGGATTTTATCGTGATATTCAAAAATACCCGCTTCCATAGTACGCATTTTTTGAATAGGGAAATAGAGTACGATTGCTTTTTTAACCCACTCGTTCACTTGCCAACCATCGGTGGTGGGTTCAGCACAGCGAAGGTCGCCAGAATCACAAAGGTTGACAACTTCGCGAATGGCGACAATGGTTTCGGTTTCGGTCAATAAAGATCGGTCTTCCCAAGCTTTTTCTATGGTTTGTCGGAGTTCTTGCATTTTAGTCTAGGTATTAATAGGCTCTTCCCCATAATAAGATGAGGGGCTTTCAAATTTCACAAATATAAAGCCTCCATTCTAAATAACAGCTCAATTGTAGTATAGTAATTCACAAACTCTTATTTTTGCAGCCGATATGGGAAGGATTTTAGCATTGGATTATGGTAGCAAACGAACGGGCATTGCGATTACCGATGAACTGCAGCTAATAGCCTCTGGCTTGACGACCGTCGCAACATCCGAATTGTTGCCCTTTTTAAAGAGTTATATTGCTTCTGAAGAAGTGGAATTGATTTTGGTTGGTGAACCAAAACAAAAAGTTGGAAATCATTCAAGTATTGAAGAGGAAATACAGAAGTTTTTAAAGAAATTTCAAATAACGTTTCCTGACTTAGCAGTGAAGCGAGTTGATGAACGCTATACGAGTAAAATGGCGTTTCAAACTATGATTGATAGTGGGTTAAAAAAGAAGCAGCGCCAAAACAAAGCGTTAATTGATGAGATTAGTGCAACTATAATTTTACAGCAATACCTTTATAATGGCTAATTAATAATAAGTTGCTAAATATTAATATACTCTTGAATATATAGATTTAAAGTAACCCAAAAAACTAAGTAGATCATTAATCATTAATCATTAAACATTAATAAATGGTTTTACCAATTGTAGCATACGGAGATCCCGTATTACGAAAAGAAGCTTTAGAGATATCCAAGGATTTTCCAAAGCTGCATGAGCTAATTGAAAACATGTTTGAAACCATGTACGAAGCACGAGGAATTGGTTTGGCTGCACCACAAGTAGGACAAGCCATCCGACTTTTCATCGTGGATGCAACCATTTTTGAAGATGATGAGGATCTTTCGGAAGAGGAACAAAAATTTGCAGCTACATTTAAAAGAGTTTTCATCAATGCCAAAATCATTGAGGAAATGGGAGATGAATGGGCGTTTAACGAAGGTTGCTTGAGCATCCCTAATATTCGTGAGGATGTTTTTCGTCAACCCCAAATAGTAATTGAATACGAGGATGAAAACTTTAAAAAACACAAGGAAACATTAAGTGGTATAGTTGCTCGTATAGTCCAGCACGAATATGATCATATTGAAGGAATTCTATTTACAGACAAACTTTCCCCATTAAAGAAAAGATTGATAAAGGGTAAATTGGCTAATATTTCAAAGGGAAATATTGATGTCGATTATCGCATGCGTTTTCCCCATATAAAAAAGAAACGTTAACACGCTTGTTTATATAAACCAAACCAAAGATATTTGCATCCCATTAAAATTTAAAAGTATTTTATGAGTTTAGAAAAAGTGCTATCTATTTCCGGTAAACCTGGACTTTTCGTATTAAAGAGCCAAACCCGCAATGGTTTTCTGGCAGAATCTCTTTTGGATGGAAAAACCGTGAACGTGAGCGGTCGCCATAATGTGAGTCTACTGTCTGAAATTTCCGTTTATACGTTAACGGCTGAAGTTCCACTTAGGGAAATATTTCAAAAAATATCGGAAAAAGAGGAAGGCAAAGAAACGATAAGCCACAAAGTACCAAAAGAGGAACTGGAGGAGTATTTTTTCGGAATACTACCAGATTACGATGAAGATCGAGTTTATCCAAGCGACATAAAAAAAGTGTTGCAATGGTATAATATGCTTGTAAAAAATGACTTAACCGATTTCTCTGAACCTAAAAAGGAATCTGAAGAGGGAGCTAAAGAAACTCCTGAACCTTCAAAAGAAATTAAAAGTCCAACAGCTAAAAAGGGAGTTGCTGCAAAAAGTGGATCCCCAAAGGCTTCTTCCTCAAAAAAAGGAGGACCCACTAAAAGCGCTGCTTCTAGAAAAACCTAGAATTTTTCTTCTTTCTTTAAATGTCAGAAGAAAGGAAATTATAATATTATCCCTTGATTCCATTTTGGTGTTAAGGGATTTTTTTGTGTTTCTAGCTCTCATTTATTTTGCAGGAACAATCTTTTTCAAAAACCATGATATCGCAACTATTCTTATGTATTTTTGTCAATAATAACTTGAAATTATAGCTATGAAATTTTTTATCGATACGGCAAACCTTGAACAAATCCGTGAAGCCCAAGATATGGGAATTCTTGATGGAGTAACGACCAATCCGTCATTAATGGCCAAAGAAGGTATTACTGGCCGAAATAATATTTTGAAGCATTATGTGGATATCTGTAACATCGTAGATGGTGATGTTTCTGCAGAAGTGATTGCTACCGATTATAAAGGGATGGTAAAGGAAGGAGAGGAACTTGCAGAGCTTCATAACCAGATAGTGGTTAAAATCCCGATGATTAAGGAAGGGGTAAAGGCTCTGAAATATTTTTCCGACCATGGAATTCGCACCAATTGTACTTTGGTATTTTCAGCAGGTCAAGCATTGTTGGCAGCCAAAGCGGGGGCAACTTACGTCTCACCATTCATTGGAAGATTGGACGACATTTCCACCGACGGGCTTGAATTGATAGCCGACATTCGTCTAATCTATGATAATTATGGTTTTGAGACGCAAATTTTAGCGGCATCTATCAGACATACTATGCATATTATTAATTGCGCGAAAATTGGAGCTGATGTGATGACTGGTCCACTTTCATCTATAGAAGGATTGCTGAAACATCCTTTGACGGATAGTGGTTTAAAGCAATTCTTGGCCGATCATAAAAAGGGAAACTAGGTTTCTCTCTTACTCTAGAAAGCAATATTTCAAGAAGAATTGAAATTTAAAAGAAAAGGGAAGTTTTTATCTGTTTAGATAACCGAGCAATAATTGTTCAAAATTGCTATTGAACATATTCGTGTTTCCATCCAAAATGACAGCAGATTGGTCCAGAATAATGGCCTTGCTCATAGAACTAAGGACCAACTGTTTCTCTGCTTCAGGAACATTTTCAAGTTGGAATTCCTGAGTAGGATCAAGATTCATGTTTTTGACAGTGGAGCGCCAGTGTTTAAAATGATTATCTGTGTTGATTCCAATAAAATCGTATTCAGGATATTTTGATTTCAATTCCGCAGAACGACTATGAACCATTTTTGCCTGAATGGGAGAACTACTAGTCCAAAAATACAAAACGGTTGGGCGATTTATCACGCTTTGAAGACTTTTTACATTGTTTTCCATTGATAAAAGGGAAACGTTTGGCACCCTATTCCCCTTAGACATTTTTATGGTAGCTTCTGTTAATTGCTCAATTTCCAAAAGATGCTTGGGATTGTTGTTCAAACTTGAGAACAATTGTAAAAATCGCTTTTCTTCGTCTGCGTCCTTTGCATAGAATAAATAACCAAATGCTACATATCGAGACAAAAGGTTTTTGATAGAATCATTGGTGACAGTGCTGTCTATTGCTCTCAACTTATCCTTACTAAAATCATAAGAGTTTCGATCAACTCCTGGCTTGTGTTTGGCAACCGTGAAGTTAGTGAAATACCGATTTAAGAAACGATAATAAGGATAGTAAAACCGAAGATCTTCATTGTTGAAGTCTATGTTTTTTCGGTAATCGTAATAGTTTTCTCCAAGAAATTCAGCTTGCCTTCTGTTGGCCAATGCATATAATTCCTTTTTTGAAAAATAATCGTATTTTATAGATGCTTGTGCTACTTCCTTAAATCCTTCACTAACAGTGTTATTATTCAAAAAATCATTGTATTCAATTTCCTTTTCCAATTTGATTGAATCTATTTTAGCTGTAAACTCGTCTGGCGAAAGCGTGAACCACTTCGGTAGAAGTTTGTTTTCCCTTTCATTTTTCAAATAAAGATCCATCAATAAATTACTCTTCTCCGCTCCCTTACCTGAATAAGCTAGCGATTCATCAAACTCAAGAGTATTTACGTGTAATAAAAGACTATCTCCGGGTTCAATATAAAAAACCTGTGTTTCGTTATGGCGAAGTGAATAAAGTCCTTCCTTTATTTTGTCTGTTCGGTAGAGGAAAAAATTATTGGAGTCAAGTTTTACGGTATCCAATATTAGATTCCCTTGGGAAAATATTACGTAATCCAATTTAGGGTTTATTATTTGTCCACCAATCCAGGTAATACCATCAGAGGAGTCTTCCTTTTTTTTACAGGAAGTTAAAGCAATTAACACTAAGAAGAAGGGAAGTATTTTTCTAACCAAGAGCGTGAATATTATAATAACAAGCAAATGTAACCGAGTCATTGTGTGAACTATGTTAAATGATGGTTAAAAGGAGCTTTCAAAAGTTAATGTTTTCGGGGTGTCGCTTAATTACCTACTTTTGCAAAAAAGTATAAAATTATGTTATCAGTTTCAAATTTATCGGTGCAATTTGGCAAAAGAGTTTTGTTCGATGAGGTAAGCACTCAATTTACCACCGGTAATATATATGGTATTATTGGAGCCAACGGAGCCGGAAAATCCACCTTTTTAAAAATAATTTCAGGGAAGCAGGAGCCCACTTCTGGCCATGTGCATTTAGAGAAGGGCAAGCGTATGTCTGTTCTTGAGCAGAACCACAACGCATATGACGATTATATGGTTTTAGAAACTGTAGTTAGAGGAAATAAGGAGCTTTTCGCCATAAAAACTCAAATCGATAAACTTTACGAAGATTACACCGATGAAAATGCTGAAAAAATAGGGGAACTCCAAGTTGCTTTTGAGGAAATGAATGGTTGGAACGCCGAAAGTGATGCAGCGGCTCTTCTTTCCAATCTTGGTATTGAAGAAAGTCTTCACAATAATCTTATGAAGGACGTGGATGGGAAACACAAAGTGCGGGTATTACTTGCTCAAGCTCTTTTTGGAAATCCCGATGTGTTGATAATGGATGAGCCAACCAACGATTTGGATTACGAAACCATCACTTGGTTAGAAAATTTTTTAGCAAATTATGACAATTGTGTAATTGTTGTTTCTCACGACCGTCACTTTTTGGATTCTGTATGCACTCATATTAGTGATATAGATTTTGGGAAAATCACACATTACAGTGGAAATTATACCTTTTGGTATGAAAGCAGCCAGTTAGCGGCACGACAACGGTCACAACAAAACAAAAAGGCTGAAGAGAAAAAGAAGGAACTTCAAGAGTTTATTATGAGGTTTAGCGCCAACGTAGCGAAAAGCAAACAGGCAACTTCTCGTAAAAAGATGATTGAGAAGTTAAATATTGAAGAAATAAAACCATCGAGTCGTCGCTATCCTGCAATTATTTTTGAGAGAGAACGTGAGGCTGGAGATCAAATTCTGAATGTTGAAAACCTTTCGGCTTCCATTGACGGAGAGGTTTTGTTTAAAAATGTAGATTTCAATTTGGCCAAAGGAGATAAAGTTGTTATTTACTCAAGAGATTCTCGCGCTGCCACCCTTTTTTATGAAGTATTGAACGGTCATATCCAACCAGATTCAGGAGATTTTCAATGGGGAATTACAACCAATCAGAGTTATCTACCATTAGATAATGAAGGTTTCTTTGAAAACAACTTGTCTTTGGTTGAATGGTTACGCCAGTATGCGAAAACCGAAGAAGAACGGGAAGAGGTATATTTGAGGGGATTTCTAGGGAAAATGCTTTTCAGTGGCGAGGAAGCTTTGAAGAAAAGCAATGTTCTTTCAGGAGGAGAAAAAGTGAGATGTATGCTGAGCAGAATGATGATGATGCGCGCCAACGTTTTGATGCTCGATGAACCCACAAACCATCTAGATCTTGAATCAATTACCGCCTTTAATAACTCGCTCAAGAATTTTAAAGGGACTGTGTTGTTGACAACTCACGATCATGAATTCGCGCAAACAGTTGGGAATAGGGTAGTGGAACTCACACCAAACGGTATAATTGACCGATTTATGAATTTTGATGAGTATATGAGTGATAAGAAAATTAAAGAACAGCGAGAAAAGTTGTATGCTGTGGAAGCTTAGTAACATGTCTAGTCCTAAAAAAGCGAATGGGCTATCAAGGATAGCCCATTCGCTTTTTTATTTACTACTAGACACTATTTATGCACAAAGCCTCATTTACCCCTTTTATCGCCGATTTCCATTAAAAATTCATCGATGATAGGCTGGGCCTTTTTCATTTCGTCATGTCTAATAAAAATCATTGTTTGGTTGGCAATACTCGCCGTGAACCCAGCCATTACACTACTATCGTGATCGTTACGCTCAACGGGACTTATTCCTATTTCATTCAAGCGCGTCACCAAACCTTTGGCAATTAAGGTAGGACCAGTATAAATTCTTTTTATCTCAGACATGGTTCGTTATTCTTCGGTCTCTGCAATAAATGCATCCGCAATAGGTTGTGCGACGGCTAACTCATCAGCGCGAACAAAAACGCGGATTTGATCGGCGTAATTACTTCCTGAACCAAACATTATGGCGTTCTGTTGATCATCACGAACAATTGGTACAATGCCACTTTCTTCTAATCTCCCTACAAGGGCTTCGGCCATTAAAATTGGGCCAGTAAATATGCGAACTGTTTCTTCTTTGCTTTCAGACATAATTTTAGGGTTGTTGATCCAGTTACTAAGATACTAACTAATTTTTGACTTCACATCGATGTTTAACGTGAAAAGTTAATGTTTTCTTGGATGTTCTTAACCCAGAGGATGTTCAAGATTAGAATTCGTTCCTGAGCTTTAAGATATTATTCATCCCTGATGCCTTGATTAATTATTTTTCATCACCATTCTTCCGCATCTTTTTTGGTTGTAGTAACTACTTCTGAAGCTTCTGTTTCTACGCTCTTTCTGTTTGATGGCATTGCGCTTATTCCAAAAGTAAAGAATAGCCAAAAATATGATGCCGCCGATTATTAAGGTGATGGGATTTGAAAGATCCATTATGCAGTATTAAGTAGTCAGTGGTCAATAATTTCTATTTGATTTTTGGGGTTATGGAGCGCGAATGTGGAATTGTATATTCCTAAATTCCAAACCTCATAACTAGTCTCAAAAAATCGCTAAATAACAATTTCCTTTTTTGTGTCGCTTTCCACTATTCCATCTCGAAGTCGGATTATTCGGTGAGCGTTTTCTGCGATGGCTTCTTCATGTGTAACTAAAATTACGGTATTTCCATCCTGATGAATTTTATTGAAGAGATTCATGATTTCTACAGAGGTTTTTGAGTCGAGATTCCCTGTTGGCTCATCTGCCAAAATAATAGAAGGACTATTAACCAATGCTCTTCCTACAGCCACACGTTGCCGTTGTCCTCCCGAAAGTTGGTTGGGTTTGTGGTCCATTCTGTCGGCCAAGCCTACTTGAGTTAAAACTTCCTTGGCCCGTTCATTTCTGTCTTTTTTAGAAACTCCTGCATAGATCATTGGCAAAGCAACATTGTCAAGCGCCGTAGTTCGCGGCAATAGGTTAAAGGTTTGAAACACGAAACCAATTTCCTTGTTGCGGATTTCAGCCAACTCGTCATCGGTCATGTTGCTTACATCCTTGCCATTAAGCTCATAACTGCCCGAAGTGGGAGTGTCTAGACAACCCAAAAGATTCATCAATGTAGATTTTCCAGAACCAGAGGGGCCCATTAAGGCGACGTATTCCCCGCGTTCAATATCTAGATCAATTCCTTTTAAAACCTTTACAACCTCGTTGCCCATTGGGAAATCCCGAGTAATGTTTCTAATCTTTATTATTAAACTCATACTTCTTTTATATTCCTCACGGCTTTAAATTCCAGAGGCATTGACGGTTTTTATCGATATCATTTATAAGACGCAAAGATACTGTTCATGTTACACCTTCGGTACATTTTGAAACCAATAAAGTTTAATCAGAATCATTCATTTCTCGTTTGTCTTTCAAAACACTCAGGCAACTAGATAAATTTTAAATAATTAATGAAACAAAGGTTGCTGAGTGAATTATAATGTTCAGCAAAGCTGAAATTTGTACCGAAGCCTAAACTCGAATCACAAAGTGTTGTTTCGGTTGCTCTTTTCGGAAGAAAACAATTCCCCACTGAAAAGTATCAATACTTACTGTCACGTTGTCGTCAACAATAATTTCTTGCCAAGCCTCGGTCATATCCTTACTCCAATATATATCATCAAAAATAATCAAAGAACTATTGTGGACATTTTTCAAAAGTGCCCGAAAATAGGTAAGGGTTCGCTCGCCATTGTGATCGCCATCAATAAAAATTAAATCGAATTTTTCCGTGGGATTCTTGGCTATAAACTCGTTGAAAGTTTCTTGATGGAGCGTGATATTCGACAACCCGAATTCTTGGAAATAACTCGTCGCAGTTTTTGCAGTATTTGCACAAGCTTCCACGGTATGGACGTTGGCAAATTTATTTGAAATCGATAAAGCAACAGTTCCTAAGCCAAGCGAAGTGCCAAATTCCAGCATGTTCTCACACTTTAAGTATGCTGCAATTCTCAGCAATAGCTTTTGTCGATTCTTTTTCATCCCTGCATTTTTGTATACCGCAGAAATCTTTCGGTTTGGCCCTTTGAAAACGCGAGATCCTTGGCCATAATCCATCATTTCAATTACAGTTGTATCTCTTCGCAAGGCTTTTCGATGGGATTTTAGAATACGGTAAGCAGGGAATTTAGTCCTATCATTAAAACATTGAGTCACCAGCCCATACACAAAAGGCGAATGTACCCCGTGTTTGTTTTTTGAAAGTCGAAGGAATTTAATAAGACTTTTTGCCTGGTGAATCATGGATGCTAAAATAGTTATAAATGATGAAATGTTTAAAATTTGAAAAGACTTGAAGAGAATAGCGATTCGCCAAGATAAGAATCCAGGACCCTGCATGATAAAATAAGAGGATTTTTTTATAAAAATGCAATATATTTATTGAAAAACAATCACTCGTGAATCACTTAAGTCTTGATTCCAAAAGTCGTGCCTCCAGCCTTCCAATTAGCTTCCCAAAGGAAACATCTTATAAGTCTGTCGCACTTTTCGGATTACTTCCTCGGTGCGTCCGGCGTGCGTATCACTGATGAAAATTTGCCCGAAATTTTCCTTATCTACTAATGAAATCAAATGTTCTACTCGAGTTTCATCCAACTTGTCAAAAATATCATCCAACAACAAAATTGGATTCGTTTTTGAATGGGTCTTTATAAAATCAAATTGCGCCAATTTTAAGGCTATTAAATACGATTTCTGTTGCCCTTGCGATCCAAATTTTTTGATTGGATGTCCGTCAATCTCAAGGATTAAATCATCCTTATGTATTCCATAATTGGTGTATTGTGTGATTCTATCTTTTGCAACATTCTTCTGAAGCAAGGTCAAAAGATCATTTTCCTGGAGTTGGCTTTCATAACTCAAATTGATTTGTTCCTCCCCGCTACTTATAGATTTATAACGGTTTAAAAAGATGGGCATAAATTCTTCCAAAAAAGCCAATCGCTTGCCAAAAATCGAAGTGCCATAGGAGTGAAGCTGTTCGTTGTAAATATCTATGGTGTCTTGGCTAAAAGTGTTATTGGCCACAAAATACTTCAATAGAGAATTGCGCTGCGCCAGCACTTTGTTGTATTTGATCAATCCGTGGAGATATTCCGAATCGCGCTGTGAGATTACCCCATCAATAAACTTTCTTCGAGTGTCGCTACCTTCAATAATCAAATCACGGTCTGCAGGTGAAATAATTACCAACGGCAAAAAGCCAATGTGGTCACTGAATTTTTCATAAGCCTTTCCGTTTCGTTTGATTACCTTTTTTTGTCCTTTTTTAGCACTGACAACAATTTTTTCAGAATTGTCCTTTTTTTCATAGATACCTTCAACCACAAAAAAATCTTCTCCGTGCTTAATATTTTGAGTAGTAATTGGGTTGAAATAGCTTTTTCCGAAGGACAGATGATAGATTGCATCGAGGATATTTGTTTTCCCCACGCCGTTATTTCCTACAAAACAATTTATTTTTGGGTCGAAGTCGAATGTTTCCGCTGTGAAATTTTTATAATTGAGTAAGGAGAGTTTCTGTAAAATCATAATTCAAATTGATGTAATGTATTGCTGCATAAGGCATATGGCTAAAAAAGAAAAGAGTTTAGGCAAAAATAAGAAAGTTTAATTTTTGTCTTATGTGCTAAGTCTTTTAGTCCTAAGTCAACTTTTTTACCGCTTTGCAAATTATAGAAAAATAAGAAATGTTTATCCTTTCAAATTCCATTAATAATTTTAATTTTGCGCCACAATAACCTAAAACTATGGCAACGTATAAAAAACGCGCGGGCAAACCGAGAACTAAGGCTGATAAAGATGCCCAAATTGAGGATAACAGTACCACGGCGGAAGTGTTTAGAAGCCTCGACGAGGGCGCTTCAAAAACTGAAGCTTGGGTGGAAAAAAACCAAAAGGCAATCATTGGCGTAATCGCAGTGGTGGCAGTTTGTGTTTTGGGATATTTCGCATATCATCAATACGTTCAGAAACCAAAGGAAATACGAGCAATGAACGAAATGTTTCAAGCTCAAAATTATTGGGAACAAGCATTAACCGCTCCCGCAAAGGATTCGCTTTATAACCTTTCTCTCCAAGGAGGAGATGGAAAATTCGGCTTCCTTGATATCATTGACAACTACGGTGGTACTGACGCAGCAAACCTAGCGCATTACTACGCGGGGATGGCTTATCTGAACCTTAACAAATACCAAGAGGCAATTGCTCAACTAGATAAATTTAGTAGCAAGGACGATATTTTAGCTCCTTTGGCAAAAGGTGGAATCGGAGATGCTTTTGCACAATTGAATCAAAATGAAGAAGCTTTAAAATATTATGAGGAAGCTGCCAATATGCGAACTAACGATTTTACCTCTCCACGTTTTCTTTTGAAAGCTGGCATCGCTGCAATGGCCTTGAACCAAAATGACAAAGCATTGAAGCATTTTGAGAAAATAAAGAATGACTATTCAAAATCTCCTGAGGCCACAAAAGCCGAAATCTATATCGGCCGCGCCCAAGCAATGAATAAATAAATGGCAACCGAAAATAAAAATTTATCGGCTTACGATAAAACTGTAATCCCAAATGCGAAAGATTTTCGGTTTGGGATTGTTGTTTCAGAATGGAACCACGATATCACTGAAGGCATGTTTCAAGGTGCTTTTGATGCCTTAAAAGATTGTGGAACTTTGAACGACAATATTGTGCGTTGGAATGTTCCAGGAAGTTTTGAGCTAATTTACGGTGCCAAACGTATGGCGGAGAGTTACGACATGCTTGACGCAATCATCGTAATAGGAAGCGTAATTCAAGGCGAAACAAAGCATTTTGATTATGTATGCGAAGCAGTCGCTCAAGGAATAAAGGATTTGAACGTTCATGGTAATATTCCAGTGATATTCTGCGTCCTTACCGACAATAATCTCCAACAAGCTATAGACAGAAGTGGCGGTAAACACGGCAACAAAGGCACCGAAGCAGCAATCGTCGCTATAAAAATGGCTCAGTTGAGGAAGGAGTCTAGGTTTTAGATATCAAGATTGAAATTCCAGATAGCAAATGCCAAATTCCAAATTCCACATCTGTCATCATATTCTGGGCACTGAGCGGAGCCGAAGTGCCAAATACCAAAAAGCAAGCAGATAGTAACAATTACTTAACCACCGCTTACTCCAACTGCCACTGAATACTGACCACTGACCTCTCAACCTTGGCATGATAATTGTTCAAAACCCTTCCCAAAGGCTTTAGAAAATACAGTAATTTAAGTACCTTTGAAGAACGTAGATTATGGGACTTTTAAGTAAACGAAAAAACAAGCAATTCAGTTATAAGCCACGTCATTTTGATCATGAAGGGGATGGCAGTCCATTTTCAATTGAGCATAAATTCGATAAATACAGATCTACGGTTGGTGATAATAAAAGCCTAAAAGGTAAATTCAAGACTGCTTGGGGCGAATTTAGAGCGACTTCCGATAAAAACACTCGAACGCGACTTCTGGTCATAATCGGCATTCTATTGTTGGTCTTTCTCTTTATTATTGAGTTTGATCTTTCCATTTTCTACCAATAAATTTCAATGACAGACATTATCCAGTTATTGCCAGACCACGTCGCTAATCAGATTGCGGCTGGAGAAGTTGTGCAGCGGCCAGCTTCGGTGGTAAAGGAATTGCTGGAAAATGCCATTGATGCAAAGGCTAAATCCATTACGCTTATCATTAAGGATGCTGGAAAAACTTTAGTACAAGTTACTGATGATGGAATGGGAATGAGCCTTACCGATGCGCGTCTCAGCTTTGAGCGCCACGCTACTTCCAAAATCAAATCGGCAGATGATTTGTTTAATCTACACACCAAAGGTTTTCGCGGAGAAGCTCTAGCTTCTATTGCCGCCATTGCCCACGTGGAATTAAAGACCAAAACCGAAGATAATGAAATTGGGACACACCTAATTATTGAAGGCAGTAAAGTAATATCGCAAGATCCCGCTGTCGTTCCAAAAGGGACTACGATTGCTGTGAAAAATCTGTTTTATAATATTCCCGCACGACGAAATTTTTTAAAAAGCAATCCTGTAGAAACCAGACATATTATAGATGAGTTTCACAGAGTGGCATTAGCACATCCCAATGTGGCGTTTCAGATGTTCCACAATGGTGGCGATGTTTTTAATCTGCCCGCTTCCAATTCCCGTCAGCGTATTGTTCATATCTTCGGAAGTAAGACCAACGAAAAACTGGTTCCAGTAATTGAGGAAACAGATATTATAAAAATCACTGGTTTTGTGCTGAAACCAGAATATGGGAAGAAGAGCAGGGGAGAACAATTTTTTTTCGTGAACGATCGCTTTATTAAAAGTCCATATCTAAATCACGCTGTAACTTCTGCATACGAAGGGTTGATGAAAAAAGAGGTGTATCCTGGATATTTTCTGTTTTTGGAAGTAGATCCACATTCCATAGATATCAATATCCATCCTACCAAAACTGAAATCAAGTTTGACGACGAACATTCCATTTACGCAATGCTTCGAGCCACTGTGAAATATAGTTTAGGACAATTCAACATCGCTCCAGTTCTCGACTTTGAGAGAGATAAAGGCTTTGACACCCCCTATGAATTCAGCAAAAAAATCCCCACAGCACCCTCAGTGGAAGTTGATAGGGATTTTAACCCTTTTAAGGAAAAACCAAAACAAGGAAATATCAATTTTCCTTTTGAAAGAGCGCGATCGTCTGGCTCTGGATCAAATCAAAAATGGGAATCGTTGTATATCGGTTTAAAGGATGATTTTGGTTCTGCTGACTTCGTATCCGTGCAGCCACCCATAAGCGAAATGGAATTCGAAAGCGAAGAAGTTACTGGCAGTCTCTTTGAAAATAGTAGGTCTGAAACTGGACAGCACACCTTTCAACTCCAAAATAAATATATTGTCAGTCCGTTAAAAAACGGAATAATGGTTATTCATCAAAATTTGGCACACCAACGGATTCTTTACGAAGAAATTTTGAAGAATATAACTGTAAAAGAAGCCGTTAGCCAGCAATTGTTGTTTCCGTTAGAACTACATTTTTCAAAACCTGATATTGAAATAATTGAGAAAATCAGGGAGCAATTGGAACATACAGGCTTTATCTTTTCAGAATTGGAAGATGAAAATATTTCGATTAGTGGTATCCCCGTGATGATTCTGGAGAGTCATGTTGTAAATTTGCTGCAAGAGCTAATTCATAATATAAAAGAAGAAGTTCCCAACAGCGGATTTAGTCAAAACGATAGGTTGGCAAAATCAATGGCTACAAGTATGGCGATAAAAACAGGCGTTTCACTCAATAGAGATGAACAAGAGCATATAATTAACCAGTTATTTGCTTGTAAAGAACCCACTGTAAGTCCGGATAATAGACCTGTTTTTGTGATTATTGGAGTAAGCGACATTGATAAAAAATTTATGTAGAACAAGCCCTCTGGGGTAAAAAAAGACATTCCCGCCTTCGCGGGAAATATTATGGGAAGAATAACCGAAACCATTAAGGTTTTAATAATTATAAATGTACTGTTTTTTATAGGTACGTTAATTACCGGCAATCTGGCCGATAGATTATTTGCACTATTTTATTTTGAAAATCCCAATTTTCAGTATTGGCAACCAATTACGCATATGTTTATGCACGGTGGGTTTATGCATATTCTGTTTAATATGTATGCGTTGTGGGCCTTTGGTTCGCCTTTGGAAATGCGTTGGGGTCGAAATAGGTTTCTCTTTTTTTATTTTTCAGCAGGTTTAGGTGCAGCGCTTATTTATTCGATGGTAAATTACTTTCATATTCACAGCGTAATGGATTCTCTTGTAGCTGGTGGATGGAGTGACGCTCAGGTTATGAGTTATTTAAATGGAGGCGACGGAGGGAGCAAAGCTGTATTGGATACTGTTTCTATGGATAAGATTAGCTCCATGGCTATGGCATATCACGGTGTTGCTCTAGGTGCCTCTGGTGCCGTTTATGGAGTTTTGGTTGCATTTGGAATAATGTTTCCGAATGTGGAACTTATGCTTATTTTTCTTCCAATACCAATTAAGGCGAAATATTTTATTCCAGGTCTGATATTAATAGACTTGTTTCTTGGAATTTCGGGAGCACAAACAGGAATCGCCCATTTTGCACATATTGGAGGCGCACTTTTCGGGTTTATTATGGCGTGGTACTGGAAAAAACATAGTTTTGACAATAATCGTTGGAATTAAAATATGGCAGCTACAAGTCTTTCATATCAATACAAAACAGCCAGTATTCTGGTCAAGCTGATTGTCATCAATGCACTTGCATTTTTGATAGTGCGGCTGGGGTCATTTATTTTTTCAATGAGTCCTGGTTATTTTTCAAGATGGTTTGTTTTAAGTGATGATCTAGATACTTTACTGTTTCAGCCTTGGACGTTGATTTCTTATGGTTTTCTTCATTTTGGATTCTTTCACATCCTCTTCAATATGATTTGGCTTTATTGGTTTGGGCAATTTGTGTTGAATCTTTTTACGGGAAAGCGGCTACTAACAGTTTATATGCTAGGTGCACTTTTTGGCGGTTTGCTTTTTGTGCTTTCCTATAATTTCTTCCCTGTTTTCGATAATCATCAGGGGTACTTAATCGGTGCATCTGGTGCCGTGACTGCTATTATGATATTCATTGCCACCTATAGGCCCAATACCCAATTTCAAATTTTCACGTTTACCATAAAATTATGGCAAATCGCCCTGTTTCTTTTTCTTTTTGATTTGATTCGTATTCCCTCTTCAGGCAATGCAGGTGGGTTGATGGCACATGTTGGAGGCGGGATTTTTGGCTATGTGTATGCCGTTCAATTGGCAAAAGGTAATGATATCGGAAAATGGTTTGAAAATTTTATGGACTGGATTACGAATCTATTTAAACCGCGAACCAAAAAACCGTTTAAAAAAGTACATCGGACTCCGCACTCTGCTTCAAAGCCCGCTAAATCTTCGGATCAAAAATCAGACTACCAGAAAAAGGTGGATGCTATTCTGGATAAAATCAGTAAAAGCGGTTACGAAAGTCTGACAAAAGCCGAAAAGGATTTTCTTTTTAAAGCAGGTAAGGAATAACAAGAATTATGGGAAAGTTCTTCAATACAATAGTTTATTGGATCAACTTGATAATGGCTTTTTTGCTCCTATTGTCCTTTGCTATTCCATATCTTCCTCCAAGCAGGTTTCCCACGCTTTCTATGCTTAGTTTGTTGGTGCCGCTTTTAATCCTGTTGAATATCATTTTTGCGGTGTACTGGGCGCTTCAATTGCATCGTAGGTTTTTCCTTTCGGCTATTGTAGTTGTAATATCCTACTTTTATTTCAATGCTTTTTATAAAATATCTTCGGAAGTAGATTCGTCTGAATATAAAAATACTTTGACGGTTATGTCCTACAACGTCAGGCTTTTTAACGAATATGAAAAAAAACCTCTTGGAGATGTTGTCCAGACAATGAAAGCCTATATCGAAGCTGAAAACCCTGATGTAATTTGCATTCAGGAATATTACAAGCCAAATGGTGTCGACTTTTCTTCCTATGCCCATCGTTACGAGCACTTTAAATCTCCAAAAATAAAACTGGGAATTGCTATATTTTCTAAATACCCATTACTGAATAAAGGGGCTTTCGATTTTGAGAAAACAGGAAATAATACCATTTATGCCGATGTGGTTAAAGGAAAGGATACTCTTCGAGTGTATAGTGCACATCTTCAATCGATAGGAATTTTGCCTGAGGTGCAAATTTTGGAGGATGTAGATAATATAAAACTTCGGAAAAAGTTTTCAGACGCGTTTGAAAAGCAGCAATTCCAAATAGATGCCATTCAGGACCATAAACAGAAAACGAAATACCCCGTTATTATATGCGGAGATTTCAACAACACTCCTTTTTCCTATAGCTATCGAAAGATGAAAGGCACGATGAAAGATGCGTTTAAAGAACGGGGTAATGGAATGGGTACTACTTTTTTGTTTGATAAATTCCCGCTGAGAATTGATTATATTTTAGTTTCGGAAGAACTTGAAGTGACTTCCTTTAAAACCTTGAAAAATACCTTTTCAGATCACTACGCTATTCGGGCGACATTCGGTTGGTAAGGCAAAATTACAAAGATTGTCTTTCCAAATAGCTCAATGTATTTGGACCTTCATTGAACAACAAGTCTAAAACGGATAGGTTTGGCAAAAATCCATGTTTCGCCTCCAAAACCTGAATGTAGGGCTCAGGTTTAAACTCCGATTTCCTTTTTGAGTTGATTAGAATTCTTAAATCATCAATTTCTGGTTTAGTGTCATAAACTAAACTTTGAGAAGTTTCCACTTCAATTCCAATAAGTTCCGCCAACGTCTCATAAATCTTTAGGTTGTGGGCGAGCAAACTGCCCGCAGGAACTGTGAATAGGTATTCAAGATCATCTTCATAGTACTCAAAAAACGGAGAAGTGCGGTAGGCACTTTGCAAGCTTTTCCAGTGGTTTTCCTGCCACGGAAAATCATTTTCAACCAAAACTTCTTTCGTTTTTTGCCGATTGCCTGACTTACTGTGTTTAATGGGAACGTTTAATAAAAGAATTCCATTGCTATGAGCAATGAAAGCACGATTTCGATAAGTCTGCTTTTGATAATTGTCCTCCGTTTCCCAGACCACACTTTCAGCCTGCGCCACTACAGCCATTTGTTCAATGGAGGGGAAATAGGAGGGATGGAGTAGGACGGGTTTCATTTCAGTTATAAAGATTTCAAAAGTAATAAAGAAATCCAGAAAGAAATCGAAATTGAAATTGAAATCGAAATTGAAAATGAAGTCGAAGAAAAATATGAAGGTTTGAATCAGGACTATTGCAAATTTGCGTCTTTGCGTTTTTGAGAGAAAATAAAATCCCTGCGAAATTTCCAAATTGTTTTAACCGAAGAAATTGAAATCCAGCCACCAAACTTCAAAACGAAAACTTGAAACCTTTTTCCTACATTTGTACAAACCTTTATTCTATGCTTATAATTGGCATTACCGGGGGTACCGGGAGTGGAAAAACAACTGTAGTTGAACAAATTGTATCGGAACTTCCACCAGAGGAAGTGTGCGTCATTTCACAGGACTCCTACTACCACGACACTAGCCATCTGTCGTTTGAAGATCGAACAAAGATAAATTTTGACCATCCACAGGCGATTGATTTCGATTTGTTGGTAAGCCATTTAAAGGAACTGCGAATGGGAAATTCCTTTGAGCAGCCAGTGTATTCCTTCATCGAGCATAACCGAACAGGCGAAACAATTACCACTTATCCCAAAAAAGTGATTATAGTGGAAGGTATTTTAATTCTGACCAATCCTGAAATTCGGGAAATGTTCGACATAAAGGTCTTTGTTCATGCAGATAGCGACGAAAGGTTGATTCGCCGATTAAAACGCGATATAACTACCCGGGGAAGAGATTTGTATGAGGTTTTGAACCGCTACCAAAACACGCTCAAGCCGATGCACCAACAATTTATTGAGCCTACCAAGGAGTTTGCAGATATCATTATTCCGACCAATAAATTTAATACCGTCGCTGTGGACGTTATTAGAAGTATTATCCATCAAAAACTGAACTATACCGAATCGTGAAGCTCTCGAAAATAAAAAACAACAAATGGGTTCGATTTATAAGCAATAAATATGTGCTTATTCTAATTCTTTTTATCGTTTGGATGGTATTTTTCGATACCAATTCGTACCTTATACACAGAGAATTAAACAAAGAAATCGACGGTTTAGAAGACAATACAGAATATTACCAAAAGGAAATAGACCACGACAAGTCCTTTATCCAGAAAATGGAGGACAGTAACGAGATGGAGAAGTTTGCGCGCGAAAAGTATTTCCTTAAAAAGGAAAACGAGGATATTTATATAATTGAGAACGAAGACAGCATTGCGAAAAAAAAGAAAGATGAGTGATTTTTTGTTCAAAGACTTTGATGAAGTTTCCGCAAAACAATGGAAACAGAAAATACAGTACGACCTAAAAGGCGCCGACTATAACGAGACCCTTGTATGGTCAAGTCCCGAAGGCATAAACGTAAAACCTTTTTATCACAACGATGATTTTCCCGAAGGTTTTAGTTCCATTCCGGGACAACCAAATTCATGGAGAATAGCCCAAGAAATTTTTATTGACGACGTTGCAATAGCCAACAATATCGCCCTAGATGCCTTAAACCGTGGTGCCGAATCCATCATTTTTAAAGCTTCCAAGGAATTTGATATTAAAAGCGTTTTCAAAAACTTTCCGTTTTCAACTGCGACAATCTATTTCGACCTCACATTTCTTTCCAAAGAATTTTTTACTGAACTGACTTCATTTCTTTCAAAGCAGCAAGCAACCGTTTATTACAATATCGACATAATCGGAAAACTTGCAAAAACAGGGAATTGGTTTCACAATCAGAAGGAAGACCATCAAATGCTTGAAAGTTTATTTTTAAACAATCCTTCAGCAAACATCCTAAGCGTCAACGTATCTACCTACCAAAATGCAGGCGCAAATATTGTTCAGCAATTAGCTTATGCCGTGGCACACGCTAATGAGTACTTAAATCATTTCTCCTCGGCTCCGCTCGGAGACCAAGACCGTTCCCCGAGCGGAGCCGATGGCCGTTCCCCGAGCGGAGCCGAGGGGTACGATGCCCAAATAACCTTCAACCTCTCAATCGGTTCCAATTACTTCTTCGAAATAGCCAAAATTCGCGCCCTTCGTAAACTTTACGCTGCGGTCGCAAAAGAATATGGTGCAAAAGAAACCTGCCACATTCTCGCTGTTCCCTCAAAAAGAAATAAAACGCTATACGACTACAACGTAAACATGCTCCGTACCACTTCGGAATGTATGAGTGCTGTGCTAGGCGGGGCTGATGCCATTTATAATTTGGCGTACGACGCACTTTATCACAAAAGCAACGAATTTGGAGAACGTATTGCCCGAAACCAATTGTTGATCCTAAAGAATGAAAGCTATTTCGACACGGTAAGCAATCCTTCTGATGGCACTTATTACATTGAAAACCTTACCGATGAATTGGCTTCCAAAGCCTTAGTAATCTTTAAAGAAATCGAAAAAAGTGGTGGTTTCTTAAAACAATTGAAAGAAGGAACCATTCAGAAAAAAATTAAGGAAAGTGCTGAAAAAGAACAACAACTTTTCGATTCTGGCGCACTAAAACTCTTAGGAGCCAATTATCACCCCAACAAAAACGATAGGATGAAGGGCGAACTTGAGCTTTTCCCTTTCGTAAAACACAACCCTACTAAGACGCTTATAGCACCCATCATAGCAAAAAGATTATCTGAAATCACTGAACAAGAACGTTTAAAACAGGAATCATGAAAACAGAAGAAGTATTGGGAATTTTCGTAGGAGTTTTATTTTTAATACTCGGATTAGCACTCTTAGTCCGCTATAAAAAGCTGTCATCACATAAATACTTTCGCTTTCTTATTGTTTTTATAGGGATAATATTGGTTGCTTTCGCAGTTTATATCGCCTTTAATAGTTTTTATTGGTATGAATAGAAGAGATTTACAAAGCATTACTTTGCAGAATTCAGAATTCAGAATTCAGAATTCAGAATTAAATGACGAACAAGATTCGACAGCTGAAAAAACGAGGACGGGTTCAGACCTGCAAGGTGTTGCCGACGAAGGAGGCCTCCTTGTAGGTCTAAATAAGGTTGATGATATTTCCAAAACGACTCCAACCCTTGAAATCAAGAAAAGCTACAGCAAAGAAGATATAACCAATCTCGAACATTTGGACTTCGTGGCGGGAATCGCTCCGTTTTTGCGAGGTCCCTATTCCACAATGTATGTCCGCCGTCCGTGGACCATTCGACAATATGCTGGTTTTTCAACTGCAGAAGACAGTAATGCTTTTTACCGTAGAAACCTGGCAGCAGGCCAAAAAGGACTTTCCGTGGCTTTTGATCTCGCCACCCATCGCGGGTACGACAGCGACCACGAAAGAGTAGTGGGCGACGTTGGGAAAGCTGGTGTTGCCATAGATAGTGTAGAAGATATGAAAATCCTTTTCGATCAAATCCCTCTAGACAAAATGAGCGTCTCCATGACGATGAACGGTGCTGTGCTGCCCATTTTGGCGTTTTATATAGTGGCTGCAGAAGAACAAGGTGTTTCTCCAAAAGATTTAGCAGGAACCATCCAAAACGATATTCTCAAGGAATTCATGGTGCGTAATACATATATCTATCCGCCCACACCTTCGATGAAAATCGTGAGCGATATTTTTAAGTACACCTCCAAAAATATGCCCAAATACAACAGCATCTCCATCTCGGGCTACCACATGCAGGAAGCGGGAGCTACTGCCGAGATTGAACTTGCCTATACCTTAGCAGATGGTTTGGAATACATCCGAACCGGAATTAATGCAGGAATGGACATTGACGTTTTCGCGCCGCGACTCTCCTTTTTCTGGGGAATCGGGATGGATCACTTCACCG
Organism: Aequorivita sp.; assembly: GCA_048270045.1. GTDB lineage: Bacteria > Bacteroidota > Bacteroidia > Flavobacteriales > Flavobacteriaceae > Aequorivita. The sequence goes on from JBLWTS010000033.1 coordinate 25,083, forward strand.
AAATCGCCAAATTACGCGCCGCCAGAATGTTGTGGGCAAAAATTGTAAAACAATTCAACCCAAAAGATGAAAAATCACTCGCCCTGCGAACGCATTGCCAAACCAGCGGTTGGAGTTTAACCGAACAAGACCCGTTCAACAATGTAGCGCGAACCACTATTGAAGCTGCGGCGGCAGTTTTTGGAGGTACGCAATCCTTACATACTAATGCTTTGGATGAGGCCATAGCTTTACCTACGGATTTCTCCGCCCGAATTGCTAGAAACACTCAAATATTCCTTCAAACCGAAACCCAAATTACCAAAACGGTAGATCCTTGGGCTGGAAGTTATTATGTAGAAACCCTAACGGACGAAATAGCCAAAAACGCTTGGGCCTTAATAGAAGAGGTAGAGGAGCTCGGCGGAATGACCAAGGCCATCGAAGCTGGAATCCCTAAACTACGCATAGAGGAAGCCTCTGCGAGAAAACAGGCGCGTATTGATAGTGCGCAGGACATTATTGTTGGCGTCAACAAATATCGCCTCGCAAAAGAAGATCCATTACAGATTCTAGACGTTGACAACGCAATGGTCAGAGACGCTCAAATTGTGCGTCTAAACAGAATAAAAGCGGAACGCAATGCTGAAAAAGTAAAACAAGCCCTTGCAACTATTACCGAATGTGCCAAAACAGGCGAAGGCAATCTATTGGCTTTGGCGGTAGAAGCAGCCCGTCACAGAGCCACCCTCGGCGAAATCTCCGATGCTATGGAAGAAGTTTTCGGCAGGTATAAAGCCGAAATCAGATCCATAAGTGGCGTTTATAGTAAAGAAATGGAAAAAGACACATCATTTGAAAAGGCTCGTCAGTTAGCCGACAAGTTTGCCGAGCTCGAAGGCAGACGCCCTCGTATCATGCTTGCCAAAATGGGACAGGACGGCCACGACCGTGGCGCCAAGGTAGATACCACAGGCTATGCCGACCTAGGTTTTGACGTAGACATAGGCCCACTGTTCCAAACTCCACAAGAAGCCGCCAAACAAGCCGTAGAAAACGACGTTCACATCCTCGGCGTTTCCTCACTTGCCGCAGGGCATAAAACATTAGTACCACAAGTAATCGAAGCCCTAAAAAAGTACGGCCGCGAAGACATTATGGTTATCGTTGGTGGCGTAATCCCACACCAAGATTATCAGTATCTATTTGATGCGGGCGCAGTAGGAGTCTATGGCCCTGGAACCCGCATTAGCGATGCTGCTATTGAAATGTTGGGGGTTTTGATTGGAGGGGTGGAGTGATAAATTTGAATTTATATATTTGCACAATGGATAGGTCCATTAAATTTTATGCAATGAAAAAACTAAATACACTTACACTGCTATTAATAGCAATAATAGCATTTTCCTGTTCCTCGGATGATAGTGCTTCTGAACAGTCTGGATTTACTACTCATGAGGAAAAATTTTATTCAACCCCCCATGGATTTATAATAGTGCCTGATACAACAAGTAATGGATTGGAACGTATTTATCTTTCAAACGGAACAATAATAAATGATTTGTGGGATAATTATAACTTTTGTCATTATTCAGATAATTTAACACAGGATGTTGTTTTCTCTATTTATGACACCAAGATTTCAGAATTAGCTGATGGTGTTTATACTTACCAACTAGATTCTTTTGGAGAGAGTGATATTCAATATGCTGGTTTTAGATTTGGTATAAATATTTATGATAATTGTGCTTTGTCGTATCATGAATTAGCTACAGATATAGGTGCACTAACAACTGGACATATAACAATTGGGGTTTCGGGAAATAGTTACAAGCTTGAATATATTTTAGAAAATACTGATTACGACGTATTTGTCAAGGGTAATTATAGTGGCGGACTTAAAATAATCCAGAGCAATTAATCTTTGTCTACTAGCCCGTCGCTAAGGCTACCATCCCGCTCGTGATCACAGTCAAACCACCAAACCAATCTTCCTAAAATATTTCATTATCTTTGATAAAGAAATAATAAGTCTGAAAAATTAGCATTATGGAAACCCTAACAATCCACACAAAAAACAAAGCTCAGACAGCAGCCATAAAAGCCGTACTAAAAGCTATGGAAATTCCTTTTGAATCATCAGACAAAAGCAATTATAATCCTGAATTTGTAGCTAAAATCAATGCCAGTGAAGAAGAAGAAAAATATGGTAAGACTACAGCCATAAAAACTGATGATTTGTGGAACTAAAATTCCAAACCAAAGAAGAAAGCAACCGCCAGCAAGAAAAGGAGTTTTTTAAAACTCTCAAACTCTGAAAGAGTACTGCGATTCTTTGGTGGCTGCAGAACGACAAAAACCTACTTCTTAACGCTCAAACCTAACAAGCTTTAACTTGTCCGCCGTGCCTTTTTTAGCGTATGAGGAAAACCTGTTTGCTCTTTTGAATTGCATTCCTTTCCTTATATTTATCAAAATCTTTGGCCCTATGAACAAATGGCATCTTCTTCTGTTAACTGGAATCCTGATTATTGGATGTAAAAACAATCAACCTGAAACGGCAGACAATTCCGACAAATCGGAAACTTCAATCAAGACTTTTCCTGATCCTGTATTTACGCTACAGGAGGCCAACAGATTAGTCGATTTGCCGCTGCATTGCGTTGGCACACCTTATCCTTACAAACCTCAGCACACCTTAGAAAGCAAAGCAGATTTGGTGGAACCCGCTTCAGTGCATCCCATTTTTTACGGATGTTTTGATTGGCACAGCGCCGTACACGGTTATTGGTCGCTCGTAACGCTGCTGCAACAATTTCATGATATAGATAGAGCTGCGGAAGTGAAAAAGATTTTAACCGAAAAAATAACTCCCGAAAATGTTGCCATAGAAGTCGCCTTCTTTGCAAAACCAATCAATAAATCCTTTGAGCGGACGTATGGTTGGGGTTGGATCTTGAAATTATCCGAAACCCTTCACAACTGGGACGATCCAATGGCTCAGCAATTATACGAGAACTTGAAACCACTGGCAGATATTATCGTACTTCGTTATAAAGAATTTCTACCCAAACTCAATTACCCAATCCGCGTTGGCGAGCACACCAATACTGCCTTCGGATTATCGCTTGCCTACGATTATGCTGGAACTATTGACGATACAGAGTTAAAACAATTGATTGAAAAACGGGCAAAGGATTTCTACTTTAACGACCAAAACTGTCCGGTAAACTGGGAACCCAGTGGTTATGATTTCCTTTCCCCTTGTTTGGAAGAAGTAGATATTATGCGGCGAGTGCTTTCTCAAGAAGAATTCCTCAAGTGGATGGACTCTTTTATGCCCGAACTAGCCGATGCAAATTATCATCTAAAAGTAGGTAAAGTAAGCGATCGCACTGATGGGAAACTCGTGCATTTGGATGGTTTAAACTTTAGCAGAGCTTGGGTTTTTTACGGACTAGCAAAACAGTTTCCAAGATATAAACACTTAAAAAATCTAGCTAACGAACACCTTGCGTATTCCTATCCAAATCTCGTGGGAGATAGCTATGAAGGCGGACATTGGTTGGGAAGCTTTGCCATTTATGCGCTGTATACGGGGGAAAATTGAGAACGAAATCGAAAACGAAATCGAAACCTGCCGGCAGGTCGGGAGAAATAATTTAAACCTAAGAAACTCCAAGTAGATAAGGTTAAATCCTATTGCTAGGGGAGTGTTCATTAAAGTGTGTCATCGGTTAAAAATCTGTTTTCAAAATAATCTACAAGGTCTCTTCTAACGGATGTCCACGCAAACATAGTTCCATTCCATCTGGTTTGTGCATTTACTGTTGCAAGATACAATTGTTTTACGATTGCATTTTCTGATGTA
>JBLWTS010000034.1:0-28894 GCA_048270045.1 Aequorivita sp.
TTTAGTTGATGGAAATGATTACCGACACTTCTATCAACTAAAGGTTGGTTGACGATAGAATCCATTTTGTAAAATCCACCATCCGCAGGGAATGGGCTGATAGGATTTTTAATAGCAATGGAATCTCCTACATTTAAAGAAAAATCGTATAAAAGATACTCACTATTCCCACTCTGTTGAACTAAATTCAAATAAACCTTTCTGGCGTCTATTTCTTCTCGTAGCAGAAATGTTCGTGAAATAAAATGATAACCATCCAGTATTTTATATTCCTTGCCACCAACCAACGTGTCTCCGTTTGTGTGATACATGTCTATTAGGCATCCAGGGTTGCAATTGGTTACCTGCCACTCATTATAATTGTCTAGGAGAGGTTTATAATCTTGCGCGATACAAGAAAAAGTGATGAAAAGGTTGAGGATGAAAAGTAGTTTTCGCATTATATCAAGTTGGTTTTCGAATGTAAGAATATTTTTTATCCGAGAGTTTTTTTTCATTATAAAATTTATTCAATCTCAATTCGGAGAATTTTTTGTCTTGTTTGAAATTCAGCTCTTGGACGTTTAAAAATCAATATTAACCTTTTCTTTCATCATCGCCATTTCTAAAATAAAAAACTGTATTTTCGCGGCCGCAAAAATAGCTTATGAAACGTATCAACGAATACAAGAAACTCTTTGGAGTTGAAAAAGAAATAGAATTAAAGGCTCTTAAAACCAGTTACCGAAATTTGGTAAAAGAGTGGCATCCAGACAAGTTTCAGGATGGTGATGCGTTGCGAGCAGAAGCCGAAATTAACAGCCGAAAAATCATTGATGGTTATCATTTTCTAGTTAGCATTGCGCCTGAAACCAAAGCGGCTAACTTGGAAGAATACACAGAAACCATCACAAATGCTGGAATTGCCGATTTTCAACACAAAGGAATGGTGTTGGAAATTAATTACTTGGATGGTAACACCTATGAGTATTTCGGAGTCACCAGACAAATCTATATAAAAATGGTAAATAGCGACAAGCTTAATCGTTTTGCGAAGCGAACTATTTATCCAAATTATATCTATAGAAAATCAAAACGTGCCTTGGAAGAGGTTGAAGATAGGGGATAGGTAATTTATCGATTTTCTTTTATCGAGTTTGAATTTCTCCTTCTTTTCTAGGGTTATTCGAAAAACTTAAACTCGATATCGTTGGTCATCACGTGCACGGCTTTAAAATCTTTAATTGCCCTTATCTGATGTTCTATTTTAGGGGGCACAATAAAGCTGTCTCCCTGCCGTAGGCTGTGTTCGGTTCCCGCTAGTGTCAAAACGCATTCCCCCATTAAAACAACCAGAACAGACTCAATGGTGGCGAGGTGTTTAGGCAAGAGATCTCCAGCCTTCGCTTCCATTTGCTTTGCTTGAAATTTTTCTCCTTTGGCCAATTGTTTTACAGTGGGTTTTGTGACTGTTTTCATAATGTGTTTTTTTATGCTTCTCAATCTTAAAAAGCAGGTTATTCCAATATAGATAAATAACTTTGTCTTTCCAAATCATCGAGGATGAGGTTTTCAGGATTACGAACCAAATGATTGTTTTGTATCAGAAAAATCTTGACAATCATATTTTCTAGAAGTGAAAAATGGTTTTGAGGGTTGATTGAATGTTGGATTTTCCAAAATTAAAAATACCTATTAAAGGGTATGGGGAACTGACTTTAGATTTGCTATTTTTCCCAAAACAAATAGTATGAAAACAGCAGTACTTTCAATCGTTGTTTATTTGACCTTTTTTTTACAATCAAGCGGTCAAATCAACCCAGTGACCAATCTTACTTGGATGCAATATTATGAAATGCCGAATAATTACTTCCAAATGAGTTGGGATGAGCCTGAATCACCACACGATGAATTAATAGGATATAACATTTATAGGGAAGATGAACTATATAGATTTCAAACTGAAAATTCTTTATATAATTTAGAAGATGGTTCAAATTGTGGAGAGGATTTTCTATTGTATGATGATTTGGAACCCTTTGAAGCACACGTAACGGCCGTTTATAATCCAGACGGAGTCGAATCTGGTTATACTGAAACAGTGGTTGTTCTTGGAGCAGCGTTGAATGTATGGAATTACAAACAACAAAAAGCGATAATCTTTCCCAATCCAACCAATGGGATACTAAATATTGGAAATAGGGATTTAAATTCAATTTACATTTACAACATGGCTGGTCAGAAAATTAAAGAATTTATCCCGAAGCCACAAATTGACCTATCTGATATTCCCAAAGGCATTTATTTTTTGAAATTAATCTCCAATCAGGGAATTCTTGTAGACAAGATCATCTTTGAATAATTTACGCGTAACCAGCTTTCCCACTACTCATTACTAGATAGGACGTTTTTAAATCTTTTTTTCCTAAGTATAAAATGGAATCAGGATAATTTTATGCGAATTTTAATTTTTCGTATGGAGAAGTTCCTGTTTTATTATATATTTGGGAAGTGACTATAGTTATAAATCAAAAATGCTTGATTGTTTGTGCTATAATCTACTCCGAAGAAGAGATTATTATCTATGATGTTTGGCAATAATGTAGTTTTGAGATGATATATTCCCCTCACGTAAAAATAGGAGGAAACCCTATTAATAAAATCAAAACTAAAGACACTTTATGAAGCCTGAAAAAATATTTAAAACAGTCCTTATTTGGTTGCCTTCAGCGATAATAACCATGTTTTTTGTCCTTGACGCTTTAAAGAAAATTCTTCCGCCTGATCAAAGAGATAAAATTGCAAATGAGAACTCCCTAATGATTATTGTCGGTATTGGAATAGTGGCGGCTACGGCACTATTTTTATATAACGAAACCATGATAATTGGCACAACATTATTAGCAGCCTATATGACAATGATTGTTTTTATTCATATGTACCAAGGCAGATCATTTGAGGTCGCAATTCTAATAGTTATGGCTACCATTTTTGCGGCTTATATCAGAAAACCTCGATTGTTTCATGATAGACAGAAGTCATTTAAGTAAATGGATTTACCCCTTTTCTTCCAATATCAATAAAACTAGAAATTAAAATCCATTTACCGGAATCATTTAAGTAGGATGTTTTTGACTTTTGAATATTTTTCAAATTGAAAGGTTTTTTTACTTTCCTAAATGTCTCCTAAACAAAAACAACCGCCCCAAATTTCCAATTGAGACGGTTGCTTTTTATTTATGGTTGCTTGTTATTACTCTTCTTCCGAAGCCTCTTCCATAGTGTGATATACATTCTGAACGTCATCGTCTTCTTCAATTCTTTCTAGTAGTTTTTCAACATCAGCGGCCTCTTCCGGGGATAGTTTTTTAGTGACCTGCGGAATTCGATCAAAGCCAGAGGAAAGAATTTCGATTTTCTTTTCCTCTAAAAAGGATTGGATGTCACCAAAACTTTCAAAAGGGGCGTAGATTATAATTCCGTCTTCGTCCTCGAATATTTCTTCCAAACCGTGGTCAATCAACTCAAGTTCTAGTTCCTCAATGTCCCTGCCCTCAGGATGGATGCGGAAATTACACGTATGATCAAACATAAAAGAAACCGATCCAGAAGTTCCTAGACTGCCATCGCATTTATTGAAATGCATCCGGATATTGGCTACGGTTCGGGTGTTATTATCAGTTGCGGTTTCAATCAAAATCGCAATACCGTGTGGGGCATAGCCTTCAAAAAGCACTTCTTTATAATCCCCAAGACTTTTATCACTAGCACGTTTTATGGCGCGTTCAACATTCTCCTTGGGCATGTTGACCGACTTGGCATTTTGGATCACGGCCCGCAGCCTGGAATTGGCATCTGGGTCTGGTCCTCCTTCTTTTACTGCCATCACTATGTCCTTTCCTATTCTTGTAAAGGCTTTGGACATAGCCGACCAACGCTTCATTTTTCTTGCTTTTCTGAATTCAAAAGCTCTTCCCATTTCTTATATTTCTTTTAATTAATTGTTAGGTTAATTCACTTTGTGAACTAATCGAAAGTCTGACGGCTCAAAGATAAAAATTCCAAAAATGAAATTCCAAATTCCAAAAAAATTAACCTCTTTTGGAATTTGGTTCTTGTCATTTGGAATTTATTTAGAATTTTAACCAATCAGTTCATCAATGATTTTCGCAAGTTCAAAATCCTTTTCCGTAACTCCGTCGGCGTCGTGTGTAGAAAGAAAAATTTCCAAAGTGTTATATACATTGGTCCATTCTGGATGGTGTCCCAATTTTTCAGCTTCAAACGCAATGCGGGTCATGGCCGAAAAAGCCTCTTTGAAATCCTCAAATTCAAAGATGGTGTGTAGGGCATCCATTTCGAAATCCCATCCCTCAAATTCCTTTAGCTTTTCTTCAATCGCTTTTTTTGATAATGCTTTCATAAGTATGTTTTTATTGTCTCGTTAAAATTTATAGTCCTTAATTAGGTTTGCTTTTGTTTTTTCAAAAAACTTCGGTTATAAAGTTGATGAGTTATTAATTATTGAGTTATTATGGTGTTCCCACTTAATAACCTAGTAACTTTATAACTCTTCTCAGTCTCTTCATTATTTAAAAGTATGTGTTTTAATTCCTTTTATGTGTTTTAATTCCTTTATTGGAACTATTTGTTTTTGTTGCCAATGAATCCTGCTCCTGAATACTGCCACTCATTTAATCGATACTATTTCCTCATTCAAGCTACTTTCTTCAATAACCTGCGAAACTGTTATTTGATATTGTTTCGGCATTTTTCTTTTTTTCGGAAGAAGTGCTTTGTAACTGACTTCATTGCTGCTGAACACACTTTTAAAGATAGGCATATTATCTCCAATTTTAGCGGTTATTTCCCTGAAAAGATCTTCGTGATGAATCATATCATTACTCGCCAAATGAAATATGCCGTGCAAGGATTGATTGATAATATAGTGGATTTGCTGACTGACTTTGTTTATTGTGGTCGCACTAATTACCAGATTTGGATACACATCAAAAGTGGCCTCGTGCCGAATGCACTGCCGCAAATGAAAAATTGTAGGAGAATTGATGCCAAGAACTATTGGCAAACGCAATATCGCAGTCTGCGAAGGTATATTTTCCAATAATAATTTTTCAATAGAAATCTTGAATCTCCCCAAGGCAGTTTCCGACAGTGTAATGTCGTTTTCGTAGGAAGGATGATGGCTTTTTGCATCAAATACTTCGGAAGAAGAAATATAGAGCACCGTGCAGTTTTGATTTAACAGCGCATATTCTACAATTTGCTGATGTGCGTTTACTTGTTTTTCGTAATCGCCTTTTAAAGTGGAAATAATAACTGTGGGACGCACAGTATTAAGCAATAAAAACATCGAGTCTTCCTCAATACAAAAATAATGAAACACCTGATTTTCAGAAAAAAGGCCGTGTTGCTTACAGTAAGTGGCGTGTACATCAAAATAGGGGAGCAGTTCTTTATAAATGGCATTGCCAATAAAGCCGCTGCCACCCAAAATCAAAATCCGCTGCTTTTTTTCTCCTCTCCGCATTAAAATCCTAACATCAACTTTCTAAGCTTTGTAAAATGGAGTTTTTACAACGGTAGCAGCCACAGGTTTGTTTCTGATATTTATAAATATTTCGGTGTTTGGAGCACTGTTTTCTATTGTAACATAGCCCATTCCAATTCCTTTGTTAAGGGAAGGAGCCATAGTGCCGCTAGTAACTCTTCCAATAACGTTTCCGTCTTTATTCACTATTTCGTAATTGTGACGTGGAATTCCTCTTTCTTTAAGTTCGAATCCTATTAATTTGTTTTTTATTCCTTCTTCTTTTTCCTTTTTTAGGTTTTCAGAATTGATAAAATCCTTAGTGAATTTTGTAATCCAACCTAAGCCAGCTTCCAAAGGAGAAGTAGTCTCGTCAATATCGTTTCCGTACAAACAGAAACCCATTTCCAGACGAAGTGTGTCACGAGCTGCAAGACCAATTGGCTTAATTCCGAATTCTTTTCCAGCTTCAAAAACTTTGTTCCAGATTTGTTCTACTTCGTCATTTTTACAATATATTTCAAAACCGCCACTGCCTGTATAGCCAGTTGCGCTGATGATTACGTGTTCAATTCCAGCAAAATCTGCAACTTTGAAGTGATAAAACTTTATGGCCGATAAATCTTCCGAAGAAAGGGATTGCATCGCTTCAATTGCTTTTGGGCCTTGAATGGCAAGCAAGGAATAACCATCGGATAGATTGCGCATTTCGGCACCCATGGAATTGTGTTTTGAAATCCATTCCCAATCCTTGTCAATGTTAGATGCATTTACAACCAATAAATACTTTTCGTCCTCTAGTTTATAAACAATCAAGTCGTCCACAATTCCGCCAGTTTCATTGGGAAGATAGGTGTATTGCGCTTGTCCGTTCACTAATTTGGAAGCGTCATTGCTAGTTACTTTTTGGATTAAATCTAGCGCATTGGGGCCAGTCAATAAAAATTCGCCCATATGCGAAACATCAAAAACACCCACGCCTTTGCGCACGGTTTCGTGTTCTGCATTTACGCCTTCGTAAGAAACAGGCATATTGTAACCTGCAAAAGGAACCATTTTGGCACCCAATTGTTCGTGGATGTGTGAAAGAGCTGTATTTTTCATGATAATTCTCCCGAAGCGGGAATCTATTGGTTAATATTTTTTATGATATGGGCAAATGTATTACAATCGTTCAAAGTTAACGAGTAATTCAAAGGAATATTTTAAACAATATCCCCGTTAAAATCATCTTAATCGGAAGCATTTTACTCAATGATTTCAGTACTTTTAAAAGAAAAACCATGGCCACAACCACATCGATGAATCCCTACACAGGGAAAGAAATCAAAATCTATAAAAATCATTCAAAAAAAGAAATTGAGGAAATAATTCAGAAAGCCGATCGGCGTTTTTACACTTGGCGCGAAACGTCTTTTGCAGAACGCAAGAGATTAATGCTCGCCGCAGCTTCGGAACTCAGAAAAAACAAGGAAGAATATGCTGAAACCATGACTTTAGAAATGGGTAAACCTATTTCTCAAGCCATCGCCGAAGTAGAAAAGTGTGCGTGGGTTTGTGAGTTTTATGCTGAAAATGCTCAAGCGCAGCTTCAAAATGAAATTATAAAAACCGATGCCTATAAAAGCTATGTAAGTTATGAACCTCTAGGAGTAGTTTTAGCTGTTATGCCGTGGAACTATCCCTATTGGCAAGTTTTCCGTTTTGCTGCTCCCGCATTAATGGCTGGAAATATTGGAGTTTTAAAGCATGCTTCAAACGTTTTTGGATGTGCGCTGAATATTGAGAAAGTTTTTAAAAGAGCTGGTTTTCCGGAGAATTGTTTTACAACTCTATTGACTGGAAGTGATGGAGTAGAAAGTATAATTGAAAATGAAAAGATAAGGGCTGTTACCTTAACAGGAAGTGGCCCTGCGGGATCTTCAGTTGCAGCAATTGCCGGTAAAAATATTAAAAAAACAGTATTAGAACTTGGAGGAAGCAATGCTTTAGTGGTATTGAAAGATTGCGATATCGAAAAAGCCGTTGAAATTTGTGTGCAGGCGAGATATCAAAATACTGGTCAGAGTTGTATTGCTGGAAAAAGATTAATTGTTGACGAAGCTATATCAGATCTTTTCATTGATAAGTTACTACAGAAGGTTCGCGAACTAAAAAGTGGAGATCCTATGAAAGAAGAAACTTTTATCGGTACATTGGCGCGTGAAGACCTGGCAGAAGATTTGGAAAAGCAGGTTAATGATTCTATTAAAGCTGGAGCGAAATTGGCTTTGGGTGGAAAGCGACAGAAAGCCTACTTTGAACCAACTATTCTAACGGACGTAACAAAAAAAATGGCTGTCTTTAACCAAGAAACTTTTGGACCTGTACTTTCAGTAACAACTTTTAAAACGATTGAAGAGGCGATTGAACTTTCAAATAATTCACGATTTGGATTGGGAGTTTCCATTTTCACAAAAAATATTGAAGAAGCCGAGAAATTGGCTTTTCAATTTGATGAAGGTGCAGTTTTTATCAATGAATTGGTTAAAAGCGACCCAAGATTGCCTTTTGGTGGTGTGAAGGAAAGTGGTTACGGACGGGAGTTGAGCGAACACGGCATTAGAGAATTTGTGAATCGGAAAACGGTTTACATTAATAAGTAAGTAGCTGAATATGTAATAAGAAGAACCACGAACACACGAATGTTTTGTGTTCTTTTTCTATGTTGAGCGGAGGCGAAGTTTGGAAGTGGAAGCAAACAGGGTCTTCGACTGCGCTCAGACTGACATACGTCAAACTCTATACATTATTCTTGTATTTGTGGTTAATCTTTTATAAAGAACTCCACACAATATTCGTGCATTCGTGGCAGACAACCGCTAAATTTGCAGTCTAACAATTAAAATACTTCAAATGAATTTCCACACTCGAAAATGGGTTAAGCCAGAAGACCTCAATCCCAACGAAACCCTTTTTGGCGGACGACTGCTAGAATGGATTGACGAGGAGGCAGCCCTTTACGCAATTATTCAGCTTGAAAATCCACGGACGGTCACTAAATTTATGAGTGAGATAAACTTTCGAAGTTCAGCTAAAAAAGGCGATATCATTGAAATTGGACTGGATATTATAGGATTTGGGCACACTTCCCTAACGCTATGCTGTGAGGTTCGGAATAAAATGACCCGTGAAGTAATCATTAGCATTGCTAAAATAATAATGGTGGCACTGGACGAAAAAGGAAAGCCCTGTGCGCACGGCAAAACTGCAAAGGAATTTATTAAAGACAGACTTGGGCAATGATTTATTCCGGGCGCAGTCGATTCATCTCCTTAACATCCTTTCCTGTTGGCAATTCAAATACTTCTAGATCAAAATAGGGTAACGCGGCTAGCAAATGTTCAAAAATATCTGCTTGTATGTGCTCATAATTTACCCAACGCTGGTCTTTGCTAAAGCAATAAATTTCTAGAGGAAGGCCTTTATCAGTTGGTGCAAGATGGCGGACCATTAATGACAAGTCCTTGTGAATAGCCGAGTTTTCATTGATTAAGGTGTTCATATAATGTCTAAAAACTCCAAGATTGGTTTGGTTTCTACCATTTATCTGGATTTCCTTGTTTATATTTTTGGATGTATTGTGTCTCTCAATATCCCCTTGGCGATGCTCGATGTAATTTTTTACCAATTCAATCTTTTTAAGCCGCTCAAGGTCTTCGGCAGAAAGAAATTTGATGGATGATTGTTTAATGTAAATAGAGCGTTTTATTCTTCGTCCACCACTTTCGCTCATTCCACGCCAATTTTTAAAGGAATCGGAAATAAGGCTATAAGTTGGAATTGTAGTGTAGGTTTTGTCCCAGTTCTGAACGCGAACAGTTGCTAAATTGATTTCCACAACATCGCCATCGGCACCAAATTTCTCAAAGGTAATCCAGTCGCCAATTCGAACTAAATCGTTCACAGAAACTTGAATACTGGCAACAAATCCCAATATAGTGTCTTTAAAAATAAGTAGAATTATCGCCGAAGCTGCTCCTAAAGTAGCGAAAGTTTTAATGGAAAATCCTGTAAGAAGCTGGAGAATCCAGAAGATTCCAATTCCCCAGGCAAAAATCATCAATACCTGAACATAGCTCTCCATCGGTTTATCGCCGAAACGTTCATTTCCTTCTAAAAAACGATGAGTGGTTCGAAGGATACTTCGGAAGATAAGAATCCATAATATCACAAAATAAACCTTAAGAACCGTTGTAACTAGTTCAGCGACTAAAGTTGATTCGGAAAATAGGACAGGAACTAAAACCCAAAGAATGGACAACGGAAGGAGGCGTGCAAAAAATCTTGGAAAATTACTTTGAATAAGAAAGTCATCATATGTGCTCTTGGTTTTATCACTGAAAATTTTAAAAGCACCAACCATGAAGCGTCTGAAAGCAATATCTACAACAATCAAGACCACTAAAACAATAATACAATTGATAACCACATTTAGAAAAATAGCCCATTCGTCCACCATACCCTGTTCTATAAGGGTATTCTGAATGAAAGAGCTATATTCTAATATTTTTTTTGACTTCATGGTAAATACTTACGTTCGGCATAGAAAGGTCCAAAAGGAAGAACTGAACACATAATTACAATTAATAGTTCCACAATTGTCCAATTGAGTTTTTTAAACATATAAATAGCTCCAAAAACATATAGGACGAAAAGAACTCCGTGAGCCATTCCTACTGTTTGAACCATTTGGGGCATATCCCAGATGTATTTAAGCGGCATAGCGATGCCAAGTAGAACAAGAAAGGAAATAGCTTCTAAAGTGCTGATTAATCGAAATGCTTTTATTGATTTCTCCATTGTAAAACGAAATTTTCTGCAAATATACAGTAAGCAACTTGCAAGCCCAATTTAAACAGCGGTTTAAACTTTGGGAGAAGGGATGGGCAATGAAATTACATCTAGGGTGTAAAAATTTTGGCTAAAGCCAGATTCGGAGTGGCGTCTCCCCACGGGCTAAAGCCCGTGGTTATTCAGTCCTTTCTTAAATTTAGAACTAGATAAGAGAAAAGTGTATACAAGACCCGAGGATTGTGAAATAAATCTCGTCTAAAGCCCGATTTGATGAATCATTTATCCGCGAGCCAAAGCCCTTGGTTATTCGATGTTTTTGTAACTCCGAGCTTTAGCTCGGGGAAAACAAGAGGCATATTCATTGGCTTTAGCCAAATTTCAACATTTATATTATTTCATGAAATCGTCATACATCCAAAAGTTCTAAGTTATTTTTTTAGGGACAGCCTCTTGAAATCCTAATCCCAACGCATTCGTTGCAATCTTATGGCATTTAAAATTGCCAGAAATGCGACTCCCACATCGGCAAAGACAGCTTCCCACATTGTGGCAATTCCGCCAGCACCCAAAATCAACACAATAAGTTTTACGCCAAATGCCAAGGCTATATTTTGCCAAACAATTCTTCTAGTAGAACGACCAATCTTAATAGCCCGTGCAATTTTTGACGGATGATCGGTTTGTATAACGACATCGGCAGTTTCAATGGCTACATCACTTCCCAGGCCGCCCATTGCAATTCCAACGTCACTTGCGGCAATTACAGGAGCATCATTTATGCCATCGCCAACAAAAGCTACTTTAGTGCCTGGGATTTTTTTCAAGGATTCAACTTTTTTCAATTTATCTTCTGGCAGTAAGCCTCCAATAGCCTCTTCCAGTCCGAGTTCTCGACCTAGTTTTTCAGTCAAAGAAGCTTTATCGCCAGATAGCATTATAATATTCTTAATACCCAAATCGCGAAGCTGTTGAATTGCCTGACGTGTATCGTCTTTTAGTTCGTCAGCAATCGTTACATATCCGGCAAATTTTCCGTCGATGCCAATCATTACAACCGAATCAATAATTTGATCGGTTTCTGGAGGAATTTCAATTTGATGAGATTCTAATAAGGCTTTATTTCCAACCAAAATAATTTTATTGTTAACTGTTCCCTTCAATCCTTTTCCAGCAATTTCTGTAACCTTGGATGCGACTAATTTATTTTCATTTCCATGTTCCAAGATGGCTCTTGCAATTGGGTGGGTAGATTGGGTTTCCACTGCTTGAAGATATGACATCATTTCGCCTTCATCAATACCAAAAGGTTTAATATCCTTAATTTTAAAGACACCTTTTGTCAATGTTCCCGTCTTATCCATTACAACAGTATTTATTTTGGTCACGCCGTCTAAAAATGAAGCTCCTTTAAAAAGGATTCCGTTTTTTGAAGCAGCACCGAGTCCACCGAAATAACCCAAAGGAATTGAAATCACAAGGGCACACGGGCAAGAGATAACTAAAAATATCAACGCCCGATAAAGCCAATCTTGAAAAATATAATTCTCCACAAAAAAGTAGGGTAACAATGTGAGTCCAATAGCAGAAAACACTACAATGGGAGTATAGACCCGAGCGAATTTTCGAATAAAAAGTTCTGTTTTAGACTTTCTAGAAGTCGCATTTTGAACCAGATGCAGTATTTTGGCAATAGAACTATCTTCAAATATTTTGGTGGTTTCAATTTCAATAACATTTTCCAAATTGATACTTCCCGCATACACATTTTCGCCGCTTTGGAGGGTTGCAGGTTTACTTTCTCCAGTAATTGCTGCCGTATCCAAGGATGCATTTTGAGAAAGCAACTTTCCGTCTAAAGGAACTTTCTCTCCATTTCGCACTCGTATTTTTTCTCCAACCAACACTTCTTGCGGATGTACAGCAATAAATTTATCATTCCGGAACACCATAGCAACATTGGGTCGTATGTCTAAAAGCGTCTTTATATTTTGTTTCGATTTGTGAACTGCGGAATGTTGGAAGAGTTCTCCTAAAGTATAAAATAGCATTACAGCTACGCCTTCGTGATAATGCCCCAGTGCAAAAGCACCGATTGTTGCGATTCCCATTAAGAAGAATTCTGTGAAGAAATCTCCCTTCAAAATACTGTCCCATCCTTGTTTTAGAACGGGATAACCTACAGGTAAATAGGCTATGAGATACCATCCTATGCGCACTGCACCTGTAAAATAGGGCAGGTTAAAATGGTCAAAAGCAATTCCTGCAATCAACATTAAAAAACTGATAATTGCGGGGAGATAGATTTTTAGATTTGTTTTCTTTTCCTGTTTAGGATTTTGAGGAACACTACAGCAATCATCTTCAGCGTGTAATTCGTCAACTTGGCTATATTTATTATCCATTTTATCTCTTGTGTTCTTCGTTTTTAATTTTTTACTCCTGGGACTAGATCGAGGTTTTTAACCCTCTGAATTATAAAGCCATTCTTGAGCTTCAACAATCGCTTTTCTAATGGCTTCATCTTCCGAAACGCCTCCTTTTTTCATGAGTTTTTTTGCAATTATCAATGCCTTTTTACGAACTTCAGGTGTAAGGTTACTTAGTTCTGTTTTAAAATTTTCGAATATCCATTCCATTTTGTTGCGCTTTTAGAAAATTCAATCAACGAAGAAAATAATTGGTTGATGAATTCTTTTTATTCAAATTTATGGAAACGAGGGATGCAATCGAAGTGCATTAACAGAACTCTATGCTTCTAATTATGAAATTTTAGAATAAGAAACATTCTTAGAAAGTGGAGTTTTCAATTTCAAAGAAATTCAAAGTTTATAGTTACTTTTAAAAATGAATTTTTTGAGATGCAACAATGAAAGATTATAATAGGGATTACGGTTTTGATTTATATCTCCGAAATGCCGGAGTATCTGTTACGCATTCGGAATCCCTTTACAAAAGTTTGGAGAGAAAGAAGTTTGATAAGGGAGATATTCTCTTAAGTGCCGGTGAATTGTGCCGACATTCCTTTTTTGTAGAAAGGGGATTGTTGCGTTCTTTTACTCTTGGCGAAGATGGGAAGGAGCACGTAATTCAGTTTGCGCCCGAAAATTGGTTTATCGTTGACAGAAGCAGCGTTTATTTTAACGATCCCTCTGAAATATATATTGATGCTATTGAAGATTCTCAAGTTGTCCTGGTTGATGAGGATTTTATGAATAGAGCATCACGATTAGATGAAAGTTTCGGAAAGTTTAATGATAAGTTATTGCACAATCACATTCGGCATATCCAAAAACGCCTCAACCTTTTGCTCGGCGCGCCTGCAGAAAAACGTTATTTGAGTTTTATTGAAATGTATCCAGATCTTTTATTGCGGGTGCCTCAATGGATGATTGCTTCCTATCTTGGTATAACCCCTGAAAGTCTGAGTCGGGTGCGAAAGGAACTGGCGCATCGAAATTTTAAACCATTATAAAAAGGTCTCACAGGCTTTTAAAACCTGAGAGACCTAATCATAATCTAACTTTAAAATTCTAATACGAGTTTATTCCAAATACCCAAATTTCCCCATATTAAAATCGTTCATCGCTTGCAACAGCTCAGTTCGAGTGTTCATCACAAATGGACCTTGTGCAGCAATGGGTTCATTAATTGGCGCTCCACTTAAAATTAGTACAACTGCGTCATCAGTTGCTTCAATGCTGAATTCTTCTCCTTCATTTGCCATCAATCCTAAACTATCGGTTTTTATTTCTTCGGAATTATTCACTTTAATATTTCCTTCAACTATTAAAACAGCGGTATTAAAGTTCTCGGGAAAGCTAAAAGTAGCCTTTCCTCCCTTATTCAATTTTGCATTGAAAAGATGCACTGGAGTAAAAGTGGAAGCGCTTCCTTTTACATCTTGAAACTCTCCCGCAATCACTTCAACAATACCTGCATTTTCAGGAAGTTCAACTTTTTTTAAATCGTTGTTTACAATTCCCTGATATTTAGGCGGGCTCATTTTGTCTTTTGCAGGAAGGTTAACCCATAATTGAACCATTTGAAAATCGCCACCCGCTTTGCTGAAGTTTTCTTCGTGATATTCTTTGTGAAGAATTCCAGAAGCTGCGGTCATCCATTGCACATCGCCTTCTTCAATTACGCCGCTATTGCCAGCACTGTCGTGATGTGCAACTTTCCCTTTATAAGCGATGGTCACTGTTTCAAAACCTCGGTGCGGATGTACGCCTACTCCACGAGGTTCGTTGGTGGGAGGGAAATAAAATTTACTGTTGTAATCCAACATTAAAAAGGGATCCATCCGTTCAAAACCAACTTCCAATCCCGAAGGAATGAAGTTGTGAACCCGAAAACCATCCCCAACCATATGGGGGCGGGGTGGATTTACTATACGTTCTATCTTTTTAGTTCTCATTTTTCTTAATTTATTGCTTTTTACCAAAGGTTTCAAAGCATTGATTAAAATTTATTGTTTGATAAATTGCACCGAAACAACCAATTTTACCTTTTCGCCAACTACGATGCTGCCAGCTTCAGTTATTGAATTCCAAGCAAGTCCGAAATCTTTTCGGTTGATTTGGCCTTCAAGCTCAAATCCGGCTTTGGTTTGCCCATAAGGATCTACTGCAACTCCGTTGAAATCGGTGTCTAATTTCACTTCCTTAGTCACTCCTTTGATGGTTAAATCTCCAATCATTTTTACTCCATCAAATGATTTTGATTTAAAAATCAATTTTGGATGGTTTTCTGCACCAAAGAAATCGTCTGACTTTAAATGGTTGTCGCGATCTGTATTCTTTGTGTTTACCGAATCGATATCTGCTGTAAAGGAAAATTGAGCGTTTTTAAAATCATCTGAAGAAGATTCCACTTCGCCGTCAAATTTCTCGAAACTTCCACTTACTGTGGAAATCATCATGTGTTTCACTTTAAAATCTACTTCAGAATGTGTTGGGTCTATTTTCCAAATTGTCTTATTGTTTTGATCCATTGTTATAAGTTTTTAGTTATTAATCATTTAAAGAACAAATTTAGGATTCTTTATGGCCAATTCCATTGATGTATGATAAGAAAGGAACTGAAACGAATGAATTATAGATGCTTTCCACCCCTTTCAGAAATATTTCGAATTTCTAAAGTAATTTTTTAACATAGATTTATGTGTAAATGCCCTATAGTTAGCGGGATTCTTGAATTTAGTGTAGTGGAATTTCCTTATTTTTGAAAACTACCAAAAGCATGTTGGAAAAGAAAAAGGAAAAGACGAAAAAGAAAAAAAAGCACAAGATTTTAAGAGTCATCGGATGGATTTTCGGGATTCTTATTCTTCTAGTGTTTCTGCTTATTCTCTTTATTCGCAGTCCTTGGGGACAGAATATCATTGTGCAGCGCGCAGCCAAATACGTTTCCGATAAAACCAATACCAAAGTAGAAATTGAAAAACTCTTCATCACTTTTGACGGAAATGTGATGTTAAAAGGGCTTTATTTGGAAGATAAAAAGGGCGATACTTTAATTTATTCAAAATCTTTGGAAGCTGATATCCCACTAATGCCACTTATCTGCGGCAACAGATTTGGAATCGACAACCTGGATTGGGAAGGCCTTCGCGCCAATGTGATTAGGAAGGATTCTTTGAGTGGATATAATTTTCAGTTTCTTCTTGACGCCTTCGCAACCGCTGACACAACTCGAGTTGCCGTTGATTCAACCGCCTCGCCCATGAAAATAATCTTGGGAGAATTCAATTTCAAGGATTTTGATGTTGTTTATGAGGATGCAGTTTTAGGAATTGACAGTCGGTTTAAGATTGGAAAACTAAACCTGAAAATGGAAAAAACAGATTTGGAAAAGATGGATTTTCGGGCTTTGGAAGCATCTATTTCAAATGCTAAAATTAAATACATTCAATCCCCAGTTCCGCAACAATCTACAGAAGAGAGTCCGTTGCCATTTCTGGAACTGCAGAAAATTTCACTGAAAAATATTTTTGTCGATTACCAATCTTATGGCGATAGGATTGCGGCAAATTTGGAATTATCTGACCTGTTTTTAGAATTAAAGAAAGCCGATTTGCCTAATAATGAAATTGAAATAGGCGATTTTAGACTAAAGAACTCCATCATTACTCTAAATACTGAAGTTGAAAACAACGCGATTACCGAAACTGTGAAGGAAATTAGAGATGAGGCAACGAAAGATATCCAAAATTTTGAATGGCCGGATTTTAAGATGACCATTGCCAATATTGACCTGGAAGGGAATAATGTCAGCTATTTCGTTGGTAAGAATGAGGTTAAGAAAGATGTCTTTAATCCCAATGCAATTGCGCTCCAAGATTTAACGCTGAAGGCAAATGATATTTTCCTAAAGGATAAGAAGGCAGGTCTTAATTTGGATGCACTCACTTTTCAGGAAGGTTCAGGTTTAAATTTGAAAGAATTGACATTGCATCTGGACGCTACAGACGAATATTTAGAAGTGAATAAATTGAAATTGGCACTCAATGAAAACAGACTCGATGGAGAGGTCCGATTGGAGTATGTGTCATTAGCCGATTTAATAGAGAAACCCGATAAGTCAAAAATTGCGGTTGATATTTCTTCATTTTTAGTCGATTTAAAAGAGGTGTTCAAGTTTCAACCCGAACTTCGCAAGAATGAATATTTACGGACCCTTAGTAGAAAGCGACTCGCTGGAAACGTGAAGGCATCAGGATATTTATCAGCCATAAATATTCCGAAGATGAATGTGCGATGGGGGAATTCAACCCGTATTTCGGCTAATGGTTTTATTCAAAATGCAACCGATCCAAATCATCTAAAATTTAATATTCCCCATTTTGCTGCCCAAACCAAACGTGGCGATTTGATTCAATTTGTAAGCGAGAAGGATTTGGGCATCAGTTTACCTGAAGATGTTTCTTTGAATGGAAATGCAAAAGGAAATCTTGAAGATATTTATGCAAAAGCCAATGTAACTACTTCCCAAGGAATAGCGATCATTGACGGCCATTTCAAAAACGATTCCCAGATTGCCTTTAATGCCGATATTGAAATAAAGGAATATAAGCTGAACGAGTTGTTAAGCAACGATGAGTTGGGCGCATTGAGTCTTAGTATTAAAACTCAAGGTGCGGGGAACGACATAAACAATTTGAACGCAACCTTAGATGCCAATATTTCCAGTCTTCAGTTTAGGGATTATGCCATAAAAGATTGGGCTATCACAGGGAAGATTAAAGATGGAGCAGGCGATATTCTTTCCGCATACAAAGACGATAATTTAGATTTAGACTTCAAGGCAGAGGTTCTTTTGGATTCTGTTTCGCCAAAAGTAAGTGCCCATCTGAATGTTAAAGGAGTGAATCTTCAGGCAATGGGATTGATGGATCGCGATGTGCGAACAGGGATGAAGCTGGACGCCGATTTTGAAGGCTCAAAAGATGGATTCGATGTTATTTCTACAATTGGCGATGGAGTAGTGGTATACGATAATAAAACCTATTTGCTAGGCGATGTACTAGCAACTGCTCACATTCGCAGCGATACTACTTCAATTTGGGTCGACAATAAAATTTTGAATTTGAGCCTTGAAAGTAATACAGATCCGGCAACTTTCGGAGCAGCAGTGCAACGCCATATTTCCAGCTATTTCTCTCGGAAAATAGAATTCTCAGATTCAGTTGAAAATCCTGTAAAGCTTAAAATAATTGGAAGAATAGCCCAGGCACCTGTTCTGAACAAGGTTTTTTTGGTAAATGTGAAGGATTTGGACACCATAACCCTCGCCGCTTATTTTGATGAACAGGAACGAAAGTTGGCTGCAAAAATTCAGGCACCCCACATAAATTATGGTGGAAATGAATTGGATAGTCTTGCATTTACGATGGATAGCGATAAGGAAAAATTTATCTTCGATCTAGGATTCAATAGTTTAAAAGCTGGTCCGTTGGATATCCCGAAAACAAAAATCAAGGGGAATCAGAAAAATGGAGAACTTAACTTGGCATTTACGGCGGTTCATAAGGACAGTGTCTTAATAAATATTAAATCGCAGATCACGGGTACTTCCGAAGAATTACGATTTCACATTAAGCCAGATAGCCTGATTTTGGATAGAAATATATGGGAAACTCCCGAGAGCAATGAAATTATTTTAACTAAGAAAAAAATCGCTTTCAATGATTTTCGATTTACCCGAAATGATGAGATAGTTGAACTTACCGATAAGTTGTCAAACAGTTCACGCGATCATGCGGCGATTGAATTTCAAAACTTCAAATTGAGTGAGATTCTGAATTACCTGAACCCAGAAGAAGAGCTCGCCAAAGGAATCCTAAACGGGAATTTGACATTAATAGAGCCTTATGGAAGTATGGGACTTCTTGCTGATCTTTCCATTGAAAACCTGAATATGCTTGATGTGGATTTGGGAAGACTCTCGGTAAATGCCGAATCAAAGGGAGGCGATCGATACGATTTCAAAATGGCTCTGAAAGAAGGAGAAATAGACTTGAATCTTAAAGGCGATTACATAGCGAACCAAACGGAAAGCAGACAGAATCTTGATTTGGTGATAAACGATTTCAAAATGCACGCGTTGGAAGGATTTTCAATGGGGGAAATTAAAAATACAGATGGCGGATTCTCAGGAAGATTCAGTGTTACGGGTACCACGAAGGATCCTCAATATTCTGGAAGTTTATTGTTTAAGGATGCAGATTTTAACATAGCCAAACTGAACGCTCCCTTTACTTTGAAAAATGAAACTTTAAAACTGGATAACTCTGGTTTTTATATGGACGATTTTACACTGCTGGATGAAAACAACAATTCACTTATATTGAAGGGAAGCATCGGCACTGAAAATTTTGTAAATCCAACTTTCGACTTAAAAATCGACGCAGACAATTTTCAATTAATTAACGCCACAAAGGATGACAACGATTTTCTCTATGGAAAGGCATCCTTCAATGCGAACGCTACCCTAACTGGCGATTTGCAAATCCCCAAATTGGATGCATCGCTTACGGTTACTGACGATACCAACATTACTTATATCCTTCCTTCGTCCTCAGTGGCAATAGAAGAGCGAGATGGGGTGGTGGTTTTCGTAAATCGTGAAGACCCCGACGCCATATTAACGCGAACGGAGAAAAAAACGGCCACTCTTACCGGCTTGGATATTAACGCATTTTTGAAAATTGGAAAAAAGGCCAAAGTAACCATTATAATTGATGAGGAAACGGGAGATAATTTTGAAGTCTTTGGTGACGGGGATTTCAATTTTACCATAAACCCCAATGGAAGATTGACGCTTACTGGACTTTACGATATTGCTGGTGGTCATTATGAAATGAATCTTTACAAACTCGTAAACAGACGTTTTGAACTTGCGCCCGGAAGTAAGGTGAGTTGGTCAGGCGATCCATTTGATGCTAAACTGGACGTGAAAGCTATCTATAAGGTTGAAACCTCGGCCTCAGCTTTGATGGCGCCTATTACTTCAGGAGAAGATACCTCCGTTAAAAGTAGGTATCGTCAAGTGCTTCCTTTTTATGTTTATTTAAATATTGACGGCGAACTCGAAAAACCTATAATTTCATTCGATTTAGACATGCCTGAGACCGAACAAGGCGCAATTGGGGGGCAGGTTTATGGTAGAATTCAACAAGTAAATCAGCAGGAGGATGAACTTAACCGACAGGTATTTTCACTCTTGGTTCTCAATCGGTTCTATCCAGAACCAGGTAGCGATGGAAGTGGGGGAGGCTTTGCTTCCGTAGCACGGGATAATTTAAATGATGCCGTTTCTGACCAATTAAATTCATTTTCTGATAAACTTTTAGGCAGCACAGGGGTAGAGGTGGATTTTGGGTTGAATAGTTACACAGATTATCAAGGTCAAACCCCGCAAGAGCGCACTCAGTTGGACATTGCAGCCCAGAAAAAACTTTTTAAAGACAGATTGATAGTTCGTGTTGGGAGTGAGGTGGATATCCAAGGAAGTAGCCCTTCAAACGAACCCACACCTTTAATTGGCAACGTAAGTATAGAGTACCTTCTAACTGAAAACGGCCGATACCGACTGAAAGCATTCAGAAAAGATGAATATGAAAACGTGATTGATGGGCAAACAATCGTTAGCGGGATTGCGTTGATTTTTACTTATGAGTTCAACAAATTCGACCAGTTTTGGGACGCTCTATTGCACGGGGAAACCAAGGAGGAAAAGCTAGCACGAAAAGAAGCTAAGGAAAAGAGAAAGGAGAAAGAGAAAAAGGAGAAGGAAGAAAAAGAGAATGAAAAAATGCAACGTGCTAAAGAAGGAAAGAGACAGAATGATAATGAATAACATCTTGTTTAAAAAATAACTTTGTGAAGTTTACACTTAAAATATTATTTCGGCTATCCGTGATTATAATGATGCTGCAATCCTGCGCCGTAAAAAAGTACGTGCCAGAAGGAGAACGACTCTATACAGGTGCCGATATAAAAATTGAATCCGATTCTATTATTGAGAATGAAAAACAGCTGAAATCTGTTTTAAAAGAAGCTTTGCGCCCAAAACCGAATAAAAACTTTCTGGGCCTGAGGCTTGGGCTTCATTTTTATTATAAAATGCAAAAGGAAAACCCAGGCTTCATCAATAAATTCCTATATAAACGACTTGGTGAAGATCCAGTTTACCAAAGCGATGTAAAGCCTTATGAAGTGGGAGAAATATTACTAAACCGACTGGAAAACCGAGGCTTCTTTTATAGCACGGCCCTTTCTGAATTTGAAGAAAAGGAAAAGGAGGCTTCAATTACTTATACCCTCCGAGTGCCCAATGCATATATAATGGAAAAGTATAAAGTTGACAGTCTTCCTGAACCTATTTATTCCGAAATATTAAGGAGCGCCTCCGAAACCAAATTATCGAAAGGAATGCGCCTCGATTTGTCCAATTTGAAAATGGAACGAGAACGAATTGACGCTGATCTAAAGAAAATCGGTTATTATAACTTCAATTCCGATTTTCTGATTTTTGAAGCGGACACCAATCAATATGACAAAAAACGATTCGATCTTTTTCTAGGCCTAAAAGAGGAGGTTCCCAAAAAGTCCACCGTCCCTTATCGCATCAGTAAAATCAATGTTTACGCAAATTATGATGCGCAGGATTCGACCGCTAAAGAGAAGGTGCGTTTCAATGAAAAGAACTTTATAAACAGTAAAGATTTTTTCAAACCCAAATATTTGGATCCCTTTATCACTTTAAAAAAAGATCAGTTCTACAGCCCTTCCGATTCCAGAAACACAGGACGAAGGCTTTCCACCATTGGTGCGTATAAGTTTGTGAATATTCAGTATAAAGAAATGGATTCGCTGTTAACTGACAGTCTGGGAATCTTAGAGGCTAATATTTATTTGTCTCCACTAAACAAACGCGCCATACGTGCGGAACTTCAAGCGGTTTCAAAGTCAAACGATTTTGCTGGACCAGGAATTGCCTTGACCTATAGTAATAGGAATTTATTCAAAGGGGGAGAAACCTTTAATACCACAGGAAAATTTGGATACGAATTTCAAGCTGGCGGAGTGGGAGAAGGAGGGAAGACGAGTATTGAATTTGGATTAAAAAATGAGCTTATTTTTCCGCGCGTAATCTTTCCAGTAAAAATTAATAGTGATTTCTTTAAATATGATATCCCCAAAACCAAAACGAGTGTGAGTGCGGATTATCTAAGTAGGACTAAGTTATATTCGCTTTTGGCTGTAACAGGACAATTTGGCTATACATGGCAAGCAAATCGATACATTACCCACGACATTATTCCCGTTTCCATCAATTATACTAAGTTGCTAAATACCTCGGTCGAATTTGATACAATTTTAAGAAACAACCCCTTTCTTCAGCGAAGTTTTGAGCAGCAATTTATTTCAGGACTCAATTATTCATTCACTTATAATGGAATGATTGACACCTATCGAAAAAGTCAATTCTTCATCAATGCGAACCTTGATATTGCTGGAAACAGTATCAGTTTGTTAGGAAAGGAAAACGAAGATGGAAAAAAATCATTTTTGGGAATGGAATATGCTCAATTTGCCAAGGCCGATATTGATTTAAGATATCATTTTAAAGTAGGAAAGGAACAGGTAATTGCCACAAGATTGTTTGGAGGATATGGACTTCCGTACGGAAATTCAGACGTAATGCCTTATGTAAAACAGTTTTATTCGGGAGGGCCTTATAGCGTAAGGTCTTTTAGAATACGTTCGCTGGGTCCTGGAACTTATAGTGGTGAAGGCAAGGTAGAAAGTGACTATTTTGACCGTACAGGTAATATCCGTTTGGAAGCCAATATAGAATATCGTTTTCCGATTATTTCATTTCTGAAAGGCGCTGTTTTTGCCGATGCAGGAAACATTTGGAATTCAAATGGAAATGAAGTTTATAATTTCGAAGATAAATTCACTTCAAGTTTTATCAACGAACTTGGAATGGGAGCGGGGTTGGGTTTGCGTGTAGATGGTCAGGGTTTTGTGATTCGTTTTGATTTCGCAGTTCCTTTTCACGATCCGTCTAAAGATCCGGGAGAACGTTTTGATTTTGATTTGGGCGGACTTGTATTCAATTTTGGAATTGGATATCCTTTTTAAAATGCCTTTTAAAATCTGTTCCATCTTACAGGAATTTTGATTTCTATGATAGCAGGAAATAAACATTTGCCTCTGCTTTTTCTTTGGAATGTTTATCATAAAAAGCTAACTTTCATCCTTATTTAATAACAGAAAAAATGATAAAAAAAATAGGTGTTCTAGGACTGGGAAAAGTGGGCAGTCTCGTTGCTACTTTGCTTAACTCAAAGTATAAAGTAGAAGGAATGGATCAATTTGACGTCAAGGAAAAATTTCCTTTTGATGTTTTGAAGGGAGATGTTTCCAACGACAAAAACATTCGTGATTTTCTAAAAGATAAAGATGCGGTAGTTTCTTGCTTGCCGTACTTTCTCAATATAAAAATAGCAGAAACCGCAGTGGACATGGGCGTTCATTATTTCGATTTAACCGAAGATGTGCCTACGCTAAACGCAATTCTTAAAATGTCTAAAAATAGCAAGTCGGTATTAGCGCCACAATGCGGTTTGGCACCTGGTTTTATTGGAATCCTTGGGGCTGGACTTTACAGCCAGTTTTCTGAAGTTCGCTCTGTAAAATTGCGAGTCGGGGCATTACCCTTGCATCCCATGGGACAATTAGGTTACAGTTTTACTTGGAGTGCAGAGGGGGTAATTAACGAATATCTAAATGATGCTGAGGTAATCCACAATGGCGAACGAAAAATGCTCAGTTCATTGGACGATGTGGAGTCCATCAACATCAATGGACGTCAATATGAAGCCTTTTTAACCTCTGGTGGATTAGGAACTATGTGTGAAACCATGGATGGTAAAGTAGATACTTTGAATTACAAAACCATTCGATATCCAGGCCATCGAGACGGGATGAAATTATTGCTTTACGACCTACTTTTGAAAAATGACAGGAAACTGGCAAAAGAAATTTTAAATAATGCACTACCCTTGGTGGATGAAGATATTGTCTTGGTTTATGCCGCTGTTGAAGGAAAAATTGATGGTAAATTAAGAAGAAAAGAATTTTCAGAATCCTATCGTAGAATCACTTTGGATAATAAAGACTGGCGAGCCATAAGTTGGACCACGGCATGCAGCATTTGCACTGTTGTGGATTTGGTTTCGGAAGGAAAATTGAAAAATAAAGGATTTATCAAACAAGAGGAGATTCCATTTGATATGTTTATAAAATCTCATTTTGGATCCATGTATGAGACGTACAAGGATGCTAAATAGGTTGACCAGGAAGGAATCACGA
Source organism: Aequorivita sp. (assembly GCA_048270045.1). Classification (GTDB taxonomy): domain Bacteria; phylum Bacteroidota; class Bacteroidia; order Flavobacteriales; family Flavobacteriaceae; genus Aequorivita. Next base: position 24,250 of record JBLWTS010000034.1, read on the forward strand.
ACCTAGATTTTTTAATTCCCTCAATTGAATTTCGATTTCATTTTCGATTTCCCACGCTTTAACAACACCTTAATCAAAAATCATCTTTAAGTGAGTAACTTTGTTTCTATAAAATAGAATAATGGAAAATAGTGAATTACGAAAAATGACAGTTGGCGGAGGATGTTTTTGGTGTACAGAAGCCGTTTTTGATCAAATAAAGGGAGTGGAAAGGGTGGTTTCAGGATATTCCGGTGGAAACGTACCCGGAACGCCCACTTATCGGGAAGTATGTAGTGGTTTGACAGGCCATGCTGAAGTTATACAGGTCAGTTTTGATTCAACTATAATTTCTTATAGCGAATTGCTCGAAATTTTTATGACAAGTCACGACCCTACAACTTTAAATCGCCAAGGGGCAGATGTTGGCACCCAATATCGTTCTGTTATTTTTTACCACGATGAAAATCAAAGAGAAATAGCTGAAAAGGTGTTGGATGAAATGACACCTTATTTTGATAGTCCCATCGTTACAGAAGTTTCTCCCTTAGTAAAGTTCTTTCCGGCGGAGAGTGATCATCAGGATTATTATTCCAATAATCCCTCTCAGGGATATTGCAGAGTGGTTATTTCTCCGAAAATCGCAAAACTGCGTAAATTGCATACCAATAAATTGAAATAGGCTTAAAAAAGCTGAGGTATTAAAAAAGGCACATAATTTCTTTCAAATTTTAGTGCCTTTTATCGTTTATATCGTTATTAGAAAATTACTCAAGCTCCTTTACTGACGCTCCTGGTGCATTTTTCTTGATGGACTCTATTCCTGTGGTAACCCCACTTTCAGAAGTGTACATTTGGCTGCTGCCAATTATCTGTCCATTAGTAGATTTAAGATTAAAATAGAATTTTCCGTTGGCTGCCGTTTTTCGTTCATATAAGGAATCATTGTTAGAATTTGTTTTTACAGATTCAATTCCGTTCATCGCGGATGCTTTTGAAGCGTACATTTGACTAGATAATATAACCTGACCGTTACCTGCTTTTAGTACAAAATGAAATTTCTCACTACTTTTTTTCAATTCAAACATAATTATTAATTTTTAGGTTTATAATTAATTTCTTTAGCAATATATTGAAAAAATCAAGGCTTTAAAAATGAGAAAGAAATTTATCCTGATAACCCGCAGGATTTATTCTTTAGTTTTAATTAAATAGACAAGATTAAAATTCGAATTTAAAACGAGTCTGGGATAGATATCTGAACTAGCAAAAAAAAAATTACAAACTTCAGTTGGGTCACAGAACTTAAAGGTTAATATTTCCACTGTCGTTCCTTATTCAATTCCTCAGATTTTTGGATCTCCTCTCTTGGAATTACCTTTAGGAATGAAGGATGTTGTTCGATGGCATATTCCAGTTTTTCCACGATTTCTGCCATGGTGTCGTTTTCGTAATCAATATCCAAGGGCGGTTTGATCTCCATAGATTGAAGAATACCTTTCTTTTTAATGCGAAGTCCTTTTTTATCGAATGACCTCCTAAAACCGTCTATAACAATAGGAACTACGATTGGTTTATTCTTTTTTATGATGTGTGCGGTTCCGCGACGAATAGGGTTCCAAGCTTTTGTTGTGCCTTGTGGAAAAGTGATTACCCAACCATCATTCAATGCCTTGGTGATCATACTTACGTCGCTCATCTTTACCTGTTTGTTTACGTCCTGACCTTTTTCACGCCAAGTACGTTCAATGCTCACTGAACCGCCGTAAGCCATAATTTTTGGTAATAACCCAGATTTCATCGTTTCTTTTGCCGCTACGAAATAAATATTGAGCTTTGGATTCCACAAATAACCAATATTCTTAATGCTATCTTCTCGTCCGCTCAAGCTGGCATTAAAAACGTGGAACATTGCAACTACATCGGCAAAATAAGTTTGATGGTTGCTCACAAAAAGAACGTTGGTATCGGGAAGATTTCGAATTACCTCACTTCCTTCAATTTTTAATTCGTTAAAGCCCTTAAAGCGACGGTGTGTCATGGCTCCCATAATCCGGATGAGCCAGAGTTTTAGAAAAAGGATATGTCCGAATGGATTTCTTTTAAAAAGCCCCATTTTTCAGTGGTTTATTTAAATTTTAGGTAAGATTTTGTGGTAAGTTATTAAATTAAATACATTATTCTCTCAAAGTTAATAGAGATTCTCTTAATTATCATCCCAATTTCAAAACCTTTAACTTAATAACTCTAATTTTCGATGATTGAATATTTAGTTTTTAACTTGGCAAAGATAGTAAATTAAGCTTTTACAGAACTCGAAACAGCAATTCTCGCACTTCATTGAGCATCATTGCCGTAGCGCCCCACACAATATGTCCGTTTAGATTAAACGCGGGTACTTCTAAGTCTGTAGCGTAGGAAGTGGAAAGGATTTGGGAAGTAACGCAGCTTTCATTCAGAAAACATTTAAGATTTACTTCAATTAACGCTTCTACTTCTCGCTCTTCCAAAACAAATTTTGGAGTATTTTGGATAATTCCCAAGAACGGTTGCACAAAAAAGTTACTGGGAGGAATATAAATTTGGGTTAATTTTTTGATGATAGAAATTTCTTTCCGAGGAACACCGATTTCTTCTTCGGTTTCACGTAGCGCGGCATCTTCTATGGAATTGTCTGTTTTCTCAATTTTACCTCCCGGAAACCCCACTTGTGCAGAATGCACGCCTTTATAGGTCTTACGAAGTATTAAAATTAAATTGGTTTCATTTTCATTCGAGGGATAAAAGAGTGCCATGACACCTGCCCTTCTTGCGCTGCTAGTGTTAGTAGCTTGTCGTTTAAGCTCTTGTAAACGTTCTAATGGAGCCATTTTAAATTGCACCAACTCGCCCGGAAGCTGCATTTTTTCTATTTTTACAATTCGTTTTTCAAAATCGTGAAAATCCATCTATGAGAAAGCTGTTTTATTATTTATTCGGAATTGTTTTTTTCTTCGGAAGCTGTGAAGGTAATCAAAAGAAGACCGAAGTGGAAAATGAAACAAACACCAAAACTGAAATTGATTCGAGTAATATTCAGAATGAATTAAAATCCGAAGTCCAAAATACGGTTGAAAATAATTTTGATGAAATTACCAATGAAAACGTGGTTTCATTTTTAACCGAATACGGCAAGAACAATCCTGAGACCAAGGTATTGATAAGCACTAGGTTTGGCGAAATTGAAATCGAGTTATTTAAGGACACGCCCTTACATCGTGCGAATTTCATTTATTTGGTAAAACAGCATTATTTCAATGAAACATTTTTCCATCGGGTTGTTCCAAATTTTATTATTCAGGCTGGAAATAGCGATTTGACTTCCACCCAAAAGAAGCGCGCTAAACTCGGAAAGGATTATCTGCTTCCTTCGGAGGTAATCCCACAACGCCTTCACGAATATGGAACTGTTTCCGGAGCAAAGGAATACCGAGAAAACCCAGATAATAGAACCGCACCTTATGAGTTTTTCATTTTCCTCGGTCCAAAATCTTCCACCACACATTTAAACGGAAAATACACCATCTTCGGAAAAGTGACCAAAGGAATGGATGTCGTAGAGGAAATCTCAAAAGTGGAAGCTGATGATGGGGATTGGCCTTTGAGTAATATTTATATTACTGCGAAGGTAATTGAATAGGAAATTTCAAATATTAAATACAAAATTCTAAAAAGCGAAACTCAAATGACTAGATTCAATCAATGTGTTAATTGCCTTGAGTTGAGCGTTCCCCGCCATCAGAGTGCAGACAGCCAAATACCTCCTAAACTTCTAAACTTCTAAACTCCTCAACACCCAGAATCATTCTAACTCCTTCTTAGAATAAACGCTCGGTAGTGAAAGATTAAAATAGATTGCTAATAATCTTACAATCATTACTGAGACAAATGAAATAACTACTATAAAGTCTGACTGAAGTGGGGTTTGTAATAAAAGGAAGTAAATGGAACCGCCTATAATACAGGCAGTGGCATAAATTTCTTTTCGGAAAATAATTGGGATATCATTACAGAGAATATCGCGTATAACTCCTCCAAAACAAGCGGTAATTGTTCCTAAAGCGATACAAATTAATGGGGAAAAACCCGCGGCAATTCCTTTTTCTACTCCAACAATAGTGTATAGAGCAATACCAATGGTATCAAATAAAAATAAGGAACGTTTTATAAAGCTCAATCTTTTCCTGAAAACTACGGCAAAAATAGTTGAACCAAAAATGACATAAACATAGGTCAAATTTCGCATCCACGCTATGGGAGCTTCAATAAGAATATCCCGTAAAGTTCCTCCGCCAATCGCGGCCACAAAAGCAATGATCAGAATTCCAAATGGATCCAGCCTCTTGTTCATTGCGGTTAAAACTCCAGAGATGGCGAACGCAATGGTTCCTAAAATGTCTATAAATAAAATCAGGTTCACATGTTCTGGGTATAATAGTTATAGTCTTTTATAACTCGATCGATAAAGGCAACCGGGGTATCTTCCATTTGAATTTCCATCACTTTGGCCACTCGCTTCGCCAGTTTCAATATAACATTATGATTTCTGTTCCACCGCGCCTCTTCAAAAATGTTTTTTATGGTCTGCATCTCATGATCGCTAAAGATAGTGACCTGAGGATAAATA
>JBLWTS010000035.1:0-28655 GCA_048270045.1 Aequorivita sp.
GATTAAAAACTAAATAATAAAATAGCGGGGGCCGGCCCCCGCTATTTTATTATTTACACACTTTATGAGATAGTCCCATATTTCGATTCTTTTTCGAATATTTTGACATTATAGCCCAAAGACCTTATTCCTTTGAATCTGTTTATTCCATTAAACAAGAATGTAGACGTAGCGTTTGTGGCTCTGATAGCATATACTATAGAATTAATAATAATATTGTTGAAATAATGGCGATTATTGGGAGACAAGATTTAATTACCAGACTTTAAGCTGCTTAAGAAAAACTACATAATCTCCCCTACCTTCCCATAAACCAACTCACTCTCCCAGCCACGGTAAAAAAGATAGTCCGCAAACTTCCTTCTCTTTTTCTGAAGATCTTTTTCCGGAGCCAATTGTTCCATCCGCTTTTCGGCCAATTCTTCAAAGGTTTTGTAATATTCGGAGTCAGGGATTTCCTTTAAGGCTATCTGTATATTGAATTTTGAGATCTCACGAAGCTTCAATTCATTTATGATTCTATTTCGCCCCCATTTCTTTGTTCTAAATTTTCCCCTAGCAAAGGCTTGTGCAAATCGAGTTTCATTCAAGAAGTTATTTTGAATTAAATGATTGACAATTTCGTCTACCGCTAAAGGAATCATTCGCATTTCGTATAGTTTCTGATGCACTTCTTTATGGCAACGCTCTTGATAGGCGCAGTAGCGTTCCAAGCGTTTGGTGGCTTCTTCTACGGTGTATGTTTTATGGGTATTCAAACTTTCAATCGAAATTTCTTGTGAAGATAAATCATTTTATACTTAAAGGAAAAGAAGCAAGAATCAAGACGGCTTCGCTACACGAACCACGACAATTTCTTCTTACCATTTTTAAAACCCTAAATCTTCCCTCCATCGGGCGGGGCTGGGGGTGGGAAACAAAAAAACCCCTCTCGAAGATAAACTTCAAAAGGGGTTTTGGTTATTTTATCAATTCACCATCTTTATCGTGAAAGTGATATTCAAGATACGTATATGCATCTCGAGGTTGGATTTTTACCCACTTTTTGTGTTCCAAAAACCATTTGGTACGCACGGATGGGAATCCTTTTGTCAGGAAAGCGGCTATAAAAGGATGTGTATTTAAAGTGATCTTTTTATAGTCCTTTTTGAATAGGCGTTTTACCTCTTCATTTATCCTATTTATTACGATAATTGGAGCTTCAATTTCTCCGTTGATCACATTGCTGGGATCTTCTTCACGGGTTTTGATGTTCATCTCCGGTCTAACTCGTTGACGGGTTATTTGTATCAACCCAAATTTGCTTGGGGGAAGGATTTTGTGTTTCGCTCTATCATCCTTCATCTCATCACGAAGGTGGTTGTATAGCTGTTTGCGGTGATTGGTATTAGCCAAATCAATAAAGTCCACAACAATAATTCCTCCCATATCGCGTAACCTTAGCTGTCTTGCTACTTCTGTAGCTGCAATCATGTTCACTTCAAGCGCTGTGCCTTCTTGTGTTTTTTGCTTATTACTACGGTTTCCACTGTTCACGTCTATTACGTGCATTGCTTCGGTGTGTTCAATAACCAAATAGGCTCCTTTGCTACCTGATACTGTTTTCCCGAAGGAAGTCTTGATTTGCCGATCGATGCCAAATTTTTCAAACATCGGAATCTTAGAATCATATAATTTTACAATATTGTCCTTTTTAGGTGCAATTTCCTGCACATAATCTTTTATTTGCAAGTAAAGGGTCTCATCGTCAATATGTATGGCGGAGAAGGAATCGTTAAACATATCTCTGATGATAGAGGCTCCCCTGTTTAGCTCGCTCAGCACCTTTGATGGGTGGTGCGCCCCGTGTAGCTTCTTACACATCGCTGTCCAGCGATCCATAAGGTTCTCTAAGTCTTTGTCCAGTTCTGCTACTTTTTTGCCCTCGGCAACGGTGCGTATAATAACACCGAATCCTTTTGGTTTAATGCTCGTTATCAAGCGTTTTAACCTATCTTTTTCCGCATTGGATTCAATTTTTTGGGAAACGGAAACCCGATCCGAAAAGGGTACCAGCACTATGTATCTCCCAGCTATGGAAAGCTCAGAGCTCAGGCGTGGTCCTTTTGTGGAAATCGGTTCTTTTACTATCTGCACAAGAATGGATTGATTACTTTTTAAGGCATCGTTTAGATTCCCATTTTTATCAATCTCCTTTTCAAATGGAAAATCCTTTAAAGAATAATCTTTTAATTTTCCACTGGTTACGCTTTTAATAAATTTTAAAAGTGAAAGCACTTTTGGTCCCAAATCGTGATAGTGTAAAAAACCATCCTTTTCGTAACCAACATTAACGAAAGCGGCATTCAAGCCTGGGACTGTTTTACGGATTTTGGCCAAAAATATGTCGCCAACCGTAAAAGCATTGTCCTCTTCTTCCTTGTGCATTTCTATAAGTTTCCCGTCTTTTAATAGGGCAAAATCAACTGCATGTGAACCGGACCTAATGAATAATTCGTAGTTCACGTTACATTAATTTTTTGATTAAACAATATAAATTTTAACAGGTTCTATATATGAAAACCTGACGAAATTGCTTTGGAGGAATTAAAATATCCATGGCAATTTCTATGTCAAAGAACGATTTTTTAGTTTCCGGCAGGCAAAAGACCTCTATATCCCGGAACATCATTAAAACAGAAAAAGTAGTCGGAAAACTACTTTTTCTTATGGCGGTTAGCGCGACGTCGTTTCTTGCGCTTGTGAGTCGCTACCTTATGTCTTTTTCTTTTTTTACCACTTGGCATATTGAAGTTGTTATTAATGTCTCATCCTTCAGTCGCCATTGACGATTTATAGGACAGAACGGGTTATTATTATTTTACGTCCACGTTGGTCTTAACTCCTTCAACGAAAACTTTCGCTGGCTTAAAGGCGGGGATGTTGTGTGCTGGAATTTTAATGGTAGTGTTTTTGGAAATATTTCTTCCAGTTTTTTCAGCTCTTGTTTTGATTATAAAACTACCGAAACCTCGTAAATATACGTTATCTCCACCTTCTAATGAATTTTTCACTTCATCCATAAAGGTTTCAATGGTAGTCTGTACTTCATTTTTTTCCATTCCTAGCTTCTCTGAAATTTTCGCTACGATATCTGCTTTCGTCATTACTTATAAATTTATGATTATTGTCTTTTATTAGATTTTTTTAGAGACGGCAAATATAAGAATTTTAAAATCAATAATTCAAAGCATAATCCTTTAAAATTAAAAGGAATATGGATTACTTTGCTCCAATGCCCCAATCCAGTAACTTTTTTATCAATAATCTCATTCCTTGGTACTTGCGAAACAAACGCAATTTACCGTGGCGCACCACTCGTGACCCATATCGTATATGGCTCTCTGAAATTATGCTTCAGCAAACGAGGGTCGCGCAAGGCCTTCCTTATTATTTGAAGTTTATTGACGCCTTCCCCACAGTAAAAGATTTGGCAGAAGCTCCAGAATCTGAGGTTTTAAAATTATGGCAAGGTCTGGGCTATTATTCCCGTGCTAGAAATCTGCATGCGACAGCAAAAATAGTTTCAAATGAAATGCATGGAATATTTCCCATTACCCACAAAGATTTGATGAAGTTAAAAGGTGTTGGCGATTACACAGCGAGTGCGATTGCAAGCATTTGTTTTGACAAGCCCGAAGCGGTCGTGGATGGAAATGTGTTTCGAGTACTGTCTCGAGTTTTCGGGATTTTCACTCCCATAAATTCCACTGCAGGCCAAAAGCAGTTTAAAGAACTCGCACAAGAACTAATAGATAAAACCCAGCCCGGAACTTATAACCAAGCACTGATGGAATTTGGGGCACGCTACTGTATACCTCAAAATCCAGATTGCGCGAATTGCATTTTCAGCCATCAATGCGTGGCTTTCGAAAAAAAAATGGTCTCTGAACTTCCTGTGAAGATAAAAGCGAAACCGATTAAAAAGCGATACTTTAATTATTTGGTAATCATTTCAAAAAACGAAAAAACCGTCCTTCAACAACGTTTAGGTAAAGGGATTTGGCACAAGCTATACGAATTTCCGCTAATTGAAACTTCCAAAGAAATCAATCTTCAAGGTTTAAAAAACTTTTCACATTTTCAGGAAGTAACAGCGAACCTGATTATTGAAAACATTTCACTTTTCAACGAAAAACCAATAATTCACAAATTATCGCATCAGCATTTGAATACCCGTTTTTGGGTCATTGAAATATTACAAGCCACGGAAAATGCAATTCCAATTTCCGAAGTAAAAAACTATGCAGTTCCTGTTTTGATAGAAAATTTTGTTTCAGAATTTTTTGAAGATTATTGAGCAACAATTTTGCAGGAATTGGAATGACTTTATATTACCAATTCCATTTTTCTTCCTATAATTAATGAACACGCTGAAACTGGGAAGATTAAAAGAAGAAAAAAATGAAGCCTATAAAATCTTAAAAATCCGTATATTTAAACTTACAAAAAGTACATTTGCAAAAACTTAAAGACCAGTAATTATGAGTAATGGAACATTGAACAAAGTAATGTTGATAGGACGAACAGGTGATGATGTGAAAATGCATTATTTTGAAGGCGGAAATTGCTTAGGTCGCTTCCCTCTTGCCACAAATGAAACTTATATCAATAAAGCGACCAATGAACGAGTGACAAATACGGAGTGGCATAATATTATAGTGCGAAATAAAGCCGCAGAAATTTGCGAAAAGTATTTAAAAAAAGGGGATATGGTTTATATTGAAGGTCGATTAAAAACCAGAAAATGGCAGGATGAAAATGGGCTGGACAGATATAGTACCGAAATTCAATGTATGGATTTCAATTTTCTGTCTCCAAAAGGGGACAGCCCAGTTGAAACATCAGGAGTTGGTGGCACAGCAAAACCTGAGCCTACAAAACCTGAACCCGCAGAACAACATGCCCAAAATTCAAACGAGGAGGAAACAGACGACCTCCCATTTTAATGTTTAACCAAACCCACTAACTTGGACACGGAACCCCCTGGTTTGCAATTCTTAGATAATTTGGATTTTACCCAAATAACCAGTATTACTTTGCTAATTGTTCTTCTCGCTTGCTCAGCCCTAATTTCGGGTGCTGAAGTGGCCTTCTTTTCCATGACTCCCTCTGATTTTGAGGATAATGAGGATAAGTCCATTGCAAAAAAATTAGATATTGTGGAGCGTTTGCTTGATGCTCCCAAAAAACTTTTGGCCACTATTCTTGTGGCCAATAATTTTATAAATATCGCAATTGTATTGCTCTTCGATTCTATTAGCAGTTTTCTATTCTCCGGAATACGATCCGATTTTTATGGAATTAACCTTCATTTTGTACTGGAAGTGGTGGTCGTTACCTTTTTTATATTGTTGTTTGGAGAGATTTTACCAAAAATATACGCCAATAGAAACAGGGTTTCCTTTGCGGTTTTTATGGCACAGCCTCTCAACATACTCGATACATTGCTCTCCCCAATAAGTTTGCCGATGCGTTCGGCCACCGTGTATCTTCACAGTCGGTATGGGAAACAAAAATCGAACATTAGTGTAGATCATCTTTCGCAGGCGTTGGAGCTTTCAAATAGAGATACCACACAGGAGGAACAAAAAATACTACAAGGAATCGTCACATTTGGAAATACGGACACCAAACAGGTAATGAAAAACAGAATGGATATTTTCGCCTTGAGCGAGGACCAACCATTTAAGGAAATTCTTCCTGAAATAATACAACACGGATATTCAAGGATACCGGTGTATAAGGATAACATAGACCACATAACTGGAATTTTGTATGTCAAAGATTTGGTGCCTTATACTGACAGAAAAAATCTAGACTGGAATGCTTTAAAACGAGAGGCTTACTTTGTTCCTGAGAATAAAAAACTTGATGATCTTCTAAATGAGTTTAAGGAAATGAAAATGCACTTGGCCATCGTAGTAGATGAATATGGCGGAACGAGTGGTTTAATTTCAATGGAAGATATTATTGAAGAAATTGTTGGCGAAATAACCGATGAATTTGATGATGAGGATATGATTTTCTCCAAACTCGATGAGCACACCTTTGTTTTTGAAGGGAAAACGCCCCTGAAAGACTTCTACAAAGTAATTGAACCAGACGATCCCGAACTGTTTGAGGATGCAAAAGGAGAGGCAGAAACACTAGCTGGTTTTCTCTTAGAAATATCAAAGGGATTTCCAAAGAAGAACGAAATACTTTCCTTCCACAATTATGCGTTTACCATTGAAGCCTTTGAGGGAAAACGTATAAAACAAATAAAACTTACCATTGAAAACTAAAAGCTTTTTTTTTCTTACGCTTTCAGCAATATTTATTCTCGCATCCTGTAAGGATGAGGTTTTAGTAAAACCTTCTGCAAAATTACGTTTGGATTATTCAAATCCAGAGTATAAGATAGAAGATATGGGCTGCCCTTTTACTTTCGAAATGAACCAAAATGCCAGAATGGTTAAAAAAAAAGGCTGCGACATAAACATCAACTATCCAGAGATGAAGGCCACCTTATATATGACCTATCGTGACATAACGAATAATAATTTGGATTCGTTGCTTCGGGATGCCCAGAAACTAGCTTATGACCATACCATAAAAGCGAACAGTATCCCAGCTTACCCCTTTGTGAATCCTGATGACAACGTTTATGGCATGTTTTATATGATAAACGGAAACGCTGCCACCCAAGCCGAGTTTTATGTAACTGACAGCATCAATCATTTTTTGAATGGTGCGCTCTATTTTGAGGCAAGACCGAATTTTGATTCGATATATCCAGCCGTTATATATTTGCGGGAAGATATTCGGAAGTTGATGGAAACCATACGCTGGCAATAAACAAGCAGTAATAACGAAAAATCCGCTTCAGGAATTTCCCGAAGCGGCATTTTCATTATTTAATAACACGAACTGTTTAGCTATAAAAGTTCAGTAAAGGATCATTCAAAATCTGAATCTGTAACTCCTTCATTTATGCTTACTTTGCTGAGTTCGAAAGTTATTTCTTGAGGTCCAGCAGCTTGTTTTAAAGTAAAAGGGAATTTAATTCCATCCACTTCTTTATAATTTCCTAAGGAAATAGTTGAAGTTACCGATTGTCCCATCATCTCTTGGGTAGTAACTTCTCTTACTTTTAATCCACTTTCCTTATCATAAAAAGCTTCTTTACTACCAGAGAAGGAAATAACATAAGCATCCTTTCCATCAACAGGCTCTACCCGCTCCAATTTAGCATTTTTTGCAGATAATTCTGGGAAAGGCACGGCATCAGCTTTTGCGGCGGCATTTTGCTTTTCATCATAATCAATTCGTTGTCCTTGAGCCATCATATATCCCTTCTCGCCATTAAAAATGACTTTTTGCAATGGATTTCCAGCCATAGAAACCACCAAAGAAGATTGATTTTTCGTCGTGTTTTTCACCTCCAGACCAAGTTGCATTCCTTGCATTTCAGCTTGTGCAACCCAACTTACCGATTTAACCGCTTCTAGAGCTTTTCTACCTCCAATGGCATCTATATATTTCTGGATTACGGTTTCTGCGGTTACTCCAGCGTCAATTGCTTTATTGTAATCTGGTTCCGCAACAGGATTCGCATATTGATCAAAGTACAGTATTGGAATCGACTTACCTTGTGGTCCTTTTAGCGTTTTAAGCCCTTCCAAAACTTCAGAGCCCTTTCCAACAATAACAATTCGAAGGTTGTCTGGCTTGTAGTATTTTTTTGCTACACGTTGTACATCATCTATAGTAACAGCATTAATCTTCTTTAGATAATTGATGTAAAAATCATCCGCTAGGTTTTGTGTTTTTATTCTCAAGGCATAGCTTGCAATAGTTGCAGGACGTTCTAATGCAAGAACGAAATCTCCCATAAACTTAGCTTTTGCATTGGCAAGTTGTTGGGCGGTCACTTTATTGTCGCGAATAAACCGTATTTCCTTCAATGTTTCAACAACGGCACTATCAGTTACTGCATTTCTAACGCTGGTTGATGCTGTAAAGCTGGTAATGTTTTTATCTGCTCCTGTGTTAGAACGTGCTCCGTATGTCCATCCGTGAGCTTCACGTAGATTCATGTTCAGCAAGCTATTGAAACCACCACCAAGAATTTTGTTGGCAACCAATACTGCATAATAATCTGGATCACTCATTTTAAGTTTAACCAAATTCCCTACTGATATTTCTGATTGGACTGCATTTGGCATATCCACGAAGTTTACCTGGGTATATTGAACATCATTTGGGTTTTCATATACAGCTGACGGTACTGGGTTTGCTTTCCAGTCACTAAAATTCGCTTTTACAAGACGCTCAACCTCTGATCTGGTAACATCTCCCACTACCACTAGATATGCGTTTTTTGGATTGAAGAAATTTCCATAAAAATTTTTAACATCGGATAGGGAAAGATTGTTTACTTTTTCCACAGTTGTAAATTCACCTTTAGGATAATCTTTGCCGTAGGTCAATGCAGAACTAACTCTGCTTGCAACTTGTGAAACATTCTTTTCTTGACTTTTTAAACCTTCTATTAATTTGTCCTTCTCCTTTTTAAATTCTTCTTCGGTAAACAATGGATTTTTAATGGCATCAGACATTAACTGCATTATTCTTGGGAAAAATTCAGAAAGTGAACTTGCATAGGCACTTTCAGAACCGAAAGAGATATTGGCTCCCATAAAATCCACTTCCTCGTTAAAGGCATCTTTGGAGATCGTGGTGGTTCCATTACCCATCATTGAAGAAACCAAATTTTCCACTCCGGCCTTTTGACGAGTAGCGTGCATTGGATTATCTATTAAAAGTTGAACACGAACGGCAGGCAATTTATGGTTCTCAACAATCATTACAGTCAAACCATTTTCCAATTTAAAAGTTGAAGGCTGAGTTAGATTAACAGTGGGTGCTGGGCCTGGCTGAGGCTGTTTGCTTCGGTCTATTTGCGCTGTTGCAAGACTTGTAATTAAAAGGCCTGCTATAAATAAATATAAATGCTTTTTCATTTTGAGATAATTCTTTTATGATTATTGATCGGTTTTTGGCAAATACTCCAAACGAAGACGTTGGTTTGGATTTAAGTATTTTTTGGCAACCTCTCGGATTTCTTCACGGGTAATCTTTTTGTAGATTTCGAGCTCCTTATTGATAAGGCCAGTGTCTCCATAAAATGTATAATAGTTTGCCAAAGAGTTTGCGATACCCTCAACTGAGGCATTTGAAGTGACAAAATTATTTTTATAGATATTCTGAAGTTTCTCATATTCACGCTCCGAAATTAATTCGGTCTGTAATTTTACAATCTCTTCATCCATCTCTTTTGTCAAGGTTTCTAATGATGTATTGTTCAACGGCAAAGCCAAAGTTATATAACTTCCGTAATCCTCTTGACTGAAGTTTATCGCTGCCACCTCCATTGCCATTTTCTCTTCATCCACAAGTTTTTTGTACAAGCGAGAACTTTTCCCATCACTCAGGATAGTGGAAATCATATCGAGTACATAAGCATCGTGTTCTTTCATCGATGGAGTACGATATGCATGGATAATCATTGGCAATTGAATGTTGGGGTCGTACCATTTAGCATCAATTTGCTTTGTAATAGGATCTTCCTTGATACTAGGTTGAACAACCTCAGGTCCCTTTGGAATCCCTCCAAAGTAATCCTTAATCATTTTTTTCACCTTTACTTTATCAATATCACCTGCAACAACAAGTGCTGCATTATTGGGTATGTAAAACTTTTTGTTGAAAGCCTTGAACTCGTCCAGGGTAGCAGCATCTAAGTCTTCCATTTCTCCAATGGTTGTCCAACGATAAGGGTGTTTTTTGAATAGGTTTTCTTTAACGGCCTTCAGTACATTTCCATAAGGCTGATTATCCACTCGCAAACGTTTTTCTTCTTTTACTACTTCGTTCTGAGTATCTACACCAATTTGGTTAATAACAGGGTGGAACATGCGTTCACTTTCCATCCACAACCCGAGTTCAACACTGTTGGAAGGAAAAATTTCATAATAATAGGTGCGATCATCTGTAGTGTTTGCATTGTTTGTTCCTCCATTTGAGGAAACAATCTCAAACCATTTACCACGGGGAATATTTTCAGTCCCTTCAAATAAAAGGTGCTCAAAAAAATGAGCGAAGCCTGAACGTCCCGGAGTTTCGTTTTTAGCACCTACGTGATACATTACAGAGGTAATCACCACAGGAGATGTTTTGTCCTGATGAAGAATAACGTGCAATCCGTTGTCCAGATCGTATTCCTCAAAATCTACATGCTGTGCCTGAACGCCGGCTAGTACAGCCAAGGCAAAAAGAGCGGTAAGAAATGTTTTTTTCATTGTTTAAATTTACAGGTTATCTACTTCAAAATTTTAGCAGCCAAAAATACAAAGAATTATGGGGTTTCTAACTAAATAAATGGATTTAGCCTGAAGTCTTTGGGAAAACTTTATCTTTTAAGGTACGTTTGGAAACGGCAAGACTTAACACTCCATAAACTGGACAATTCTCTTTCTTAAAAAAGTGGCATAAGCCAAGTAGACTAAGGAGCAAAATTTCAATGTTATTGATTCATCTTTGCTATTCTTTTTATTTGTTTCTTCTGTATTTAGACTAGGGTTCCGAGGATTTTTGTGTGAAATTACTTGTCTTAATTCTATAAAATTGATTACCTGATTGCTTTTTTTGAAAAATTCAATATAAAGTTTAGTTAAGGCTTGTTTCATATTAACCAAGTTTTGTAACTTTCAACATTAAACCAATAACCATGATTAAAGTTTATTCCACCTATGGCATTCTGACTGCAGTTGCACTAATTGTTTATTTTCTACTGTTAAAATTAATTGGCCTTCATCAGTATCCTGTCCTTAGCGTCGTTAACGGCCTGATTTTCGCCGCAGGAATATATATGGCTCTTAAGAAATATGGTTCCGCAAGAAAAGAACTGAAATTTGGAAAAGGGTTTGAGGTGGGACTTTTCACTGGTGGAATTGCCTCCATTATTTTCACCGTATTCATGGCTCTATACATGTATCAAATTGATGATGAGTTTGCTACTGCTATTTTGAGAAGTTGGGATATGGAAACTGCGCTTGGCACTTCTATGCTAGTTATTTCAATCCTTATCATGGGTGTTGTCACGACGTTGTTGTTGACCTTTTCTTTTATGCAATTGCTTAAAAGATCGTGGAACACAAAGGGTGGAAACAGGAATACGGTTTAAAAACTCCAAATTATAAATTCCAAACCACAGGGTGCTGGATTGCAATGAGTCCTTTTTCGCAAAACGATTAATTCTGGACGGATCAATTTTGAGAATTGTAGTCAATGAATTTTTCCGCTTTCTTCTTTCCACTAAAAAAGTACCCAATTAATTACCTAAATTAGGCAAGGGGTGTTTTTCGAAGTTATAAAATGTATAATCAGCTATTTTTTTATGAGGTTCTACTTTGATATGCATTGCATTTTTAAGGATTGTATATCTAGTAGGAGTATTTATTGCACTTTTAGTCCATTTTATAGACCATTTAGTCCATCAACTTAACTTTTTTGTCCATTAGCTTGGCTCTTTAGTCCATTTTTGTAGACTTTTTAATCTATTGACTTAGTCCATTTTTTAAATAAAAAAGTTACCGAGGAATGCGTGCCCTGATAGCCCATCCTTTAAAATAAGACAATGGAATTGGGGAGAAGGTGGATTGGGATATCTTCCTCCGTGACCAGCAATATGCGTGCGCATCAATTAATAATCTGCACGCCCCTCTTCGCGGACAATATCTCCCGAATCACATCAACCATTTTATCTAAATTCTTTAGCAAATCAAAATAAAAGATCAACATTAAGAAAAATGCTGAAAAGCAGTTACTAGTATTGATTTTACAAGGAGGTTCATCTTTTAATTGAACAACAAT
Source organism: Aequorivita sp. (assembly GCA_048270045.1). Lineage (GTDB taxonomy): Bacteria > Bacteroidota > Bacteroidia > Flavobacteriales > Flavobacteriaceae > Aequorivita. The sequence goes on from JBLWTS010000035.1 coordinate 11,959, forward strand.
GAATTAAATAAAAAAACAATTTGTGGTTTAGCTTTAAAAAACTATATTTGCACCCGCTTTTACTGGATGGTAAAGGCTTTTTGTTTAACTAATTTATAAACGATTCGCTATGTACGCAATTGTAGAGATAGCAGGGCAGCAAATAAAAGTTGCGAAAGACCAGAAGGTTTTTGTCAATCGTTTGCCAGTAGAAGAAGGGAAAAAAGTGTCTTTTGACAATGTACTTCTTATTGGTGACGGAGACAAAATCACCCTTGGCGCCCCGGCTATAGACGGAGCTCAAATAGGAGCTACTGTCATTAAACACCTTAAAGGTGACAAAGTTATTGTTTTCAAAAAGAAAAGAAGGAAAGGTTTCCGTAAGAAAAACGGCCACCGTCAGTATCTTTCTCAAATCGTAATTGAAAGCATCGTGGCTTCAGGAGCTACTCCGGCCAAAAAGGAGGAAGCTAAAGCTTCAACTCCAAAAGCCAAACCTCAAAAGAAAGCAAAAGCTGAGGCTGCAAAACCAGCAGCAAAAGCTACGCCAACTGCGAAGAAAGAAGTTGAAGTTAGCGAAAACTTGGTAACACGTGCTGAAAATCGTGCTGAAGAAGCTCACGTCGAAATAAACATCGATAAAGTGCTTCACAGTATTGGGACCGCACTTAAAGCTGATGCAGACGATTTGAAATTAATCAACGGTATTGGCCCAGTTTACGAAGAAAAATTGAACGAACTTGGTATTTATACATTCGAACAAATCAGTAAACTAAAAGCAGCTGACCGCGAAGAACTTTCTGCAATCGATGGAATTACCCGCGAAAAGATTGAAGCTGACGAATGGGTAAAACAAGCGAAAGCTTTGTTGAAAGACAAACAGTAAGAATTATTAATTAAAAAACTATAAACCATGGCTCACAAAAAAGGAGTTGGTAGTTCTAAAAACGGTAGAGAATCCGAATCAAAACGTCTAGGCGTTAAGATTTTTGGAGGACAGGCTGCCATTGCTGGAAATATCATCGTAAGACAAAGAGGATATACACATCATCCTGGTGAAAATGTATATGGTGGGAAAGACCATACCTTACACGCACAAGTGGATGGTACTGTGAAATTTACCAAAAAGAGAGATAATAAGAGCTACGTTTCTATCGTTCCAAACGCCGAAGCTTAGTCATTATTTATAGATTGATTGAATTAAAAAACCTTCACAGCAATGTGGAGGTTTTTTTGGTTTATAGAGATTGGATTAATCGAGCTAGACTAAATCACTCACTAAATTATTAACTAATAACTTACCTTTTATCGCTTCTTGAATTCTGTGAAAGAAACAGATTCACCTAAAAGTGTCCACTGTGGATTTTGAGGATAATGGGAAAGTATAAAATCTTTTGGGTTTATTAGATACCAAAAATTGTCTGGCTTTTCCTCATTTCCATATCCAACGGCCCAAGTGATATCGAGTAACTCCCATCTACCATTTAGTTTTACAGCATTCCAGGTATGGTTTGGTTGTTTGTAATTCTGGGATTGGCCTTCAACCACTTTGGTAAAGCCATGTATGACTTCCACTGGGATATTTACTTTTTCACATAAATCACGGAACAAAAATGCATATCCGCCGCACAATGCCATTCGTCTACCCAAAACATTTCGAACAACATTTTCTTCGGAAATGTAAATTTCCTTTTGAAGGTTTTTGCTAAACCGCAACCCTGTGTCGTACATAATGTTGGTTGCAATCCAATTGTAAATGGCATAAACTTTTTCAGAATCGGTATGGGAATTGGCCGTAATTGATTTCGCTAGTTTTGCTATTGGATCTGTCTTTGCTTCCTTCTTTTTTGAAACTCGAACTTTTGGTGGACTCTGTTTTCCAATTATATTACGGGACTGAGACATCATTTCAGTGCTGAAAAACACTAAAATAAGAAACACAATTAAATATTTTATTTTCTTGACTATTACCATTGATTCATTTATAAGGTATTCAAATTGAAATCTATTTCGTCAATCATGATTATAACAAGGCAATTTTCCTGCCAACAAAAAAGCCTTGCGAATTGCAAGGCTTAATGGTTTCAGTAAATTCATATCAAATCACGGGAATATTAAACTCTGAATAATCCCGCAATCGAAAATCTTTCAGAATAGCTTACTCATCAATTGACCAAGCATTAGAAAGTGGTCCTTCAAGGCTTGCGCTCATGTATTCTCGGTTCATTCTAGCAATGCTGACAAGCGTAATTCCTTTAGGGCATTCAATTTCGCAAGCTCCCGTGTTGGTGCAATTACCGAACCCTTCTGCATCCATTTGTTTTACCATATTCAAGGCACGATCTGTGGCTTCAATCTGACCTTGCGGTAACAAAGCAAATTGACTGATTTTAGCCGAAGTAAACAACATTGCACTTGCATTTTTACAAGCGGCTACACAAGCACCACAGCCAATACAAGTAGCGGCATTAAACGACTCGTCGGCATCGTGCTTGTTTATAGGAATACTATTCGCATCAATTGTGTTTCCTGAGGTATTCACGGATACATACCCTCCAGCTTGCTGAATTCTATCAAAAGCACTTCTGTCAATAACTAAGTCCTTTATCACAGGAAATGCATTAGCTCGGAACGGTTCAATCACAATGTTATCACCATCTTTAAAACTGCGCATATGCAATTGGCAAGTGGTAATTAACCGGTCTGGGCCGTGGGGCTCCCCATTTATTTGTAAAGAACAAGCTCCACAAATCCCTTCGCGACAGTCGTGGTCAAATACTACTGGGTCTTCTCCCTTGTTTATTAATTCTTCGTTAAGCACATCCAACATTTCCAGAAAGGACATATCTCCCTCTACTCCGTCTATAGGGTAAGTTTTAAATCCTCCCTTTGTATCTTTATTTTTCTGTCTCCAGATTTCGAGTGTTAACTTCATTTTGCTAAAAGTTAATTATTATTTCTGTTATTAAGTTACTCCGTCTTTACGGTTTTGAAGGTATTTATTATACCCTTTTAAAATTAATAAAGTTTGGTCGTGTATTCCTCTAAACTCCTTCAATTTTGATTCATTTATATAACCTTCGTCAAGCGCGATAATGCCGTGATCCAAAGCTTCACTCAAAGATCCTCTTGCCATTCTACAAAATTGGACATTTTCTTTAAAATCAAACCTACCAAATCCCTCTGCTATATTGTTACCCACTGATCTAGATGACCTTCTAATCTGAGAAGTCAAACCAAACTTTTCAGAAGAAGTGAAATTTGGAATTATTTCATCTTTTACAAAATTCGGAAGAATTCTTGCATTTTTCCAGCAAGCCAATTCTTCGAAAGACTGTAATCTTCCCATAATAACATAATAACTCAGTAACTTATTACCCTATTTATAGCTTCGTGCTTTTACTTCAATATTCTCATATATCAACTCCTCTTTATGGAGTATTTCATTCGCTGGATCGCCTGTATACTCCCAAGCCGCTACGTACATATAGTTTTCGTCATCACGCAATGCTTCTCCCTCGTCGGTTTGGTATTCCTCACGAAAATGACCCCCACAGGATTCATTTCTGTTAAGTGCGTCTTTGGCAAGCAATTCACCCAGTTCCATAAAATCGGCAACTCTAGTAGCCTTTTCAAGCTCCGCATTCAGTTCGAATTGGGTTCCAGGGATTCTGACGTCTCTCCAAAATTCCTCTCTCAATTCACGGATTTCGGTCATTGCTTCATTCAGGCCCTCCGCATTTCGCGCCATTCCACATTTATTCCACATAATATGACCCAACTTTTTATGAAAATAATCCACGGAATGTTTACCCTTATTATTTATTAACTTATCTAATGTGCCTTGGACATTCTTTTCTGCTTCCTCAAATTCCTTGGTATTTGTCGGTATCTTTCCAGTTTTAATATCTTGAGATAAATAATCACCAATGGTATATGGCAATACAAAATATCCATCAGCCAATCCCTGCATCAATGCCGAGGCGCCCAATCGGTTTGCACCGTGGTCACTAAAATTAGCTTCCCCCGTAACATAACATCCAGGAATTGTAGATTGTAAGTTGTAATCTACCCAAATTCCGCCCATTGTATAATGCACTGCAGGATAAATCATCATAGGACTTTCATAAGGATTCTCATCCACTATTTTTTCATACATCTGGAAAAGGTTTCCGTACTTTTCCTTTATAACCTGTTTTCCAAAAGTTTTTATTTCCTCCTCTGACGGATTGTGATTACCGTGAACCACAGCACGCTCTTTTCCATATCGCTCTATGGCAGATGCAAAATCTAGAAAAACTGCCTGTCCTGTTTTGTTTACGCCAAAGCCGGCATCACATCGTTCTTTTGCTGCTCGGGATGCAACATCACGAGGAACAAGGTTTCCAAAGGATGGATATCTACGTTCCAAATAATAATCGCGTTCTTCAGGAGATAGATCTAACGGTCTCTTTTTTCCAGTTCTGATAGCCTCAGCATCTTCTTTTTTCTTGGGAACCCAGATTCTACCATCATTTCGAAGTGATTCAGACATCAATGTCAACTTGCTTTGATGTCCTCCAGAAACAGGAATACAAGTTGGGTGGATTTGTGTATAGCAAGGGTTGGCAAAATAGGCGCCTTTTTTGTGAATTTTCCAAGCGGCAGTAACATTACTTCCCATCGCATTTGTAGAAAGAAAAAACACATTTCCATAACCTCCAGAGGCAATAACAACGGCGTGAGCAGAATGTCTTTCGAGTTTTCCACTAACCAAATCACGCGCAATTATACCTCGAGCCTTTCCGTCCACTATAACCAAATCAAGCATTTCATGACGGTTGTAGGGCGTAATCTTGCCTCGGTTTATTTGTCGGTTCATAGCGGCATAAGCTCCTAAAAGCAATTGTTGACCGGTTTGTCCTTTGGCGTAAAATGTTCTAGAAACTAAAACGCCGCCAAAGGAACGGTTGTCAAGATATCCTCCATATTCACGGGCAAAAGGAACGCCTTGAGCCACGCATTGGTCAATGATGTTTCCTGAAAGTTCTGCAAGCCGATATGAATTTGACTCACGTGAACGGTAATCTCCTCCTTTTACAGTGTCGTAAAAAAGCCGGTAATTTGAGTCGCCATCGCCTTGATAATTTTTGGAAGCATTGATCCCTCCCTGTGCAGCAATTGAGTGAGCACGACGTGGAGAATCTTGATAACAGAATGTTTTTACATTGTAGCCAAGCTCTGCTAAAGTAGCAGCAGCACTTCCGCCTGCAAGTCCTGTTCCTATAACGATAATATCAATATTACGTTTGTTGGCGGGGTTAATGAGATTTATATCATTTTTATGATGCGTCCACTTATCGGCCAGGGGACCTTTGGGTACTTTTGAATTTAATTCTGACATAACATTTGTTTTTTAGAGGGATCCATTAAAATGTAGGTACAACGCAATAAAAATGAATCCAAGTGGGATAACTATTGCATATACCCTTGTAAATCCCTTGAGGCCTTTTGAATATTTATTGTTCCAACCAACGCTTTGGAAGGAAGATGAAAACCCGTGCCATAAATGGAGCATTAACAATATAAACGCTAAACAATAGAGTCCCGTGCGTATTGGATCGTTGAACTTATGGACCAGCTCAGTATAGTATCGGGTTGAATCAAGAGGTCCTTCTTGAATATATTTAAGATTCATCTCTGGAAACCAAAAATCATAAAAATGAAGTCCTAAAAAAGCCAAGATTACCGCACCACTGATTATCATGTTACGCGAAGCCCAAGTGGAATTTCTATTTCCTTTATACGATTTGTATTTAATTGATCGGGAATTTCGGTTTCGAAACTCCAATACCAATCCCATTACGAAGTGGAAAACTACCGCAAATGCAAGTACCGGCTGCAGTATATACTGTACCACAATATTGGTTCCCATAAATTCAGACCAGCTATTGAAGGTACCTGGATCTAAAACCGAGGTAAAATTAATTGTGAGATGTTGCCCAAGGAAGAACACCAAAAATAGCCCAGATAGCGCCATCGCGAACTTTCTGGCTATTGAAGTAGATAATATTGCCATTATTCTATTATTTCAGGAATTGTCATACAAAAATAGGATTCAAACGCATTGACACCAAACATTCTTAAGGGTTTAAAATTTATTTAGAATGGGTTTAAATACAAGAGGTTTATGAGCAATTAAAACAACGGATAAATTCTTCCAATTTCCCTGTATCACTCCCCTGTAAAACGCAGGTACCATTATTCAGAATATAAACTCGAAGATAAAATTGTTCTTTTGAAATAAGAAAAGCAAAATCATTTCATTTTCATTAATTTTATCAAATGGATTTCTTCGACCACAAATCGATGATTAAAACCTGGACCTAAAAATGCAATCAAGCCGAAAAGAACATTGGGAAACCGTTTACGATACAAAAGAACCCAACCAAGTAAGTTGGACACAAGACATCCCAAAGACTTCTCTTGATTTTATCCATTCCTTTAAGTTGCAAAAAGATGCAAGTATTATAGACATTGGCGGCGGAGATAGTAAGCTGGTAGACTTTTTGTTGAATGAAGGTTTTACAAATATCACTGTTTTGGATATTTCCGCAAAAGCTTTGGAAAAAGCCAAAGTGCGGTTAGGAGAAAAAGCGATTTCAGTAACTTGGATTGTCCGCGATATTACCAAATTTGAACCCACATCAAAATACGATTTATGGCACGACAGGGCTGCGTTTCACTTTTTGACTTCCGAAGCAGATAAACGGAAGTATCTGGAAATAATAAAAAAATCTGTTGAAGGATATTTAATTCTTGGAACTTTCTCTGAAAACGGCCCTAAAAAATGCAGCGGTCTCGACATCCAACAATATACAGAAGAATCCTTGAACTCAATATTAGAAAATGAGTTTGAAAAATTAAATTGCATTACTCAAGACCATAAAACCCCATTTGAAACTGTGCAAAATTTCTTGTTCTGCAGTTTTAGAAAACGAAAGTAAATGAATAACAATTCTGCATTTGAAGAAGCCATCCAGAGTTATTCGGAAGAAATAAAGGAAATATCACGTCAAACGAGAAAGCTAATACACAAAATTTTACCTGAAGTTGTGGAAGTAGTTTGGATTCAGCAGAAAAACATCGGATTCGGAACGGGACCAAAGAAAAAAACCGAACATTTTTGTTGGCTGATGCCTGCTTCAAAACACGTGAGTCTGGGTTTCAATTATGGTGCGGAATTGCCAGACCCAAAAAAGATATTGGAAGGAACTGGAAAATTATTCCGTCATTACAAAGTCAAATCGGTTGAGGATCTTTCTAATCCTGATTTAATTTATTTGTTAAAATACGCGACAACCTACCGAGTGCCGGCTATTTCTAAGTAATTTTATAAAATCATGAATAAAGCAATTAAACTATTTTTGAGATTGGCCATCGCAGCTGGATTCTTGTCTGCTGTGGCCGATAGATTTGGATTGTGGCCTAAAGATGTTTCGGCTTGGGGAAATTGGGATAATTTTGTAAAATACACAGCCACGATCAATCCTTGGGTCCCAAATTCCGCAATTCTGGCGCTCGCAATAACGGCAACCGCAGCAGAAGTAATTTTCGCCCTTTGCCTTATAATTGGTTTTAAAACAAAAATGTTTGCAATCCTCAGTGGAGTTCTATTACTGATTTTCGCCTTATCGATGAGTTTCTCAATAGGGATAAAACCCGTATTTGATTATTCCGTATTTATCGCATCAGCAGCGGCCTTTGCTTTAGGCACCATGAAAGAGAAGTTTCTTGAAGTGAGTAAATAATTGTTTTCTAAATCTCAATTATTTATCATTTAACCCTCTTCCTTTAAAAATATTCGGGATAGATTTTTCAATGCTTGATTCCCGTGTTCTTGATTGTTTTGGTTGAGAAAAATATAGCAAATAGCCTCTTTGTCGGCCAGGAGTTAATTCCATGAAAGCTTTTTCTAAATCGGAATCGGCAGCCAAAGCTTTTTTAAATTCATCAACCATTTTAAATTCCGAAGTTTTTTTTAATTTCACTTCCACTCCCGCCTTTTCTAATTCAATGGCTTCAAAAATGTAGGCTTTGATAACCGCTTCTTGATCATTTATTTCATCCAAATTGGTAAAGCGAATTTGTCGAGCTCCCTGAACATTCTCTGTTTGTTGAATCAGAATATTATTGTCATCTTTTAACAATACTCCCTTATGAAAAAGTAGTGCGCAATATTCTTTGAATCCGTGAATTAAAACCACATTTTTACCTCGAAAAGTATAGCAAGGATGTTTCCATTTATAATCTTCCGTCAAACCACAATCAATACAGATTTCTCTTAATCGCGTCATTTCTTCCTTCCATATTTTCGCGTGATTCAAAAATTCATCTACTTTTTCCATATAGCTTTTCGTTTCTTGGGTTGGACATCTAAAGAACAAATTTAAAAATAAGCTCGCAATTGGACACTTCCTGTATGTACCGTTTTTGTGGTTTCACTCTTTCTTCCAAAATAGGAGAGATTTGCGTCTAAATATTTCGTGATTCGTTTTTGGAAAAGTGCTCGCCAAGTAAAGTTAGTGCCCGGCTGCAACCCTTCTAACATTTGATAGGCTACGGGAGAAAAAGCACTACCCGTAAAATTGTTGTTAATAAAATTGAATTCTCCATTGATGGATATCTTCTCGGCATTTGAATAAGCAAAAGAGAATCCCAAAGTTTGCTGTTTTAACGCCTCCTCTGCTCCGAGCTGATTGTTGCTATTCTTGAGATTGTAAAACATATCAAAACGCGTTTGCTGGTTGAGGAGATATGAAATTTTCGGATTCAGTTCGTTAGATTTTAAGTGATAATTTCGGCTTCCAAAATTCTCAGACAAACTTTCATTGGATCCTGTTGCACCTTTAAAATTGAGCAACCACACTTCCCAGAATTTATGACTAAAATTCAATTGATGACTTTCTAAGTCGTTCTTTTGCAAACCGATAGCTAAGAGATTATCTGACGAAGTAGAAATATAAGTATAACTGGTTGTGAAATATTGCTTTCCTCGGTTAAAGAAAAGTGCATTTCTGAAATTAAGCGTCAATCCAAGCTGATCTTCGCCTCCGTCTTGAAATGGATTAATATTGAAGCCGTCATCCTTACGCTTTACCTTTCGATCTAAAATATACGAAGTTTGATTGTAAAAATGTGAAAGTAACTTTCTGAAACCTTCTTTATTCGCCCACGTTTGTGGGTTTAATGTTAGAATCTGGCTGAATTTATTCTGTCGAATTTTCAAAAACACTTGGTTGGGCAACAGCACGCGAACGTATTCTGCTTGGTCTTGAAACTGCGCCACCTCAAACTCTTCAAGCTCTTGGATTCCGTTGTTGTTGTAGTCAATCCACATATACACACCTTGTCCAGGATCGGTCTTTATATAGGTGTACTCCTGTTGTGGAATTACCCCGTTGTTGGACTCCAAAGTCGTGTTCCAACGAATTCCTCCGTCAAAAAAAGCTTGATTGTACAAAATCCTGGAATTGAGGGAACGCTCTGTTTCCCTCGTTGCAATCTCTCCTTGATTAGGCATATCAAAACCTGTGGAGGACGTTGAAAACGGTTCGTATTTTACAGTTCTATAATTGGCAAAAACGGACAACTGAGTGTTTTCAGAATTGATTAAACGCGATTTTAAATAATAGGTGTTTGAGGAATTTACTTTTTGTAATTTTTTATTCCGAACACTATCGTTTACCCGAAATTGATATCCCAATTCCACAAAAACATTAGTACTATCACCAACTCCAGAAAAGACTTCATAAGAAGAAAATTTTTGACTTACAATGGAAAGACTATCCCGCGCAATATCCTTAATTCGGTTGTCCTCCATCGCAACCTTTCCGCCAACCCACATCTTTTCAAAAGAATAAGAAGTCGTGTTGTTCAATCGGAAAAATTCAGTGGTAATAGAATCTGCTTTGCTATTTAGTAAGCTGCCGTACGTGGTCAATCTAAGTTTATTAAAATTCAAGTCTGAAGAAATTAAGTGTCGCGAACCATTGAAATTCTCAGAAAAATTCAGATTCTGAAACTCATATCGACCTCCTCCAATTTTTGGATGCGAAACTTCCACCCCAGACATTACGAAACTCTGGTTTCCTCTAGGATCAGTCAAGTTCCAATCTCTATTAAACTCAACGTTGTAGAGCCTTTCAATAGTTCTAAAATCCTTTTGAATGAAATCCAGTGAGCCTAAGGCTTCTATTTTTAAGGTATCTGCGGTCGTCACTACGCGTTGCTTAAAAGCCAACCTTCCCGCAAAACCATCATTGTCGCTATTACCTATTTCGCTAAAAAGATTTTGATCATTATTGCTGCCTGCAATTTCAAAATCGATTCTGGTTTTTTCCGAAGGACGATAACTTCCATTTAAGCCTCCAACCTGCAATTTAATGGGGGCGTTCAGTCTAATGATGGGCTCGTAATTTCCTTGCATCACTCCATTTATAGGAGCCACATATTCATAAATACGACTGATCGAACTTTGACTACTTATAACATAATTCCCGCTATTGTTCCCCATTAATGTAAACCGCACATTGAAAAGTTCATCTTCTGGGTTATTTGAATATACGAATATCTCTTGACCGTTAGAAATCTCCTTTTTGTACAGAATTTTATTTTCCGAATACACATCTGGAACAGCAGAAGGCGCCATCATTAAGTCCTTATCATCTCCAGCCGCAGCCAAAATAGCCACTTGTTCTTCTGTCAGACTTTGCTGCAAAGGTTGATTTTTGGCATCGCTTTCAGAATAAACATACACTCCCAAATCCAGATGTTCGCTCGTATAATTTCCTCCACCATAACCGATAAAACGAGTGTAACTGCGATCCGTAAATTGATATTCCACCGTAATCCGCATATTGGCAGTAATGGGATAAGTGGGGTTAAATCTGATTTCACCTGCGTTATAATCAATCTCATAATCTTCATTGTCACCGCGTTTCAGTAAAAGTCCGTTCACATAAACCCGTTCACTTCCCGAAACTACCAGAATATAAAGTTCTCCATTGGGACCAACCAACTTATAAGGTCCTTGATTTCCTTCTTGCCCCACAAATTCACTCTTCGCAAAAATCCCTTTGACCAACGCGCCAGATGCAAAAGTGGAAATTTTGGAACCGTCAGCGTTATTAAATGTTCCGCCTAATGAAATTCCTTGTACCTTTTTAGAAAACCGACCAAAGTAACTTCCCTTATTTTCCAAGTCAATATCACCGGCGCGAATGTTCCAATTATCGCCAAAAAGTTCGATAAAAATCTGATCAAACTCATTCAAGCTTTGCGAATATCCGCCTTCCTGAGCAGGAATATTCGCATCCTGAATAGAAGCACGAATAGAGACCTTATCGCTCAGTTTTCCTGTTATCTGAAGGTCTAATTGACTATTGACAACTGCGTTTTGATTGTTTCCAATGGTAATTCCTCGTGATATACTCCCAGAAGTATTTAGACCATCAAAAGGAGTGAAAACATTTGTATTGGTGCTTTCTTGAAGGGAATACAGTTTATCCATTCTACCTGTATTTTCCACAATAATTTTGGGATCCAGCGTATAATAATCGCGCGTTAAAAATGAGGGATATTGCAGATATTCTATAGTAAGGGAATCTTGTTGTTGCTTTAATTCTTCAGAGAAAAAAACTACTCCTTTTTTAAAATCAATTCGGTAACTAAAGGGATTGGGTGAATTCCCCTCTTTGTCCAGAAGCTGAAAACGTTTTGGATTGATTCCCGCGCTGTCAAGAACTACGGTATCCCGAACGGCTACTTTTTTCACCCGATAATTCGATGTAATATCCTGCGCCACCCCAATTGAGGTCAAGAAAAGAAAGATTACAAGCAGAAGGTACTTCATCAACTATACAACTTAACACTTTCCATTTTATTTCGTGTAAACCCTTTGTGAATTACGAAGTGTAAATAAACACTCTTTAGCATTGAAAGTAGAATTCCTTCAAATGTAAATAAATCAATAAAGAATTCGGGGAGAAGTTGTGAATAGCAGATTAGATTTTTAACTTGTCGTCCCTATTAAAATAATGATTAACTCATCTAAAAAACGACGCGATTTGCAGGAAAATTCTATAAAAATAATCTCCTACAACGTAAACGGCATTCGAGCAGCAATGCGAAAAGGTTTTATCGATTGGCTAAAGGCCGCAGATCCAGATGTTATATGCCTTCAGGAGATCAAAGCCAATTTTGACCAAGTTGAAATTGCGGAAATTGAAAATGCAGGATATCCTTATCACTATTGGTATAGCGCCCAAAAAAAAGGATATAGCGGTGTGGCAATTCTCTCCAAAATAAAACCCAATTACGTGGAATACGGTACTGGCATTGACTATATGGATTTTGAAGGAAGAAATATCCGTGCAGATTTTGATAACGTTTCAGTCATGAGCCTTTATATGCCAAGTGGAACAAACATAAACCGTTTGGAACATAAATTTAGCTATATGGCTGATTTTCAGAAATACATCGATAACCTGAAAGTCGAAATCCCAAAACTTGTAATTTGTGGAGATTATAATATTTGTCATCAAGCCATCGACATCCACGATCCCATAAGAAATGCCAACGTTTCAGGCTTTTTACCTGTGGAAAGAGAATGGCTGGACGGTTTTATGAAAAGTGGATTTGTGGACAGTTTTCGACATTTCAACAAAGAACCCCATCAATATACTTGGTGGAGCTATCGGGCCAATGCCAGGAACAATAACAAAGGCTGGCGGATTGATTATAATCTGGTTTCAGAGCCATTAAAAGAAAATTTAAAACGAGCTGTTATTTTAAAGGATGCTTTGCACAGCGACCATTGTCCGCTTTTGGTGGAATTGGAGTTTTGAATAAAAAACAAACCCCAGAGAGATTGCTTCATTCTCCGCAATACTTTTGGGGTTTTAGCTTAATACCAATTCCCCCTCTGGGGGCTAGGGGGACTTACCGATGCTTTGCACAGCGACCATTGTCCGCTTTTGGTGGAATTGGAGTTTTGATTTAATACGAAAAAAACAAACCCCAAAGGTCTCAGAGACCTTTGGGGTTTTACTATTTTAATTCCTCTCCGTCTCGGGGAGGCAGATATGGGACTTACAAATCAAACTTTATACCTTGCGCCAAAGGCAACTCAGTAGTATAGTTGATTGTATTCGTCTGTCTTCTCATATACACTTTCCACGCATCACTTCCACTTTCGCGGCCGCCACCTGTTTCTTTTTCACCTCCAAAAGCACCACCAATTTCGGCACCAGAAGTTCCGATATTCACGTTTGCAATTCCACAATCAGATCCTTGAACCGATAGGAAACGCTCTGCTTCACGCAAGTTGTTGGTCATTATTGCAGATGAAAGACCTTGTACCACTCCATTTTGAAGATTGATGGCATTTTCGACGCCACCACTGTATTTAATCAAGTAAAGTACAGGGGCGAAAGTTTCGTGCTGTACAATTTCAAAACTGTTTTTAGCTTCGGCAATTGCTGGTTTTACGTAGCATCCGCTCTCAAAACCTTTGCCTTCAAGTACACCACCTTCAACGATGATTTTTCCACCTTCCTCAACAACTTTATCAAGAGCAGCTTGGTATGCCTTTACAGCATCTTTGTCAATAAGAGGTCCCACGTGGTTTTTCTCATCTAATGGATTTCCAATTTTCAATTGCTTATAAGCAGCAACAACTGCATCTTTTACCTTGTCGTAAATACTTTCGTGGATAATCAATCTTCTAGTTGAAGTACAACGTTGACCTGCAGTACCAACAGCACCGAAAACGGCACCGATTACTGTCATTTTAATATCGGCATCAGGAGTTACAATGATGGCGTTATTTCCACCGAGTTCTAGAAGGGATTTTCCTAATCTTTTTGCAACTGCTTGCGCAACGATTTTCCCCATTCTGATGGATCCTGTTGCTGAAACTAAAGCGGTTCTACCGTCATTTGTCATTAATTCACCAACTTTATAATCACCGTTAATCAAACAAGAAATTCCTTCTGGCAAATCGTTATCGGCAAAAACTTTTGCTGCGATTTTTTGGCAAGCAATTCCAGTTAAAGGAGTTTTTTCTGAAGGTTTCCAAACGCAAACATCTCCACAAACCCAAGCCAAAGCTGTATTCCAAGCCCAAACGGCTACTGGGAAGTTAAATGCGGAAATAATTCCAACAACTCCAAGTGGGTGGTATTGTTCGTACATTCTATGGCCTGGACGCTCAGAGTGCATTGTCAATCCGTGCAATTGCCTTGAAAGTCCCACTGCAAAATCACAGATATCAATCATTTCCTGAACTTCGCCAAGACCTTCTTGATAGCTTTTCCCCATTTCATAAGAAACCAATTTTCCAAGAGGTTCTTTCAATCTTCTAAGCTCTTCTCCAAATTGACGAACGATTTCACCCCGTTGTGGCGCTGGTTTTATTCTCCAAGTCTTAAAAGCCTCGGTAGCAGTTTTCATTACTTTTTCGTAGTCTTCTTTGGAAGTGGTTTTTACTTTTCCAATAAGCTCGGCATCAACCGGTGAAAAGGATGATATTTCCTCGCCATTTGAAAACCAATCGCTTCCTGTGGAAGTACCATTATTTATCTCTTTAATTCCCAATTGTTCCAAGGCTTCTTCTATTCCGAAGGAAGTTGTCGTTGCTTGCATAAATCTTATATTTTAATATTCTAAAAAAATGTTTTGCAAAGGTACAAAATTTGAAAGGGAATTCTTTTAAACTGCAAAAGGTTTGAACTGTTTTACCTTGTCAGCATCAAAAAGAGGGAAACCCAAAATGCATCCGACTTCTGAACTGGATATTGCATAAATATTTACAGGGAAATAATGTAAATTTAAAAAGGTGCATTTGAAGGTGCTCTCCAAAAGTTTTAGTGCTGAAGAAAAGCCGGAAACAACTTTTAAAATTACTTTTTGTTATTCTTGATTCTTAGATCAAAAATAAAATCAGTGGTCTCAATCAATTCAAAAGCTTTTCCAAGAGCCAAGGGATTTAATATATAATTGAATTCAGAAGGAATGATGATAGAAGGAATTTTGAAGATAGGTTTTTGGCTTCCCAACAGTTGCGTTCCAAAATCCTTGGTAGATTTTGGTGCGGGGGTTTGTCGCCAATTTCCTGGCAACTCGGCTTCTTCCAATTCATGTATTTTTGTGTCGTCAAGTTCGAAGACACAGATGCTTAATGCACGTGGAATAAAGTCCACATGAATGTTGACCGCATATTCAAGGATTGACAACGCGCGACTTTCGGCAGTATAAATACAGGGAAAATCGATATGGTTCCATCTTCCGCCATAAAGTTTGGAGCCTGTTCCTTTTACATCCTCGGCATATTGGGTTTTGGTGAGTCGGTAAACTTTCATAATCAGGAAAAAACACCGTGCGCAATCCTTCCGATCAGATTTCTGATTTCCTCACGCCCAAATTGATTGTCCATCAATTCAAATGGTTTGGCCCCAGAAAGTGCCTGATTTGGCGCAAACATCCAATTATTAAAATTATCCTTGTCTTCAAAAACCTCGTAACCAAAAGAATAGAGCTCGGCAACAGCAATAATGCGCTCGCTAACATGATCATTGAAACGTTGATCGTTTTTCTTATTGATGAGGGTAGAGCGGGTAACGCTCAAGGCCTGGGCTAAGGCGTCATAATCCAGTGAAGTTTCTTCCTTTAGTTTGCTGAGATACGATTTGGTGATTCCATCACGAACGATCTGCATTTTCTGATAGGAAGTTAAATCTACAAGTGGCACCGCTAAATTCCCATCATAAAAACTGGTAGGAGCTTCTTTCACATACTCGGCACTTCGGGGTATCTTATAGGATTTTTTCATTATAGTATAGATTTAATCTTTTCATAGTTCAAATTTACACTTTTCTTTTCTCTTTTCAAATTTTTTTTCCTTTTTCCCATCCCCAAACTTTTAAGTTGTAAACCGTGGGTCCGTTTCCATTATCGTTCCACATTTATCACAGGTTCGTAGTTCTTCACTATTATAAAAATGTTTGAAGTGCTCTAAAAAATCGGTTTCAATATCACTCAACGGAAAATAAACCTCGTATAATTTATGGTTGCAATTGTCGCAAAACCATAACAGGCCGTCCTCTCCTTTTAAATCCGTACGCTTTCTTTCAATTACTAAACCGATTGAACCTTCGCTTCTGGCAGGAGAATGAGGGGTTTTTGCTGGATTAAGATACATATCCCCGGGGCCCAATTTCATGACCTGTTTTTCACCATTTTCTTGAATGGCAACTTGTATATTTCCTTCCAACTGATAAAAAAGTTCTTCAGTTTCATTGTAATGATAATCCTTCCGAGCGTTAGGTCCAGCCACGATCATCACGATATAATCATCAGAATCCACATAGAGATTCTTATTCCCAACTGGTGGTTTTAGCTTGTCACGATTTTCTTCTATCCACTTTTTCAGGTTGAAAGGTTTTTTAATAGCCATTGTTGTATATTTATCAGTTACGTAAAAATACGGGAAAAGGTTTAAAGGAGGAAAGAATTACTTAAGAAAACAGGTTTTGAAGGAAAGGAATCAAGACGGTTAGAAACATGAAACAAGACTATTTTCCAGCTTTAATCAATTGAATTGGGAGTGTTCATTAAAGTGTGTCATCGGTTAAAAATCTGTTTTCAAAATAATCTACAAGGTCTCTTCTAACGGATGT
>JBLWTS010000036.1:0-28425 GCA_048270045.1 Aequorivita sp.
GAACGGCTTCGGTAGTCTCCATGGCTTCCGTATTTTCTTTGTTCTTCGTTTCATTACAGCCGATTAATAAGGCTGAAAAGATTGCGGCGGTTAAAATTGTTTTTTTCATTGTTTTTAAGTTTAAAGGGTTTATAGTTTATTGCTTGTTGAATATTGAATATTGAATATTGAATATTGAATATTGTTTGTTGTTTTCTCTGCTCTTTTTTCTCTATTTTTTGTTCTATTTTTCATCTACCGTCTACCGACTTTCCAGCCACATTTCCGCTGGCATTCCGATTTTCAAGCTACCGTCATTTTTAACATTGATTTTGACTGCGTAAACCAGATTGACTCGTTCTTCTTTAGTCTGAATTATTTTTGGAGTGAATTCGGCAGAAGACGAAATCCAGCTTATGGCTCCTTCGTAATCCTTCATATCTTCTCCTGAATCGATTTTCACGTTTACTGTCTGTCCAATTTTAATATTTGGAAGTTGTGTTTCACCCACATATACGCGTAAAATCATTTCATCCAGATCGGCTATTTTGTAAAGAGGTTTTCCGAAAGATGCAATTTCTCCTGGCTCGGCAAACTTGGTCAAGACAGTCCCGCGAATAGGGTTTTTGATTGCACTTTTGGAAATTTCTTCTTCTATTTGAGCTATTTTAGCCTCGATTGCTTTTACCTCGTTTACAATAGGTGCATTCTGCGTTTCTACATTTTGTATTTGTTTATTCATGACATCAACTTGGCTGTTAGCTTGGTCTAACTGCCGTTGCGTAGCGGCATTTTCAGCAAACATGTTTTGGATGCGTTGCTGTTCTGTTTTTGCAGTTTTCAACTGTTCTTTCAGCACTCCTATTTGAGACCAAACGCCCTTAGATTTGGAGGCGATGGTTTCTTTGGAAGCCAATAATTGCTGCTTGTTTAAATATTGCGACAAAGTATCTACTAGACCCACCATTTCCCCTTTTTCCAGCTCTTGACCTTCTTCGACCTTTAAAAACTCAAGCTTGCCATTGGATTCAGAAGAAACCGTGATTTCAGTAGCTTCAAAATTGCCATAGCCATCAGCCTTTTCGTTGTTATTGCAAGACAGGAGGGTTGCGATAAGCAATGTCGCGATTAAAATATGTTGTTTTTTCATTTTGGTGTTTTTTAAGGTTGTCTAAAAAACGGTCTTGTTGTTACTTTTTAAAAGCTTCTTTTAATTTGAACTTCCTTTTATTACGTTGCCGTTTGCTTTCGTCAATAGCAACTGGACTTCGTGTACTTGCTGGTCTATTTTCGCTTCGAAAAGGTTGTTTAGTTCCGTTATGTATTCCGAAGAGGTAATAGCTCCATTTTGTAATTGCGACGTCGTGGCCTCCAAGACTTTTTCACGTAAGGCGATAATTCTGTCATCTTTTTGCAGCATTTCCTCATATTTTTCAATGTCGTTTTCTGTTTCTTTTTGTTGCATTTGATTGTTCAATAAAAAAGTCTCCCTTTCGGATGAAACGATGTCTTTTGAAATGTCAATAGCCTGTTTTTCCTGTTTAGTTTTTCCCCAATCAAATACGTTCCAATTTAGTTTTAATCCCACCATATAAAAATCCTGAAACGAATTGTCCAGCATATTCAGCCCTGGATTTCCGTAGCCAGCCTGGGCAAAGCCAAACAATTTGGGGTAATTGGATTTTGATATCACTTCTTTTGAAGTTTCCAACTGGTTTTGTTGTAGTTCAAATAGCTTTAGTTCGGGTCTTTCAGAATCGGAATTTGAAGTGAGAAGTATTTCGGGCCTTGTCAAAACTGTTTTACTGTCCAAATCTTGGTATAGCAATGCGGCTAAATTGTCAAGTGCTTTTTTTCGGTCGCTGTTGGTTTGCGAAAGTTGTTGCTCCAGCTTCAATATTTCCGCCTGTAAAACTTGTTTAGAACTTTGAAGCATCGCGCCGTATTTTACTGCTGCACCCAATTCTGACTCACGAGCATCAAGTTGCTCCATTTTTGAAAGCAGCATCTTTTCCTGCTCCTGAAAAAGTAAAATGCTGAAGAAATATTGATTGATGCGGGTTTTTAAGGTGTAAAGATCTACTGCGACTCGCTGCTGGTTTGTCCGTAATTCTGCCTCTTTCAATTTGGTGTTTGCGGCGATGTTTCCAGCATTATAAATGAGTTGTGTTGCGTCCAGCGTAGCTCGATATTGGTCGTTGTTGGGTGGTTCAATAGTAGCTTCTGCCAACTGACCAGGAAATTGGATTACATCCGATTGATAGGAGGCTTGGGCGTTGATGTCGAACTGAGGCAGCTTTCCCTTTTTTAAAATCTTTATTTCGGCGTTTGATTTTTCGGCCAATAAAGAGCTTTGTTTCGCTAAGGGGTAATTTTTTTCCGCAAGGTTGTAGCACTCATCCAAAGTCAAGATTTGCTGCGCCGAGACCAGTAGGGGAGTTACCCAAAATAATATGAACAGGAATCTCTTCATTTTACTTTTTTATTGAATTAATAATAAAATCTGAAACTGCGATTTTCCGCTGTTCCATTAATTGATTGAAACCCTTATCGTCAACTTTTAAAAACCCTTTTATTAATGGTGTAGCTACGAAGGGGAAAATATTCAACGAGATAATGTTTATAAACAATTGCTCTCCGTCCGTGGGTTTCAAAATATTTTGTTCTACCTCGACGGCTACTTGGGCTTTGAATTTATCAAGCGATGGAAAGGCTTTATTCTGTTGAATTTTCTCTATAAACTTAGGATTTCGATTCAGTTCCTGAATAATAAAATTTGGCAAATACGGATGTTTAGAAATGAATGAAATATAATTGTTCGTGAAGTTTTTCACTTTTTCTTCAATGGAAGAATCATCATTCAATATTTTATTTAATTGGGGAGCCAATAAAGCAAAAGCATTGTTAAAAACCGCTTCAAATAGTAGTTGTTTGCTGCGGTAGTAGTAGTGAAGCATGGCTTTATTAATGCCGGCTTTATTTGCAATTTCCTGCATCCGCGCTCCGTCCATTCCTTTTTGTTCGAATACGTCTTTGGCAGCTTCAAGGATTTGACCTTCTGTGTCTTGGTTTGTTTTTGTCATTTTATTTAACGTTATGGTTAAACTTCTTGGTTTAACCATTTGGTTAGCAAATATAGATAGATTATTTTTACCAAAGAATATTTTGGAAAAAATTAACGAATAAAGGAGTTTGCGGCTGTAATTATCAGCTTTCGAATTTGAAAGTGAAAAAACGTATATTTACCTGAGGCTTCCATGGGATAATCGCACCATACAGTGTTGAAATGATTAACAGTGGTTTAAAAGGGGTATTAATATTAGGATGTTAGATTTTCGGTATTTTATTGCTCTTTTAGGGCTGGGGTAAGAATAAAATACAGAAAATACAATTATTTTTACCCTAAGCCTAAAGGGAATAATCGTATTTGCTAAGGAAAGGCCAACTTGAAAAAAATCTTGAAATCTCAATTTATTCCAAAACAAAACACTCAAACTACAGCCTAAAAATTCAACATATACTAACTAATTGAAATGAGAGTATTTTTTACAATAATCAGCTTATTGATTATATTTTCGAGTTGCTCTACCAGTCGATTGGTGGAACAATATATAGATCCTGAAAGCGACGGTTTTCGAACTCAGAAAATATTAGTAGTTGGTCTGACTCCTGATGGTGGATTGCAACGTCAATTTGAATACAGTATGGCCAGGGCTTTGGAAAAACAAAATGTCATTGCAGTAAAGAGCGTTGATTTGTTTGGAGAGCCATTTAAGGTTGCGGAAAACACGGATGAACAATGGGAAGTTTTTGAGTCGGAATTAATTAAATCTGGTTTTGATTCAGTTTTACTTTCCAAAATCACGGGTAAAGAGAGCAAAGTCACGCTGGCGCAATCCTACAGAAATTTGGTGCGTACTTTTGAAACATTTGGAGATTATTATAAGGAGAACAAAAGTGCTCCCGAAAGTGGTCAATTAGAAGACTATCCTGTTCTTAATACCGAAACATCGTTGTATTGTCTGTGT
Source organism: Aequorivita sp. (assembly GCA_048270045.1). Taxonomy (GTDB): domain Bacteria; phylum Bacteroidota; class Bacteroidia; order Flavobacteriales; family Flavobacteriaceae; genus Aequorivita. Next base: position 4,008 of record JBLWTS010000036.1, read on the forward strand.
CCGAACAAAAAAAATGATCTAATCTGGCGGGGAAATATTGATATTGTAAATTCCCCTGATTTCCAGAAATCTATTCAGGATTATGTGAAAACTATTATAAAAACTTTAAAACGAAATCACTTCTTCGATTGACTATGAATTTCCATAAACCAAATCGATATTTCATAGTATATAATATCCGTTTTCTTCTCGATTTTTACCTCTGGCTTTACTTACTTACCAATTAAACCTAGTCTATTTCCTTCAATTTCGGAATTCAAAAAATAAGATATAATTAATCTTTGTTGGTCTTTCTTCAAGTTTCCCAACAAACATGTTTGATATGACCTTTGTCATTTCCTACATTATTAATGCACCCCATCTTTGACCATCAAATTAAAGATGTAAATAAATGGTTTTCAGATGCAATATATTATCAGAGGAATTTATCTCTTATATGACGAAAATCATTTCTTATCATTCTTTGGCTAACTAAGTTTGTACCATAAATCAATAACAACTACTATGAAACATCTATTAAAATCCATTGCCGCAATTGCAATCATAACCTTGGTAGGTTGTGGTGGAAAAGAAGAAAAAAAAGAAGATAGCTCCGTTACAATCGGACAGAAACCCGCGACTGAGGTTTCAAAGGAAGCCGCGCCTGTATCAGACGTTAAGCCTTCCCAGACTATCGATTTAACCAACAAGGGTATCGGCCCAATTAAGAGTGTAACGCTAGGCGAATTAGATCAGGCTATGGCTTCAAAAGGTGCTGAACTTTTTAAAACCAACTGTACTGCCTGTCATAAACCAGACAAAAAGTTTATCGGTCCTGCTCCAAAAGGGATTTTGGAAAGAAGAACTCCAGAATGGGTAATGAACATGATTATGGATCCAGAAGGAATGACCAAAAATGACCCTCTTGCACACGCACTGTTGTTAGAGTTTAATGGTTCACCAATGGCAAACCAGCACATGTCCGAAGAGCAGTCAAGAGCGATCTTAGAATATTTTAGAACCCTTTAATATATATTCAAACAACCAAAGAGTCCTTGTGAAGTAACCATTCCGCAAGGGTTTAAAAACCAAACCGTAAGATGAAAACAACTTTCAAATTGCTCTTCGTTTCAATTTTCTTACTTGTTTTTTCTGCTTGTAAAAATGAAACGAACTCTGAAGGGAACGGAACCCTAGTCGAGAATTCCGCAACAACTGATGCTCCTGCAAAACAAGGGCAAGCTTTTATTAAAGATGATGAATCAGCTCCAAACGTTCTTCAAATTGCAATCGGCTCGCCAGACCACACTACATTGGTAGCTGCGGTTCAAGCTGCACATTTGGAAAATGCTTTAGTTAATGCAGGGCCATTAATGGTTTTCGCGCCTACAAATGCAGCTTTTGATGCGCTACCCGCTGGAACAGTTGAAGATCTTTTGAAGCCAGAAAACAATGATAAATTGGCCTCAATACTTAAACATCACGTAACTCCAGGAAACTATTCAAAAGACTTTTTGAAAAAATTTAAAAAAGTTGGTCAAGCCGATGGTACCGATGCTACTGTTGAAGTAAAAGGAGATGATGTATATGTTGGTGGCGCTAAAATTATAGCGAGTATTCCTGCTGGGAACGGTATTGTTCACGTAGTAGATAAAGTAATCTTACCTGCAAATTAATCAATTAAATAATTATTTATAAAAAGTAAAACAATGAAAAGAACAATCAATATTTTAATTTCCCTAATTATGGTTGCCGGATTGGTAAGCTGTAATGATGGTGGAAAGGAAAAAGGCAAAAGAAGTGGCCAAGGTGGCCTTGCTACCAACGCTGCTGAAAGAGTTTATGTAGCTCCAGGAGAACACGACGAATTCTACGCATTTATGTCTGGTGGATTCAGTGGTCAACTTGGGGTTTACGGTCTTCCTTCGGGTCGCTTGCTAAAAGTGCTTCCTGTATTCTCACAAAATCCTGAAAACGGATGGGGATATACTGAAGAAACTAAGCCCATGTTGAACACATCTTTTGGTTTCGTGCCTTGGGATGACTCTCACCACCCCGATATCTCTCAAACAAATGGTGTTTTGGATGGACGTTGGGTTTTTATAAACGGTAACAACACGCCGCGTATCGCTCGTATTGGCTTGGAAAGTTTCAAGACCGAAGAAATTATCGAAATTCCCCACAGTGCTGGTAATCACAGTTCATCTTTTATTACTGAAAACACTGAATATGTGGTAGCTGGAACTCGTTTCTCTGTGCCAATTCCACAGAAAGATATGTCGATAAAAGACTACAAAGGTAACTTTAAAGGCTCTTTGACATTTATTAAGGTTGATCAAGAAACAGGAAGAATGAATATTAAATTCCAGTTGATGATGCCAGGATTTAACTATGATCTTTCTCACCCTGGACGTGATAAGAGTCACGGATGGTTCTTCTTTACTACCTATAATACGGAAGAAGCCCACACACTCTTAGAAGTGAACGCTTCACAAAACGATAAGGATTTTATCGCCGCGATTAACTGGAAAAAGATTGAAGAGTATGTAAATAACGGCGGAGGAAAAACAGTTCCTGCCAATTATGCACATAACGTACTTGATGAAAATACTCATACAGCCACTTCTACAATGATGAAAGAAGTGCTACAAGTAGACCCAATGGATGTTCCTGGAGCAGTTTATTTTCTACCCACCCCCAAATCTCCTCACGGTGTTGACGTCGATCCAACAGGGGAGTATATTATTGGTAACGGAAAACTTTCAGCTGACTTAACAGTTCACAGTTTCACCAAAATGATAGCTGCAATTGAAGCAAAGAAGTTTGACGGAGAAGCTTATGGTATTCCAATCTTGAAATTTGAGGATATCCTTGCAGGTGTTGTAAAACAACCAGGCCTAGGACCACTCCACACAGAATTTGACGATAAAGGAAATGCATATACTACTTTCTTTATATCTTCTGAAGTTGTTAAATGGAAGGTTGGAACTTGGGAAGTTATCGATAGACAACCAGTATTCTACTCTGTAGGACACGGAATGATTCCCGGAGGAAACTCACGTAAGCCATTTGGTAAATACTTTGTAGCATTAAACAAGATTACAAAAGACAGATATCTACCAACAGGACCGGAACTTACTCAATCCGCACAATTGTTTGATATTACGGGCGAAAAAATGGAACTATTGTTAGATTTTCCAACTATTGGAGAACCTCACTATGCTGCAGCGATCCCTGGAAGTATAGTAGCACCAAAATCAAGAAAGATTTATAAACTTGCCGAAAATAAACATCCTTATGCCGTAATTCAAGATTCTGATGCAAGAGTTGAGCGAAATGGCAAGGAAGTACATATCTATATGAATATGATCCGAAGCCACTTTAACCCAGATAACATTGAAGGGGTAAAAGTAGGAGACAAAGTATTCTTCCACGTTACAAACCACGAACAAGACTTTGACGTACCGCACGGTTTCGCAGTAATTGGAGCCAATAACGCTGAAATGCTTATTGTTCCGGGAGCCACTGAAACCTTGGTTTGGGAGCCTAAACAAGTTGGAGTATGGCCATTCTATTGTACTGACTTCTGTTCTGCACTTCACCAAGAAATGCAAGGATACATTCGCGTAAGCCCAGCAGACTCTAATATTGAGTTGTCTTGGGGACTTGGCGAAGACTAACGATGTTTTTAGTTGTGGAAATACTAGATTAGTGATTGATAGTATTTTCAATAAAGACGGGGGTTGTTGATTTCCCCCGTCTTTTTAAAAAAATAACACCTCAGAATAACTTGAATGCTTTCAATCAACGAAAAATAATTCTACCATTAGACTTCTAAAACCAACCACACTGACGTCTAAACTTTTCCGCAACTTCGCGGATTCAAAAATAAACAAAATGAAAAAGGCAGGAATAATAATGATCATTGGATCCTTGCTCTTATTGGGACTTTTTAAATTCCCATTGTGGAACATCGTATTGGGCGCACCCCAATATCCAGACCCTCTTGGAATGAATATCTACATTCAAGGGATAGAAGGTGTAGAGGAATTTGATATTCAGAATATTGATGGTCTAAACCACTATATCGGGATGAAAACAATTCCGAAAGTGGAAGATATGTGGGAATTTAGCGTGTTCCCCAAAGTAATCGGAGGTATGGTTGCTCTTGGCGTAATTATAGGATTGCTCGGTTTTTTTGGAAAGGTAAGTTACAAATGGTTTCTCGGATGGTTTATACTTATGTCCGTACTCGGAATCATGGGAATGTATGACTTTAACCTGTGGCTAATAGATTATGGAACTAATCTAGATCCTAAAGCTATTATGAAACTTGAGAACCTGGATGGAACCCCAATGACTTATAAACCACCATTGTTAGGATATCAGAAAATGCTAAACTTTGATGTGGATTCTTGGCCATCTGCGGGTGCTTATATGATATTTGCAGGAATGATGCTGACGGTTGTCGCTTTCTTCGTTGGAAAGGCGGAATATAAAAAAGTTAAATAATCTAGTATAAAATTGTAACTAAAAATGAAACATTTCTTTCTTTTAAGTTTATTTGCTGTGCTATTTGTTTCGTGTGAAATAAGTCCGCAGAAAATTGAATACGGCTCAGATGCCTGCAACTACTGCGATATGACTATTGTTGACAGACAGCATTCTGCCCAAATGGTTAGCACTAAAGGCAAGGCGTATAAATACGACGCCATTGAATGTATGGTCCATTCATACCAAGAAAATATGAAGGACACTGAAATGGCACTTTACTTGGTTGCCGATTTCAATCAGCCGGGGGAATTTATGGATGCGAGTTCATCTACTTATTTGGTAAGTGATAAAATCCAAAGTCCAATGGGAGCCAATCTTTCAGCTTTCAAAAGTAAGAGTGAAGCTGAAAAAACGAAAGAAGAATTCTCAGGTAAAATTTATTCTTGGGAAGAAATTCAGAAACACTTAAAACAGTAATGTTTTGATATTATTGGGTTTCAGTTGCTTTTAAAGGTTTTCGAACTTGAAAATCGCTGAAGCCCTTTTTTATGTATAGAATATGCTTAGTTATATTTTTTAAAACAAGAGACCTTAGTCTGACATTCTATCTTAATCCTTTATAAACGTTATCTTCGATATTTTTAATTTCTGTAGTTCCAACTAAACTTATATAGATTAATATTCCTTCTATTTTGAAAAACACTTCATCTATAATCGCTTTTGTTTTAATGGTTTTTGTTTCCTTCGGAACTCAAGCCAAAACCATTACTGTTTGTAGTAGTTGTTCCGTAAAAACCATAAAGGAAGCTCTGGAACAGGCTGTGGACGGCGATACCATTCTTGTGAAAAAAGGAATCTATAAAGAGGCGAATTTAAAAATTGACAAAGAAATCACGCTTATTGGCGAAGACATGCCGACCATTGATGGCGAAAAAGTGGGAGAGATTATTACTATTGGCGCCGACAATGTAACCGTTGACGGTTTTAAATTAATAAACGTTGGCCTTAGCTATACTACAGATTATGCCTCGATTCGCGTCGTAAACAGTTCCGGTTTTACTATTCAAAATTTGGAACTTGAGAAACTCTTCTTCGGAATCTATCTTCAAAAAGCCAGTGACGGAAAAGTTTTGAATAACAAAGTGAGGGGAGAAGCTGTAACGGAATTCAACTCTGGTAATGCAATCCATCTATGGTATTGCAAAAATGTGATCGTGCACGGTAATGATGTGCAGAATGTTCGAGATGGAATTTATCTTGAATTCTCCGATAATATTACCATCACTAATAATTTCAGTAAAAATAATGTGCGTTATGGACTTCATTTTATGTTCAGTAACGACAATCAAGTTAACAATAATATTTTTGAAACCAACGGTGCCGGAATCGCTTTAATGTTTTCCAAAGTAATGGAAGTTAGAAACAACATTATCAAGAAAAACTGGGGCACCGCAGCCTACGGTTTATTGTTGAAGGAAGTAAATGACGTAAATATCATAAATAACAAGTTTATAGAAAATACAGTTGGAATCACGGTTGAAGGAAGCAACCGACTGGTATATTCCAATAACGATTTTACAAGTAACGGTTACGCCATTAGAGTCAAGGGTGCTTGCTATGAAAATGAGATAATTAAAAACAACTTTCTATACAACTCCTTCGATATTTCGTATAACGGAAGGGTAAACGACAATATATTCGACAATAATTTTTGGAGCAATTACACAGGATACGATTTGGATAAAGATGGAATTGGCGATGTGCCATACCGTCCCGTGAAATTATTCTCCTACATCGTGAACCGCACTCCTGAAACGATTATTTTGCTGCGAAGTCTGTTTATCGACATTATTGACTTTTCAGAAAAAGTTTCTCCAGTGTTTACTCCTGACGATTTGATGGATGAAAATCCAAGAATGAAACTAATAAACCATGATAGAAGTTAGAGACTTACATAAAAAATTTGGAAAGAATGAAGTGCTACAAGGCATTGATCTTTCTATTGGCGAAGGCGGAATATTTTCCATTCTCGGCCCCAATGGCTCGGGAAAAACTACTTTGATTAAGTGTATTTTAGGAATGGTAATTCCAGATTCAGGCGGAATTTCAATTAACGGAATTCCCTTAAAGAATAACTATAAATATCGCGAAAAAATAGATTACCTACCACAAATAGCCAACTTCCCAGGCAACTTGAAAGTTCAAGAGCTTATAGATATGATCAAGGATTTGAGAGATTTCAAAAACACCAATGATTTGGAATTAATTGAACTTTTCAAATTAGAGCCTTTTCTTAATAAACGATTGGTAAACCTTTCAGGAGGTACCAAACAGAAGGTTAACTTGGTGCTAACTTTTATGTTTGACAGCCCATTGGTAATTCTCGATGAACCTACCAGCGGTTTGGATCCAATTTCACATTTACGATTAAAGAATCTAATTTTTGCTGAAAAGAAAAAGGGGAAAACCATCTTGGTCACTTCACATATTTTAAGTTTTGTTGAAGAAATCGCAGATGAAATTGTGTTCCTTTTGGAAGGCAAAATTTATTTTAAAGGAACCATTCCAGAGTTGAAATCAAAGACTGAAACCCCTGATTTTGAACACGCAATAGCCTCTATTTTATCCTCTAGTTATGCTTAAGATACTAAAATACAGTTTTTACGATTTAATGCGAAGCCGTTGGAGCTACGTATATTTTCTATTCTATTTGCTCCTCGGAATCGTGTTGCTATTTCTGAATAACGATCTCTCCAAAGCTGTGATTACGCTTATGAATGTTATCATCATACTAGTACCGCTTATAGGAACCATCTTTGGCGTGATGTATTATTACAACTCCCGCGAATTCACCGAACTCCTCTTGGCACAACCCATAAAACGAAGCTCCATATTTTTGGGACAGTATTTCGGAGTCGCTACCTCATTAGCGATGAGTTTGGTTATCGGTTTGGGCTTGCCATTTATTTTTTACGGAATATTCAACAGCAGTGCCATATGGGACTTTTCTCTACTGTTGATTACAGGCGGATTTCTAACATTTATTTTTACCGCCTTGGCTTTTGTAATTGCACTTTCCAACGAAAACAGAATCAAAGGTTTTGGATATGCCATTTTGCTTTGGTTGTTTATGGCAGTAATCTATGATGGGTTATTTTTAATGTCACTTCTGTATTTTCAAGATTATCCATTAGATAAATTCTCTTTGGTTGCTACAATGCTAAACCCTGTGGATTTATCGCGAGTGTTGATATTGCTAAAACTAGATATCTCCGCACTATTAGGCTATACCGGCGCAGTTTTTCAGAAATTCTTCGGCACTAATTTCGGAGTGATATTATCTTTTATAATGTTGGTGCTATGGGTTGTAATTCCTACATTTTTCATTTGGAGAATAGCAAAAAGAAAGGATTTCTAAACGGTGAATCAATCTGATTCAAATTGGTGGATAGTAACTTTTGATTGCGATTTATATTATTTTCATTGTATATTGCTTAGAAATCTAGCTGTCGAATGAAATATTCTTTATTTTTATTAATCGGTCTTTTTTTTGTTTTAGGATATTCTCAGAATCCTTCCGATCCTTATGATGAATTTGAGATTGAAAAGGTTCCGGTATATCCAGGATGTGAAACGCTAAATGATAATGAAGGTTTAAAGAAATGTATGTTCAGAAAAATTTCGGAGCATATTGGTCAAAACTTTGATCTTAGTTTTGCTGGGAAATTAGGACTTAAGGGACAACAGAAGATAGAGGTTATGTTTACTATCAATAAAATGGGGAGAGTAACAAATATTCAAGCAAAAGGCCCACATCGAAGTCTTGAAAAAGAAGCACAGAGGGTAATGAAAACTGTGCCACGCATGATTCCAGGTGAACAGCATGGAGAACCCGTAGGAATTTTGTATTCGTTACCCATAGTTTTTGAAATTGAATAATAGGACTCGTAGTTATTTTTCGATTATATAAAATCTAAGCCTCAGTGGGACGATGAATCAACAGGTAATGCTATAAATCCATTTCATTTCAATATTGATCAGATATTTTCCTATCTATATAGGATGATCTTTTGGGAAATTATTACTTAGTGTGAGAGTAAGTAAAAAAGAATATTGAGATTGCAAAAACACAAATGTAAAAGTCGTTTCAATTTTTGGGATGGTTTTTTTGGTTTTGGGGGATATTATAGAATGTTGAACCCACTTCGGGTTTCTTAGCAAAGAGAAACATTCGACCTCAACCTGCACTGCTTTGTGCGAGGTATCCATGTTAGACCCTTCGTGGTATTTCTTTTTAATTAAAGAATGATGTGTCAATTACGATACACTGCACTGACTTTAGAGGAACCCCTAAATTGAATTTAGCCCACAGTCTATCTACGCCAAAATATTGGAAATTCAGAGGAGCAGATGGCTTGTTTTTTTTACAATTCCAATTTTCCCCAATTAAAAATTATCTTTGCCTCATGAGCAGAATGGTGCAAATAGCAATTCTTCCGCGCCAGCAGGAGGATTTGGATTATATTTTAGAACTTGCCCTGGAGAAGGAAAAACTTCGAAGGGAAGTTATTGGAGAATGGCGAATTCGCAAACGCTCTATCGATGCACGTAGAAGACCTATTAAATTAAATCTTCAGATTGAGTTGTGGTTAAAAGGAGAGAAACGGGAGATAATCCCACCTTTTATTCCGCAGAATGTTCAGGATTCAAAAAAGATAGCCATTATCGGCGCCGGTCCTGCTGGACTTTATGCTGCGTTGAGAGCGATAGAAGCTGGTTTAAAACCCATTGTTTTTGAACGCGGAAAAGATGTTCGCGAACGCAGAAGAGACTTGGCAGCAATCAATAAACTTCAAATTGTAAATCCCGAGAGTAATTATTGTTTTGGGGAAGGTGGCGCAGGAACTTATTCCGATGGAAAACTATATACCCGAAGCAAAAAACGGGGCAACGTGCTAAAGGCAATGGAATGGTTCGTCCATTTTGGGGCAGATGAGGATATCCTTGTAGACGCCCATCCGCATATAGGAACCAACAAACTTCCTAAGATAATAGCCGCTATGCGCGAAGCAATTATAGAAAATGGAGGAGAAATACATTTCAATTCCAAATTGACTGATTTGAAGATTAAAGATGCGGCAATTGAAGCCATCCAAATAAATGATGGGGAATGGCTTGAATTTGAACACGTAATTTTAGCAACGGGCCATTCTGCCAGAGATATTTACTATTTACTCCACGATAAAAACATTAAAATTGAAGCCAAAGGTTTTGCCATTGGTGTGCGTGCCGAGCACCCTCAGGAACTCATAGATCACATACAATACCACGGCGAAGATGACAATCCCTATCTGCCGCCAGCAAGCTACAGTCTGGTAGAGCAGGTGGATGGATTTGGTGTGTATTCCTTTTGTATGTGTCCCGGCGGAATAATCGCACCTTGCGCTACAGAGCAGGAAGAAGTGGTTACCAACGGTTGGAGCCCAAGCAAACGCAATAATCCGTACGCAAATTCCGGCATTGTTGTGAGCGTAGCACCAACTGATTTGCCAAATTATAAAAAAGACGATCCTTTTGTATGCTTGGATTTTCAGAAAATGGTTGAAAAACGTTGTTGGGAAGCGGGAGGAAGAACACAAATGGTTCCCGCACAACGGATGATCGACTTTGTAGAAGGTAGGATTTCAACCGATTTTCCTAAAACATCTTATCAACCTGGAATTGTTTCTGCGGATTTAAATGAGGTATTGCCACCTTTACTTTCCAAGAAATTAAAAAAAGCTTTTGTGCTCTTCGGCAAGAAAATGAAGGGTTATTATACAAACGATGCTGTGCTTCACGCGCCAGAAAGTCGGACTTCTTCAACGATTAGCATTCCCCGCGATCCAGTAACCCTTGAACATATTGAAATCAGTGGCTTGTATCCCTGCGGGGAAGGGGCTGGCTATGCGGGGGGAATTATTTCCGCAGCGATAGATGGGATTAATTGCGTGGATGCTATTATGAAAAAAGAGGAGTTACGAGAGGCATAATTCCCATATTTATAAGTTGTATCAGACAATCCTGCAAGGTGTTGCCTCTTCCGATGACAATCGGAGAAGGCCACCTTGTAGGTCTTTAATCATTTTAAGACTTATATGACTTATATCATATTTTGAGCGTTTTAGTTTCCGCATCTTTATTCCCTTTTCAATCCAAACCTCATTTTAATGCAAACATTAAGCCCGCATACCTTCCACATTCCCGTAATGGGAATTGCCTACACCATCGATTCACCCATAAAAGTTGCACACTTTGGGATAAATTCAGTGCTTTCCATTATTGAAGACAATTTGGTGGAGGTAATGCGGAAATATTACTACCAACAAAACAATGAAACCTACGTTCCCATTTCTGCAAAGGAAGAGAATTCACGGGCGCGGCGAGTTACAGACTATCTCAATTTGATGCAGCGGATTGTTAATTCGAAAGTTGAGAAATTAAAATCATCGGCATTCGAAACAGGTTCGGATATTGTCAAGTATTTTGAAATGCTTCCAGACAGCAGTGTTTTGAAGGAGAAATACCACGAATGGTTTTCAATTTCGGACATCACGGAAAAGGAAAAAGTTGAAAAAATGTTGCGTGAAAGTATTGTTCCAGGTTCCATAGAAGTCAATATAATGACCAAAGTGGACAAGGATCAATTGGATAAAAACAAACAGCCAATCGAGAATGGTTCTGATGCAGTTACAGCACTAAAGGGATATGCCGAATGCGAATTAACAAATTCTTCAATAGTTCTTTCAGCGGGAATGAATCCTCGGTTGTACAATTATATGGAAGGGTTTTCCGCCTTTGATGCTTATGAATGGGGAAGTTTCCACAAAAGAGTAATCATTAAGGTGAGCGATTATCGTTCGGCACTGATCCAAGGGAAATATTTGGCAAAAAAGGGAATTTGGGTAAGTGAATTCCGAATCGAATCCGGACTAAATTGTGGTGGCCACGTCTTTGCCACCCAAGGTTTGCTGATGGGGCCGATTCTGCAGGAATTTAAAGAGAAAAAACAGGAGTTGGAGGATAGTCTTTTTGAACTATACAATCTGGCGATTATCGCAAAAGGGAAACAAGGTTTTGAAAAACCACATCCTATCAGAATAACTGTTCAGGGCGGGATTGGAACCAGCGAAGAAGATACCTTATTGCGAAACTACTATGAAGTCGATGGCACTGGCTGGGGTACCCCATTCTTATTATGCCCTGAAGCCACAACAGTTGATGACAATACGCTTGAACTATTGGCAAATTCCAAAGAAAAAGATGTGGTACGAAGCAAGGCTTCTCCCTTAGGTGTTGAATTCAATTACCTAAAAGGAACCACTGCCGAAATAGAACGTTTGGACAGAATTAAAAGAAAAAAACCCGGCAGCCCGTGTACCGAAAAACTGCTGGAATCGAATACCGAATTTACCGATACTCCTATTTGTACTGCTTCCACCAAATACCAAAAGCTGAAGCTGGAACAATTAAAAACACTGGATATTCCCGAGGAAGATTATAATAGACAGGTTGAGGATGTCCTTGCCAAGGAATGCCTTTGTATCGGATTGAGCAACGCCGCTCCCATTAATTACGATGAGCCTTTCTTGAAAAAACTGACCGCTGTAACCATTTGCCCTGGCCCAAACATTGTGAATTTCTCAAAAATTGTCAGTCTTCAAGATATGACCGACCATATTTATGGCCGAAAAGACGTAATGCAAAGACCCAATCGAGCTTCTATGTTTGTCGCAGAACTCAGACTCTATATCGATTATCTAAAAAAGGAAATTGAACGAACCACTTCCCCAACTACGCGTGACTTTAAATCTTGGGAGAAATTCAGTAACAATCTATTGGATGGTATTGCGCATTACGGAGCTTTGATTTCAAACTACGTAATTGAAAATAGATTTCAATTTGGAATGGATTTGGAGGAAGCTAAGATGGAAATTTTGGAGATACGGGAAGGGCAATTGGAGATTGGGTTATGCCGTATTTAGCCAGAAGTACAGTACTACTTTTAAATCGGTTGTTTTTAAAATCGGATTCTGATTGGTCAATTCGTTTTTCTAATTCATCTTGAGTCATTGGTTCAAATATTTGCTCGTCTGTTGCTTCTCATTCTTTTCTTAATATTTTTTCAAGACGGGAAATAGCCTCCTCGCTTTGTATCTTTAAAAACTCCTGTACAAATTCTATTTTTCGGGCTTCTAAGTTCATGGGATTCGACTTTTTATCAAAGATACAAAATTATGAATTTGATTTGTAGTCTTCAAATGTTCAGATGAAACGAAGCGAATGTTGAGAATTCTTAATGATAATATTCTACCTCCTCAAACTCCGCAACCCCTCATAAACCACAATCCCAACTGCATTCGCCAAATTTAAACTTCGAATATGCGGACTGTAGATAGGGATGTTATAAACCGAATCAAGATTTTCTGTAATTATATCCTTCGGCAATCCCACCGACTCTTTTCCGAAGATAAAAAACATCTCATCCTTAAAATCAATGGCGCAGTAATTCTTAGCACCATGACTTGAGAAGTAAACAAAACTCCCACCCTTGTTCTTTTCATAAAAATCTTCAATGCTCTCATAAATGACGAGGGAAATATGCTGCCAATAGTCCAATCCCGCTCTTTTTAATCGGCTGTCGGTTATTTCGAATCCAAAAGGTTTTACCAGGTGTAGTTTTGAACCGGAAGCTAAGCTCAGCCGACCGATGTTTCCAGTATTTGTATGTATTTCAGGCTCAAATAATACAATGTTGAATGCCATTGGTTATGGTGGTTTTTAGTTGTGAAAGTGGTTGCAAGTTAAAAATTGAATTTTGAACTAATTCATTTTTAGCCATTGTTTTATTGGAAAACTTCTTTTTAAGTTAGGTTTTCAGGATTTTTTATGGAAGTTGACTCATGTTTCAGCCAATCCTAATCCGCGCATCCACAGCAGTTATAACCCGTTGCGTACCTATCAGCGGATTGATATCCATCTCGATAATTTCGGGAGCGGCTTCAACTAATGCTGAAAGTCGTTGAATGATTTCTACAAAAATTTCTTCGTTCGCACCTTTTTGTCCTCTGGCACCTTGAATGAGTTTATAACCCCGAAGCGATTGAACCATTTTCACCGCTTCATTTTTGGAAATCGGACTTAATCCCGCGGAGACATCGTTTAATACTTCGATGAAAATTCCACCTAATCCACACAGAATAGTATGGTTAAAGCCAGGTTCCTTTATTACGCCGACAAACAATTCCAGTCCGGCCAATTGAGGTTGAACCATAACTGCCGTCGCAGAATCAATCTTCATCAATTGGTCAAAGGTTTCTGCGGCTTCTTCTTTATTTGCGATATTTAAAATTACTCCCTGTGCATCCGATTTGTGAAGCGGACCCACTACTTTCATCACTATGGGAAAATCTATATTTCCCATCGCGGTAAGCAATTTTTCTTTTGAATTTTCTACGATTTCATGAACTCTTGGGATTTTGGCAGCATCCAACATTTCGACAGTTTGGGAGGTCGTAAGATAGCCTTCTGAAGCGGAATCTATTATATTTCTGATTTTTTCATTATCAACTTTGGGCAATGAAATTTTCTGGGATTGTGGCTCAGGCGTATTATAAACTTGCGCCAACGCTTTCCCCAGAACCACTTCATCCGGAAAATGGATATGGCCTTTTCTTAAAAAGGATTGGATTTCCCGCTGGGCATTAATTACAGAAGGTAGAACGGGGAAAATAGGCTTATCGCAAATTTCCAGTTTTACGCTTAATACGTTATAGACATTTTCAACATCGAATAGACCGGCACTTCCAAAGACCACGATCATTGCATCAACAATGTCAAATTTATGTTCGCAATAATCGATGATGATTCCCAGTTGCTCAGCCGTACCTGTCGCCAAGAAGTCGATAGGATTAGCCACCGAAGACCCTGGATATAAGAAGGATTTTAGCTTTTCGGCATCTGGTCCGGAAATTTCGGGCACTTTAAGGCCACCTTTGGAAAGCTGGTCCGCGAGCATAACTGCCGATCCGCCAGCGTGGGTTATGATGGCGATATTTTTACCTTTCAATTTTTTATAATTAAAAATAGCTGCTACACTAAGCAATTGCTCTCGACTTGTGCAATATACGATTCCCGCTTTGTGAAATAGTGCGCGAACGGTCATATCACTACTGGCAATAGCGCCTGTATGCGAAGTTGCGGCGCGACTGCCTTCCGCAGTGCTTCCAGCTTTGATGGCGGCAATCTTAGCTCCCTTTTTTATAAGAGAGGAAGCATGTTTTAAAAGTTTTTGGGGATTGGAAACGGTTTCCAAATAAAGCAATTTTACTAATGGATCAGTTTCTGGATCAAAATTGTTGTCCATATATTCCAGAATATCCTCAACAGTTGTCTGGGCTGCATTTCCAGTAGAAAAAACCTTGGCAAATGAAACTCCAAGAGCCATTCCAGCTTCCATAATAAAAACAGCAGTTGCCCCAGACCCTGAAATCAGGTCACAACCTTTGGGATTGAAGGGTGGGACAGGAGCGGTAAAAACTCCTTTATATGATTCGGTAATAACTCCGATGCAGTTGGGTCCGATCAAGCATCCGTTAACGCTATTTACGGTTTCAGTGATTTCCTTTTCCCATTGTTTTCCTTGTTCGTCACCTTCTCCAAAACCTGCGGAAATAATAATAAAAGCTTTAGTTTTCTTTTGTTGGGCCAGAGTTTTGATGGTTGCAGGACAATACTTGGCGGCAATGGCAAGAATAGCGAGATCTACATTAGGAATTTCTTCAACTGTGGAATAACTTTTAATGCCCTGAATTTTTTCTTCTTTGGGATTTACACAACTCAACTCTCCCTTAAAACCCCCGGCCAATATATTTTTGAGCATATTGCCGCCGGGTTTTTTGATGTCGTTGGAAGCACCGATTACTACAATGCTTTTGGGATGAAGGAGTTGTCTGTTGACCATATCTTTAATTGGATAAAAGATATAAAGGTAGGGAATTTGAGAAAAGTGGGGATATGATATTGGTCAAAATGAACCAATTTTTCGAATCTACACGGAAACCAAACCCTGTGGATAGTATTCTTTTGTGGGATGACTCCGAAGGAGTCCAACAATGATAACCCCGCACAAACGCAGTGCAGTGCGGGGTTATAGCTCTAGCAATTAGAACCCCGAAGTGGGTTCAATTATCTCGAGATTTTACTTGATTTTCAATTCGTGTATTCTTGGCAATTTCATATTGCTTTCGACAGCGCATACCTCAGATCTGACAAATAGCAAGTATCTTTGGTGGTTGATGAACACATTTATCAAAGTGGCGTCAATCATCCCGCCAAAACCAATCTTCTTTATCTTCGATATGATGCTCTTTAAAAAGTCGAATTATCTCGTCCCGAAAACTTTCTCTTTTGTGATGTTCTTGTTGTCCTTTTATGTAGTTAATTAAAATCTCTTTTTCCTTATAAGAATAAGTCAATGCACAATAGCTCTTTGCCCATCCCTTGAATTTTGGAAAATTTTCATTTGATTTTAACCATTTTGAAGAGGAAACCTTAATGTCTTTAATATAATCAGCTAGAGCAATTGAAGGATGTAAATCAGATAAAATATGAACGTGGTCCTCTATGCCATTTATTCGAAATAATTTACAGTTCTTATTTTTTATGACACCCCAAATATATTTGTAAAGCTCTTGGGAATGTGCTTGGTCTATCGCTTGCAAGCTGTATTTCGTTCGAAAAATGATGTGGTAGAGAATTTGTCTGAAAGCCATAATTATCCAAATAGTTGGTTCTCTATCAAATATAAAAAAAGATTATGGATTTAGTTGAACTCCTCCGGAGTTCTGTTTAGAGGTTGTTCTTGTAACCCCCAATACAATCTTCATTTCATTCGATTGTATTGGGGGTTATCGACATTTAACCCCTTCGGGGTTGTTGGGGGTGTTCAGTATCTAAATGTACCCTTCGGGGTTTGCTATGGGGATTCAGATTTATAACTATAACTCTTAGATATTTTGGGTTATCGACATTTGACTCCTTTGAGGTTGGTCCTGATTTGGGAATTATCGATATTCTCTCCTTGAGTTTGAAGCGTTAATTCGCCCGAGAGGAGTGACTCTGAAGGAGTACAGCATCGATAACCCCGCACAAACGCAGTGCTGTGCGGGGTTGCGGAACATAAACGGTAAAAGAACCCCCGACGGGGTTCAACTATTTCTGGTTCCCAGGTGGATAACGAATAATTACGGGTTTTGATTGTAGTTGAACTCCTCCGAAGTTCTGGACAGAGATGGTCTTATAGCCCCTAATACAACCTTCATTTCATTCGGTTGTATTGGGGGTTATCGATATTTAACCACTTCGGGGTTGTTGGGGTGTTCAGGATCTAAATGTACCCTTCGGGGTTTGCTATGGGGATTCAGATTTATAACTATAACTCTTAGATATTTTGGGTTATCGACATTTGACTTCTTTGAGGTTGGTCCTGATTTGGGAATTATCGATATTCTCTCCTTGAGTTTGAAGCGTTAATTCGCCCTAGAGGAGTGACTCCGAAGGAGTCCAGCATCGATAACCCCGCACAAACGCAGTGCAGTGCGGGGTTTCGGGACCTACATAGTAAAAGAACCCCGAAGTGGGTTCAACTATTTCTTCGTGCTTAGCTGGATAATGAATGATTGCCCGCGTCGATTTCTTAGTTGAACTCCTCCGGAGTTCTGGACAGAGGTGGTCTTATAGCCCCCAATACAACCTTCATTTCATTCGATTGTATTGGGGGTTATCGACATTTAACCCCTTCGGGGTTGTTGGGGGTGTTC
Source organism: Aequorivita sp. (assembly GCA_048270045.1). Classification (GTDB taxonomy): domain Bacteria; phylum Bacteroidota; class Bacteroidia; order Flavobacteriales; family Flavobacteriaceae; genus Aequorivita. Next base: position 21,341 of record JBLWTS010000036.1, read on the forward strand.
AGTATCTAAATGTACCCTTCGGGGTTTGCTATGGGGATTCGGATTTATAACTAAACTCTTAGATATTTTGGGTTATCGACATTTGACCCCTTCGGGGTCGATCCGAATGAATTCGGAATTATAGAGATTTAATTTTATAAGGTGTCCATTTCATCCTTCACGTGTTTAGGTTTTTGAATGACTCCGAAGGAGTCCAACATTGATAACCCCGCACAAACGCAGTGCAGTGGGGGGTTTGGGACCTAAATCGCAAAGGAACCCCGAAGTGGGTTCAACTATTTCTTCGTGTATCCGTGGCAATATCATACCGCCTTCGAAATCGCATAGCGCGGATCCTGTATAATCGCCAGTCGTTCCATTTTGGAGATTTCAAGGGTGATGCAATCAAATTCCTCTACCACTTTTCCTGTAAGCGCATAAACTCCTTTTCCCTGAAAACGGTATTGGTTGGCTACGGGCGGAAAATGGACGGTATCGACAAAGTGGCCGTCCCTGTCCAAGAAATTTCCAAAATACATAGTATCTCCACGGGTGGTTCGGGTTCTTTTTACGGTAACTAGATAGGCCTCTATTGTAACTTGTTTTCCGATATGTTGGTGCAAAGTTGCGGCACGCAATGGATTGGTAGAAGGTTCCAAAAGCAGATCAAAAGGGTTGCAAAGTGGGAATCCCAATAATTCCATTTCATCAAAGGCATCTTCTAAAGTTGTGTTGGGTAGGGAAGGGGTTTTGTAATTAACAGTGGGCGATTTAAATAACGTGTACACATTTTCTTCAAAACTCACTTTGTTTATCTTCATATAAGCTTCCCATAAAAGTTCGCGTTTATTTCTTTTTGTAAATCGGAAAGCATTGATCTTTATAAGAATTGTAGCCTGCTCCATTCCGATAGAAACACGATCGAGGAAGTCGTTTAAACTCTGAAAAACTCCGTTTTTACGACGTTCTGCAAGGATTTTTTGAATGAGCTTTGCTTCCAAAGATTGCAAAAATCCAAAGCCGATATAGATATCCTTCCCATCGATAACCGTTTCTGCCCAACTGCGGTTGATGCAGGGAGCGAGAATATTTCCACCCTTCATCCGCGCTTCGTGCACATAGAATTCCACGCTGTAAAATCCGCCGCCATTGTTGAGCGTGGCCACCATATATTCCAATGGAAAATAGGCTTTCAGAAAAAGACTTTGATAGCTTTCCACCGCATAGGAAGCCGAATGGCCCTTTGCAAAAGCATAGCCGGCAAAGCTCTCTATTTGTCGCCATACATCGGCCGTAAAAGCTTCGGGACGTCCTGCATTTTTACAGTTTTCAAAGAAATGGTTTTTTACTTTCTGAAATTCTTCCCGCGAGCGGAATTTCCCGCTCATCCCTCTTCGCAACATATCGGCTTCGCTTAAGGTGAGTCCGCCAAAATGGTGGGCTACTTTGATCACGTCTTCCTGATAGACCATTACGCCATAAGTTTCTGGCATAATATCAAGAAGAACAGGATGCGCTTCTTTCCTTTTTTCAGGAAAACGGTAGCGCAAAATGTATTCGCGCATCATTCCACTTTTTGCCACGCCGGGGCGGATGACGGAACTCGCAGCTACCAATCCCAAATAATCATCTACTTGAAGCTTTCGCATCAACATTCGCATTGCGGGCGATTCCACATAAAAACAGCCAATGGCTTCGGCATTTCGTAAGAGCGATTTTATCTTTTCATCTTTTTTGAAACGTTTGATATCGTGAATGTCGATAGGAGGGAGTTCTGGATTATTGTATCGCACTATTTCTACCCCGTCCTTTATTTTTCCGAGTCCGCGCTGGCTGAGAATATCAAATTTATAAAGGCCGATATCTTCTGCTATCACCATATCAAATTGGGTGGTGGCAAAACCTTTGGGAGGCATATAAGTAGCCGTAAAATAATGGATAGGCTTTTCTGAAATCAAGATTCCGCCTGCGTGGATTCCGAGATAATTTGGGAATCCTTCAATGTATTTGCCATAGATAACCACCAATTGCGACAATTTGTCCAAGGATTCAAAATTGTAATCTCCACTGGAAAGTCTGTCGATTTCCTCTTTTGGCAATCCAAAAACCTTTCCCAGTTCTCGGACAGAAGCCTTGTATTTAAAAGTATTGTAAACGGCAATCAGAGAAGTGTTCTTAAACCTTCGGAATATAAATTGGGTAATATCATCTCGATCCTGCCACGAGAAATCTATGTCGAAGTCGGGCGGATTGGTGCGGTACAGATTGATAAAACGTTCAAAATAAAGATCGAGCTCTACCGGATCTACGTCGGTAATTCGAAGCAGATAAGCGATGATACTGTTAGCGCCACTACCACGACCTACGTAGAAATATCCTTTACTGCGGGCATATTTCAATATTTTCCAATTGATAAGGAAGTAGGAGACAAACCCTTTTTTCTTGATGATTTCCAACTCCTTTTCCATTCGGTTCATCACGCGTTCGCCAGGTCGTTTGTAACGGTAGGGGATTCCTTCGTAAGCCAGTTTTTTCAACAGTCGAAAATCCAATTCTTCATTTGCGGTATAGGATTTTTGATTGTTTGGATTTTTCTTGGAAAAGTCGAAATCGATGGAGCAAGCCTCCAATAACTTCTCGGTGTTTTCAATGAGTATTGGGAATTCACTAAATATCTCCTTCAGTTTGGCTTCGGAAGCAAACACGTCATCTTCACTGCCCTGTTCCGAAATGGGTAATTTGCTGAGCAGTGTATTATTGTCGATAGCCCGAAGTAATCGATGTGTGTTGAAACCTTTTTTATTCTGAAATGATACGGTATGGAGAATGACCAATTTCTCCTGTCGATTCTTCCAAGGCGAAAACTTCAATCGGTTGAGGTCTTCTATCTTCACTCCTAAGAATTCGTTTTCCAAAAGAGTATCTCTTTCAAAAGAAGCAAAGGGATAAATGGTAAATATATCCGAAAGTTGTTTTGCTCTTGAAGGAATTTCTACCTCGCTTTCTGTGCGTTGATGTAAATATTCTGATAGATAATCATTTATATTCTGAAATCCGTTATTGTTTTTGGCCAGCATTATAAATTGCTGTTTTGCCCCATTTCTAAAATCCACCCCTAAAACTGGTTTCATTTCAAACCCGCCTGCCGGACGGGCAGGATCCTTGGCAATCCGGACAAACTCCAAACAAGCTGAGGTGGAATTAATATCAGTCAACGCCATACACTTCGCGCCATTCTTTTGACCAAGCGCCAGCAACTCCTCTGTTTTCAAGGTTCCGTAGCGAAGACTGTAATAAGTATGGCAGTTTAAAAACATTAACTTGGATTTAGTCCAAAATTATGGAATATTTCCAATAACAAGAATTTATAAACCTAAAAGTTTATGAGAGTTGATAAGTCGATGAGTCGATGAGGTGAGAAGTTGAGGAGTGCAACTGGTGAGGGGAACTTTTCCTGCAAGGTCTTCAAGACCTTGTAGTTATGTATGGGAATGAGAATTATCTAATTTTAAAATTTGTCAGGAATCTGCGTGAGGGATAGAAGCCGCTACCGTGTAGCGTTGATAGCCCGACCCGACTTAGGGGCACGCCCTAATGCTCAGGGTTAACGATTTGGTAACTTATCTCTTAAACTTACATTCTGACAGGATGTCAGAAACTTTTCGCTGGCACAATCCTTGTCTTATACAGTCCGACAATGAAAATTAGACACAACAATAAATTATAAAAACAAACAAGTTATGAGTAAAATAATCGGAATCGACTTAGGTACAACCAACTCCTGCGTTGCCGTAATGGAAGGTAGCGAGCCAGTGGTTATTCCTAATGCCGAAGGAAAAAGAACAACTCCTTCCGTAATTGCATTTGTGGAAGGTGGCGAAATTAAAGTAGGAGATCCTGCAAAACGTCAGGCAGTTACAAACCCTACCAAAACAATTAGCTCCATTAAAAGATTTATGGGGAACAAGTATTCTGAATCAATAAGTGAGACAGAACACTCGGCTTATAAAGTAGTAAAAGGTGATAACGATACCGCTCGCGTTGATATTGACGGTCGTTTATACACTCCACAGGAACTTAGTGCTATGATTCTTCAAAAAATGAAGAAAACTGCCGAGGACTATTTAGGACAAGAAGTTACCCGTGCGGTAATTACTGTTCCTGCATATTTTAATGACAGTCAGCGTCACGCTACAAAAGAAGCTGGTGAAATCGCTGGATTGAAAGTAGAAAGAATTATCAATGAGCCAACTGCCGCAGCTCTTGCTTACGGCTTGGACAAAAAAGGTCAGGATCAAAAAATCGTGGTTTTTGACTTTGGTGGAGGAACTCACGACGTTAGTATCCTTGAATTAGGAGACGGTGTTTTTGAAGTACTGGCCACTGATGGTGATACTCACTTAGGTGGGGATGACGTTGACCAAAAGATCATCAAATGGTTGGCAGATGAGTTTAAAGCAGAAGAGGATTTTGATCTTCGTAAAGATCCAATGGCACTTCAACGTTTGAAAGAAGCTGCTGAGAAGGCGAAAATAGAGCTTTCATCTTCTACACAAACTGAAATCAACTTGCCTTATATTACTGCTACTGCTAGCGGACCAAAACACTTGGTAAAAACTTTGACTCGTGCGAAGTTTGAGCAATTGATTGACGATTTGGTAAAAAGAACAATGAAGCCTTGCGAGACAGCAATGAAAGCTGCTGGTCTAAGCAAAAGCGATATAGATGAAGTAATTCTTGTAGGAGGTTCTACCCGTATTCCTGCAGTTCAGGAAGCGGTTGAAAAATTCTTCGGAATTAAACCACACAAGGGAGTAAACCCTGATGAAGTAGTTGCAATTGGTGCTGCTATTCAAGGAGGTGTATTGACTGGAGATGTAAAAGATGTATTGCTTCTTGACGTAACACCACTTTCTCTTGGTATCGAAACAATGGGAGGTGTAATGACCAAATTAATTGAGGCAAACACTACTATTCCTACCAAGAAAAGTCAAGTTTTCTCCACAGCGGCAGATAATCAGCCAAGTGTTGAAATCCACGTATTGCAAGGGGAGCGTCCAATGGCGAACGACAACAAGACAATTGGTCGTTTCCACTTAGACGGAATTCCACCAGCGCAAAGAGGTACGCCACAGATTGAAGTAACCTTTGATATTGATGCCAATGGTATCATTAAAGTTAGCGCAACTGACAAGGCTACAAACAAAACCCAAGACATCCGAATTGAAGCTTCTTCAGGTTTGACCGAAGAGGAAATCAAAAAGATGAAAGCTGATGCTGAAGCAAATGCTGAAAGTGATAAGACTGCTAAAGAAAAAGCAGACAAGTTGAACGAAGCGGATGCAATGATTTTCCAAACTGAAAAGCAACTTAAAGAATTTGGCGACAAATTATCTGATGATAAGAAGAAACCAATCGAAGAAGCTTTGGAAGAATTGAAAAAAGCGCATCAATCGCAAGACGTAGCGACAATCCAACCTGCTTTGGACAAGATTAACGAAGCTTGGAAAACTGCTTCGGAAGAAATGTACAAAGCCCAAGCCGATGGTCAAGGCGCCCCAACTGGTGATGCTGGAGCAGAAGCTAATCAAGGAGCATCAGGCAGCGGAGCTGAAAACAGCGATGTTGAGGACGTAGATTTTGAAGAAGTAAAATAAGACTGAAGTCAGAAGACTGAAGTTGCTAAATACAAAAAGCCGTTTCAATTATTATATTGAGACGGCTTTTTACGTGTTAATTTTCCTGAGAATCTACCTTTTAATAAAGCGTTGTGTTTTCACAGAAATACCGTCCTGAATTTTAAGAATGTAATTGCCATTTGCCAAATTAGACACGTTAATAGCCCTAGAATCTAATTTAGAGTCCATTACTTTTTTTCCTTGGATGTCAAAAATTGCATAGTCTGGATTTGTAAAGTTGGATAGATCACCAAGATTTAAAATTCCTCGAGTGGGATTGGGATAAAGAATAAGATTATTGACTATATTTTCATCTAAACCAAGAAGTGTAGAGCCTTCAATTATCGATATAACTTGATCTACGGCTACATTTTCTAACGTATCTACAATACCTGAGGGCCATTTAATCGTAAGAGATAAAATCTCTGTATCTTGGCCTAACCCAAAATGAGTGTTAAGAGTGCTCATGTATTTAAAACCTTCTCCACTCCTAACTTCGCGAATTTGTGTTCCTAAATTTGAGGTTATAGAAACCCGAGCCCCAATACCATTAATGTTGCTTTCAACACCTATTGTATTAATGGTTAGCCAATGATTGGAGTTTGCATTATTATAATAAACCATTCCATCAGTAAATGAATCAATAAACCCATCATTATTTAAATCTCCAAAGGATCCATTGTTATTTGGCAAAGCATAGGGGATTAAAGTAAAGGTTAAGTCTCCATTGTTTAAAAGGATGTTTCCATTTGATAAAATATCAGCATAACCATCGTTATTAAAATCATAGGTGCAGTTTTCAATACCAGTCATGGTTAACGCGTGTATTCCAGTGGTTGCAGAAATGTCTGTAAAGGTTCCATCTCCATTATTTCTATTTAATTTATGAGTGAAATTTCCGGAACTACTTCCTACAAATACATCTAAATGACCATCATTGTCGAAATCGGCCCAGGCAGAAGACCAAGTTTGCATATTGTCTTTTAATCCTGTGGCTTCACCGACTTCTATAAAATTACCGATTCCATCGTTTTGATATAGCTGATTTTCGCTTCTCTCATTCACGTTTCCATTCACGTTACATTTTGCGATAAAACAATCCATATCGCCATCATTGTCATAATCTATCCATACGGATCCATAATTTCCACCTGAAGGATAGTCGCCAATATCGCCTTGATGGAAGGTAAAAGTTCCATCGCCATTATTTATATAATAAACACTAGGCAAGACATCATGACAAACAAAAGCGTCTAAATTGCCATCATTATTGATGTCTACAAAGTTGGAACGTTGAGAAAACACATATTCCGGAAATGAGTCTTCTTCATAGCCCATACCCGTATTGTCGGCTCTCATAAAAGTAACGCCGTTACCTCCAGCGTAAAGTAAATCGGTAAAACCATTTTTATCATAGTCTGCAGCTGA
>JBLWTS010000037.1:0-27845 GCA_048270045.1 Aequorivita sp.
TAAAAGAGTAAGAAACCTAAAAGCAATAGATTCATGAAAACTAAAAACAATAGTATGAAAAATGAAAATAGAACCCTAGGTAAGAAAGTGAAACTGCTTTTTGTAGGTCTCCTGCTTGTTGGCAGTATAACCGAAAATGCGCAGATAACACTTCCTGGAGGGGACGCAAACATCCCTGATGCTCCTATTGACGGCTTTTTGACCATTGGTCTTATCGCCGGGGCGTGTATCGGGTTGCGCAAATGGATAAAGGGAATGAAGGACTAAAAATCAAATATTCCGACAACTCCAAGTAATTGAAATCCAAATTTAAAAGCCGTCTCATCAAATTAAAATGAGACGGCTTCTTTTTTGTTTGTCGAGAGTCGGGTGCCTTGGTTCTGGCCGTCATCCGTCATCCAGCTCTGAACTTCAATCCAGCACCCTTCATCCAGCATCCGCCACCATCTTAAACCACCTCAATCCCAATACCTTACCGTGCATGAGGCTTATAAAATTGATCCGGCATCTGCTGATAAAACCGAACTTTCACCCTCCCAAAAACCGCTCGCCCAGCAATAGGCTTTTTAGGAATCTCAAAAACCAATTCCTCTTCCTCATCATCAGCCCCCATTATCAAAACGGCCTTGATGAAAATAGAAAAAAGAAAATAGACAGTTTACACCCTATCCTCATTCAACCACTTTGGAACATCGGGTCTTTTAAAATCCTCCATTTTCTTGAGAAGCTGCTCTGGGTCGGAGTCCACTAAAAGCAGTTTGTAGTTGTCCATAGAAAGGAACCCTCTGCGAACCATATTTTCGAGTAGGCTGATAAGATCGTCATAAAATCCGTTTATATTCAACAGCCCGATTGGTTTCTTGTGTAACCCAAGCTGCAGCCATGTAATAATCTCGAAGAGCTCTTCCAGTGTTCCCATTCCGCCGGGAAGTGTTATGAAACCATCGCTGGCCTCTTGCATTTTCAGTTTGCGCTCGTGCATGTTTTCAGTGGTGATAAGCTCTGTCAAGCTAAGATGTACCACTTCTTTCATCTTCAGAAAATTAGGAATAATCCCTATTACTTCCCCCTTGTTGTCCAAAACACTTTGGGCAATGGTTCCCATTACTCCAATTTTGCCAGCTCCATACACCAAGGTGATGTTCCTCGCTACAAAAATGGTTCCCAATCTGTGGGCCATATCCGTTATGGCAAGATCGTTGCCGCTACTGCTTCCACAGAAAACACATATTCTTTTTAAATCGTTCATTTTTGGAATTTTGGTGTTAGATGACGGGTAACCGATGTTGGATGCCGCTTATAAGATTAAAATCTTATCAAAAATAATGGGAATTAGGAACAAAATTTTTCTTCCGTCATCTAGCATCCGTTATCTACATCTCCGACTTCGTTTTCGATTTCAATTTCAATTTCGACTTCAGTTCTTATCCTCCAACAAAGGTACAAACCGAAATTCGCCAAACTCCTCCTTTTGAAATTCATTTTCAGACTTACGAGAATAAACCGTCATAATTTGAACATTATCGCCTACGGGAATTACCAACTTCCCTCCCACTTTCAATTGTGCCAATAATGGTTGCGGCACGAAAGGAGCCCCGGCAGTAACGATTATTCCATCAAACGGAGCCTCTTGGTCCAGTCCAATGTAACCATCACCAAAAATTAATCGCTTGGGTTTGTAGCCGAGTTTTGGCAAAAATAGTTTCGTTTTTTTAAATAGTTCGTTTTGTCTTTCAATACTATAAAGTATCGCTCCCATTTCTAAAAGCACTGCGGCTTGATAGCCACTCCCCGTTCCAATTTCTAGAATCTTATCCCCCTTTTTCACTTCCAAAAGCTCCGTTTGCCTCGCTACAGTATATGGTTGTGAAATAGTTTGGTCTGCCGCAATCGGGAAAGCTTTATCCACATACGCATGGTCCACAAACCCCGAATCCATAAAAAGATGGCGCGGAATCCTGCCTATTGCACCCAAAACATTTTTATCTAAAATCCCTTTCTTTTCAAGGATTCCAACCAATTTCTTCCGCATTCCCTGATGGGTAAAAGTATCTTTCATTTTTTGAAAATTATAAAATACAAAGTAACCTATTTTCGTCGTGAAGCTCAAGGTTTGGAATAAATAATGAATAATTCCCCTTACAACCCATTACCGCCTACTAAACATTGACAACCGCCATAGACTCCTGTATACCGATTTACCGACCACTTAACACTGAATACTGATTTACTGCGTACTGAATACTAATTTCTAAACACTGAAAATTGACCCCTGATTACTGATCCTTGAAAACTTTATACTTTCCCGCGAAAATCTTACATTTGTGGAAAACACACATACATGCTAAAAGCGGGAGTCTTGGGTGCTGGTCACTTGGGAAAAATTCACCTAAAATTGCTCACACAATCCGAAAAATATGATTTAGTCGGGTTTTATGATGCAGATAAAAACGCTTCAGAAATAATCGAAAAGGAATTTGGTTATAAAAGTTTTCCAAACATGGAAAGTCTTATAGAAGCATCCGATATGGTAGTGGTGGTAACGCCTACTATTCATCATTATGAATGCGCCACCAAGGTAATTGAGGCTGGAAAACATCTCTTCATTGAGAAACCAATTACCCAAACCGTTGCCGAAGCAGAAAAGATTCGAGATTTGGCCAAACACCACAAAGTGCGCGGACAGGTAGGACAGGTAGAACGTTTTAATCCAGCTTTTAGAGCCATAAAAGATAAAATCAGCAACCCGATGTTTATTGAAACCCATCGACTTGCCGAATTCAACCCCAGAGGCACCGATGTTTCAGTAGTTCTAGATTTGATGATTCACGACATAGATATTATTCTAAGTGTAGTTAAAAGTCCTGTAAAAACGGTAAGTGCCAGTGGGGTTTCCGTTCTAAGTGAAACACCCGATATTGCAAACGCGCGTATTGAATTTGAAAATGGCTGCGTGGCAAACCTTACCGCCAGTAGGATTTCTCTCAAGAAAATGCGAAAGGCACGATTTTTCCAACGCGATGCCTATATTTCAGTAGATTTTCTAGAAAAGAAATGCGAAGCCGTCAGAATGAAGGATGCTCCCAAGGAACCAGACGATTTCGCAATGGTTTTAACCAATGCGGAAGGGAAGCAGAAGCAAATATATTTTGAAAATCCAAAGGTAGAAAGCAACAATGCAATCTTGGACGAACTAGAGAGCTTTGCCGAAGCAATCAAAGCCGATAGGACTCCTGAAGTTTCATTGCGACAAGGTACAGAAGCTTTGCGCGTGGCAATGTTGATTATTGAAAACTTCAAAAGAATATAATCCTTCTTGTCGAAAAGGAAATCCAGAAGAGAACTAAAAGTCTCACATCTTAATTCTAATATTAACATACTCACATCTAAAAAATGAAAAATATAGCAGTTATCGGGGCCGGAACTATGGGAAATGGAATCGCCCACACCTTCGCCCAATTTGATTACAAAGTACACTTAATAGACATCCAACAAGCGTATTTGGACAAAGGCATGGCGACCATTACTAAGAATCTGGAACGAATGGTAACCAAGCAAACCATTTCCGAAGCAGATATGGAGCGTACTCTCAAAAATATTAGCACTTATACCAATCTTCAAAAGGGAGTAGAAAATGTGGATTTAGTGGTAGAAGCTGCCACTGAAAAAGTCGATCTAAAACTTAATTTATTTCGAAACTTGGATGAATTCTGCGGTGCCAACACTATTTTAGCGAGCAACACATCTTCTATTTCCATTACTCAAATCGCCGCCGTCACTTCACGACCCGAAAAAGTTATTGGAATGCACTTCATGAATCCTGTCCCCATCATGAAACTGGTAGAAATCATAAAAGGATATAGCACTAGCAAGGAAACTTATGAAACTGTGGAAACACTTTCCAAAAAACTAAATAAGGTTCCAGTAGAAGTAAACGATTACCCTGGCTTTGTGGCAAACCGTATCCTAATGCCAATGATAAACGAAGCTATTGAAACTCTTTATAATGGCGTTGCGGGTGTAAATGAAATTGACACCGTAATGCGACTTGGAATGGCACACCCAATGGGTCCATTGGCTCTCGCAGATTTTATTGGTCTAGATGTTTGCCTTTCTATTTTGAAAGTGATGTATGACGGTTTCAAAAACCCTAAATATGCCCCTTGCCCCCTATTGGTAAATATGGTTATGGCTGGAAAACTAGGCAGCAAAAGCGGTGAAGGTTTTTACAATTACAGCGAAAACCGCAAAGCCGAAGTTGTTTCGGCTCAATTTAAGTAACTCATTAATCAGTAACCTAATAATTCAATAACTCAATAACTCAACAACTCAAATTTGGCAAGAATAATTCCTTTCAAAGCCGTCCGCCCCACGCGTGACAAAGTGAACCTGCTCGCAGCTCGCTCCTATGATAGCTATACGGCGGCACAGGTGGAGTCGCGATTACGGGACAATCCATTTTCATTTCTGCACATTGTGAATCCGGGATATAAATTTCAAAAAGAAATTTCAGGTATAGAGCGATATGGCTTAGTTAGAAATCGATATGAGGAGTTTAAGGAAGATGGTGTCTTTATCCAGGACGAAAAACCCTCCTTCTATGTTTACAAAATCGTCAACCGTGATGGATTGGAATTTAATGGCATTGTAGCTGCTGCCAGCGTTCAGGATTATGAGGACGATGTCATAAAAAAACACGAAGACACCTTGGAATACCGTGAAATAGTAATGAAGGAGTATTTGAAAATAATAGGCTTCAATGCTGAAGCCGTCCTCCTTACCTACCCAGATAATCCCGATCTAGAGGCGATCATGGATACTATAATGGAAAGCCGTGCGGAATATGAATTTACCACTACCTACAGAGACACTCATTACCTTTGGAATGTGCACGATGAAGGTTTGCTGAACAAAATACAGGGAATCTATGCGGAAATACCAGCACTTTACATTGCAGATGGACATCATCGTTCAGCTTCTTCCTACCTATTAGCAAAAGATTTAAAGGCAGAAAACCCGCATCATACTGGAGAAGAGGCCTATAACTATTTCATGACTTTCCTCATTCCTGAAAGCGACCTAAAAATCTACGAATTCAACCGCTTGATAAAAGATCTCAACGGACTGGAAAAGGAAGAGTTTTTAATTAAATTGGATGCCTCCTTTAGAATTGAAAATCGCGGACAGGAGTATTACAGACCTTCCAAAATTCATCATTTCAGTATGTACCTTGATGGCGAATTTTACTCTTTGTACCTTCGAAAAAAGAAATATAAAATTGAAAATGCCCTTGATGCTTTAGACGCGCAGATATTATATGTCACCATTCTAAAACCCATATTGGGTATTGAGGATCTTCGGAATGACCAGCGGATTGAGTACTCCCACGGAAAAAAAGAACTGGCTTATGTGCAGACAGTTATAGATTCCGGGAATTTTGCAGTAGGCTTCGGCATGTTACCTGTCACTACCGATGAATTGAAAAAAATTGCCGATGAAGGCCTGAAAATGCCCCCAAAAAGCACATATATAGAACCTAAACTCAGAAGTGGCGTTACAGTTTACGAATTCTGAGTTTTGAATTAAAAATTGAGAAATGAACAGAGAGAATAAAATGCAGATGAATATTTTAGAAAATCTAAAAAAAATCAAAAGTGAGTTACCTGAAAATGTAAGCCTTGTTACAGTTTCAAAAACAAAACCCATCCAGGATATGATGGTGGCATATCAGGCTGGCCAACGCATCTTTGGGGAGAATAAAGTTCAGGAAATGGAAGCCAAATGGCCTGAAATGCCAAAGGACGTAGAGTGGCACATGATTGGCCACTTGCAACGCAATAAAGTAAAATACATGGCTCCTTTCGTGTCTTTGGTTCACGCCGTGGACAGTCTTAGACTCTTAAAAGAGATAAATAAGGAAGCCAAAAAGAATGCGAGAATCATCAATTGCCTCCTTCAAATAAAAATAGCCGAAGAAGACAGTAAATTCGGAATGGATAAAGACGATGCTGTTCAGTTGCTCTCTTCGGAAGAATACAAAAAACTGCAAAACATAAAAGTGATTGGCTTGATGGGCATGGCTACTTTTACAGAAGATGAAAAACAGGTTTCAGAGGAATTTCAGAAATTAAAACGAATATATGACAAATTCAGAATTCAGAATTCAGAATTCAGAATTCTGAGCATGGGAATGAGCGGGGATTACAAATTGGCAATCGAAAATGGAAGCAATATGGTCCGTATTGGAAGTGCCATTTTTGGAGAACGGTGATTTTAGTGTTCAGTAATCAGTAAAAAAGTAGCAGTTTTCACTTGCACTTGGCAGTTGCAGTGAGCAGTCATTTCGATAGATTTTGATTATTGGAAAAGTTAATTAGAGCGCAACTCTTAACTCTGAACTCAAAACTCATAACTTTAAAAAACTCATAACTTACAAAAAAGTGTACGCAATTTTAGATATAGAAACCACAGGTGGAAAATACAATGAGGAAGGGATAACCGAGATTGCCATTTACAGATTTGACGGTCATAAAATCGTTGACCAATTTGCAAGTTTGATAAATCCAGAGAAGCCCATACAGCCTTTTGTGGTTAATTTAACGGGCATAAATAACGATATGTTGCGGCAGGCTCCGAAGTTTTATGAGGTTGCAAAACGCATTATTGAAATTACCGATGGTTGCATTATGGTTGCCCACAATGCCCTATTTGACAACCGGATTTTAACTACTGAATTCGATCGTTTAGGCTATAATTTTGAGAAAGAAACCCTCTGTACCGTTGAACTTTCCAAAAAACTAATTCCCGATATGCCGTCCTACAGCTTAGGAAAACTGGTGCGTGCTTTGGGAATCCCACTGAGTGATCGCCACCGTGCCCAAGGTGATGCACAAGCAACTGTGGCACTCTTCAAAATGCTCCTAACCAAAGATACTTCCAAAGAAATAATAGCCGAAACACTCCGAAAAGAGACGAAACCCAAATTGGAGCAAAATTTTCTAGACATAATCGAAAGCACGCCATCCGAAGCTGGAGTTTATTATATGCACAATGCATCAGGAAAAATAATCTTTATTGGTAGAAGCAAAAACATTCGGAAAAAGCTAGTACAACACTTTACCAACGATAATAGAAAGTCCAAACGATTGCAACTGGAAGTAAAATCGGTAACCTATGAAAAAACTGGCAATGAATTGATTTCCATCTTAAAAGAATATCAAGAAATCAGACAAAATAAACCGAGATATACCAAACTGTCCCGTCGCCCCTCTTTTACCCACCAACTATCATCCTATGTTGACGAAAACGGCTATATAAATTTAAAGATTGAAAAACCTGATGCTACTAAAAATGCGCTGATTACTTTCAATAACTACCCACAAGCTAAATCTGAACTCCTAAGAATTACACAAGAAAACCAATTATGCCCAATGTTTACTGGCCTTGAATCGACCTCTAATAAGTGTTCCTACTATCCATTGGACACATGTTTTGGAGCATGCATCCAGGAGGAAACTCCCGAGGCATATAATGACCGGGTTGAAGCTTTTATAAATAAGGAAGCCTTTAAACACCAAAATATGCTCATCATCGACCGTGGTCGAGAAGTGGACGAACGTTCAGTAATTTGGATAGACAATGGCGTTTATAAAGGTTATGGTTTCTATAATCTAAATTACCAAATCAATACCCCTGAAATTCTGAGGTCTATTATCAATCCCATGGAGCATACACAGGAGTCCCAACATGTTATTCAGAATTATCTCCGGAAAAATAAAATTCTAAAAATAGTAAACCTGTCTCCAGATTCCGTCAATTAGGTTGACTTTACCTATTTTTAGCCATTCAAAACCCTAAACGTGAAACCAATCAATAAAAACAACTGGCGCTTCCGTGTCCACGAAATCATTTACGAGGCGGATACGCCTATGGGTAAACTCTTTGATGTTGTCTTGCTTGTACTGATTTTGATGAGTGTGGTGATTGTGATGCTGGAAAGTGTTTCGTCTATCGGGCTGGAATACCACACTTTTTTTTATGTCGTGGAATGGATAATCACTATACTTTTTACCATTGAATATATTGCGAGAATCATTACAGTAAAAAAGCCAAGTAAGTATATTTTCAGCTTTTACGGAATCATCGATTTTCTATCCACCATCCCATTATACCTTTCCCTAATTCTAGTAGGCAGCAATTACTTATTAACGGTTCGCGCCCTAAGACTCTTACGGGTATTCAGAATTTTAAAAGTTACGCGTTACATTGGGGAAGGAAACAAATTAAGAAAAGCGTTAATTGAAAGCAGAGCGAAAATTTTTATTTTTATTTTCGCCGTACTCATAGTAGCAGTTATCGCAGGAACTTTGATGTATCTTATCGAGGGTGAGGAAAGTGGTTTTGAGAATATTCCTGTTAGCGTTTATTGGTGTATCGTCACTCTGACCACGGTTGGCTTCGGGGATATCGCTCCTGTTACTCCCGTTGGCCAGTTTCTGGCCACAATAATTATGATTTTAGGATATGGCATTATTGCGGTTCCCACTGGAATTGTAGGAGCCCGCTACATTCAGAGTAGCAGTGATGACTATGTGCATGTAAACACTCAATCCTGTCGTCATTGTGGCTCTCAAAAACATATGGATAAAGCCAAATTTTGTCAGAGTTGTGGCGAGAGTCTTCACAACGAAACCTTTTCTGATAAAAATGAAAAATAAGCCATTACTGATTTGTGTTGTAGGGCCAACAGCAATTGGCAAAACTTCTTTGGCAATTGCACTTGCAAAAGTGTTTTCTACAGAAATAATCTCGGCCGATTCCCGCCAGCTATATAAGGAAATGTCTATCGGCACAGCAGTTCCTTCCACAGATGAATTAAAAACTGTTCCTCATCATTTCATCCAGAGCAAAAGTATTTTTGACGATTACAGCGTGGGAGATTTTGAAAGGGATGCGATAGAATTGATAACTCAAAAATTCAACTCAAACAATAGTGAGTTTAAGGAATTTTCAACCTTAATAATGGTTGGTGGTTCTGGACTCTATGTGGATGCCGTGGTTAATGGGTTGGACAAATTTCCAGAAGTCCCTGCCGAAATACGGAATAACCTAATTTCGGAATTAGAAACTTTTGGGATTGAACATCTTCAGAAAAAATTAAAAAAAGTAGATCCCATTCATTATTCCAAAGTAGATATACAGAATCCGCATCGTCTCATTCGAGCGCTTGAGGTTTATGATTCAACGGGAAAACCATTTTCATCATTCCTTAACAAGAAAGCGGTTGCTAGAGATTTTGAAACCCTATTTATTGGTCTCACAGCCGAAAGGGAAATAATCTATGAGCGCATCAATAAGAGAGCGGACCGAATGATCGAGGAAGGATTAATAGAAGAGGCTCGGAGCCTCTACAACCATAGAGAAAGGAATGCCCTTCAAACTGTGGGCTATCGAGAGCTTTTTGACTATTTCGACGGCACTTTATCCAAAGAAGAAGCTATTTTCGAAATCAAAAAAAATACTCGGCGTTTTGCAAAGAGACAGTATACCTGGTTCAAAAAAAATCAAGCTATTCATTGGTTCGATTATTGTTCAAAACCTTCAGAAATAGCGACTTATATAAATATAAAAAACGCCGAATAAACAGCGTTTTTTATATTTAAGCTAAGATTTGAAACTCTTAGTTTTCCACTTCATTTTTAACTACCAAACGGAAACCTTCTCCGTGAATGTTAATTATTTCAACACCATCGTCCTTCCCGAGATACTTTCGAAGTTTAGCAATGTAAACATCCATACTTCGAGAAGTAAAGTAGTTGTCATCGCGCCAAATTTTGGTCAGAGCTAATTCTCGCGGCATCAAATCATTTTTGTGCAAGGCCAAAAGACGTAAAAGTTCATTCTCTTTTGGAGATAGTTTAATCGGATCTTCTTTTTTATAAATCAAAAATCTCAATTTTGAATTCAGGAAGAAATTTCCAATTTCAAATTCAAATTGTTTACTATCCGCAATTGAGTCCGTGGCCTTTCTCTGAATGATAGCCTTTATTTTCATCAATAACACTTCGCTGTCAAAAGGCTTGTTCAGGTAGTCATCTGCCCCAACTTTATAACCCTTCAGCACATCTTCCTTCATGGCTTTAGCAGTTAAGAATATAATGGGAATGTCTTCATTTTTTTCCCGAATTTCCTTGGCGAGCGTAAAACCATCTTTATAAGGCATCATCACATCTAAAATACAAAGATCAAAATCGTCTTTTTTGAATTTCTCAAAACCTTCCATTCCGTTTTTCGCGTGGGTTACGGTGTAATCGTTCATGGCAAGGTAGTCTTTCAATACAGTTCCAAAGTTCGGATCATCTTCTACAAGAAGAATTTTTTTGTTTTCTGTTTCCATAAGTTTAAGATATTAGGTGTAGTTTTAATATAAAAGTTGAGCCTTTGTCTTTTTCACTTTCCACGAAAATTTCTGCGTCGTGGTCGTCAAGAATACTCTTAACGTAAGCGAGGCCCAGGCCATGACCTTTAACGTTGTGTATGTCGCCAGTGTGTTCGCGATAAAATTTTTCAAAAATTCTTTTTTGGACTACTTTACTCATTCCTTGTCCTTGATCTCTAATTTTTAGGACAATACTGTTTTTAATATTTTCAGAATAAACATCAATTTTGGGTTCGTCGCTAGAATATTTAATTGCATTGTCCAAGATATTGACAATCACATTGGTTAAATGTGACCGATTGGCTAGTACGGTATTCTTCATGGCGCCAAAATGTGTTTTTACATATCCTCCTCTATCTTCCACAATCAAACTTACATGACTTATCGCCTCAAGGATTACTTCCTGTAAATCAATTGGTTCCTTTGACAAGTTGAGTTCGTTTTTCTCAAGTTTCGATATTCTCAATACATTTTCCACTTGTGCATGCATTCGTCTATTTTCATCGCGAATCATTCCAAGATAACGTTCCAAAAACTCTCTATTGTCCTTTACTTTTGGGTTCTTAAGGGAGTCCAAGGCTAAGTTAATTGTCGCAATTGGTGTTTTGAACTCGTGAGTCATATTATTGATGAAATCACTCTTAATTTGTGAAATCTGTCGTTGTTTATATATTTGTGAAATAGCACTTCCATAAGCCAGAATTATTACAGATGTAAATACCAATGAAAGTATAGCCATCCCTAAAATACTACTGAGCACCAGTTGTCTTTTTCCAGAAAAATCTACATACAAATCGTAACTACTCTTCAGATCGTTCACAAAAAGAGGAACGATATAAGTGCTTTCTGGTTCCAGTTTAAAATTTTTCGAACGCACTTTGGTTTCCAAGTTATTGCTATAAACAGCAAACTCAAAATCGGATTTTAAACCACGTTCTTGCAATTCTTTGGTTATTAAATCTTTAATTTCATCCACTCCAACCCTTTTATAAATCGGGGTTAAAGCCGCTACTTCGCTTATAAAGTTTTCAAATTGATTTCGCTCATAATCGCGGAGTCGTGAAAACGATTCAATTTTAGTTTCGGTTTTTGAGTTTCCATCAACACCCTCCGATATTTTCGTCTTTGTTTTTCTATTGGTAAGTTTCTTAAACTGTATGCTGTCCAATTCATTATCGAAAAGTCCTGACGAAAGTTTATAATCCTGTTCCAGAATTCCATCGGTAAATAAATAAGTCTCATTAGTTGACTTATTCTGGATTTTATAGGCTAATTCTGTAAAAGTGGCATTATCCGGAACTTCTATACTGTCAACATAAGCACTATATACCTGATAATAGGCTTCAATCTCCCGCAATTGGATTTTTTTTGCCACTGAAAGAAGCACTTGCCGAACATTAATGGTAAATTGTTCTTGCTTTGTTTGGTAGGCGTTTGATATCCAATAACCTTGTACAAATACTATCCCCAATAATGAGAGGCTCATAAGTGCTATGAGCAATACGAATAGCTTTTTGTTCATATCCCAAAAGTAAGATTTTAACATATAGCCTTTTGTCTCTTTAACCAAAAGTTAACAAAACAAAATAAACTACTCTAAATCAAACTATAGTGTATGAATTCTACTTGTTTTTTTGTGTCTAAAATATCGGTGTTTTGGATAACGAAATCGGCTAGTTTCGCTTTTTTGGAATCGCTCCATTGATTTTTCATACGAGCTTCAACTTCCTTCTTCGAAACTTTGTCACGATCCATTACCCGTTGTATACGTACTTCTTTTGAGGCAGTTACCAAAATGACAAAGTCACACAGGGCATCACTTCCGCTTTCATAGAGAATGGCAGCTTCTTTTATTATGTAGGGAGAATTTTGTTTCTTAACCCAATTTTTAAAATGTTCGGCAACTTTTGGATGAATAATTGCGTTCACTTGGGACAGAAGCTTTTTATCGTTAAAGATTTTTTCTGCCATAAATTTCCTATTGAGAATACCGTCTTTATAAGTCTCGGCTCCCAACAGTGAAACGAGTTGTTGACGAATGATTTTTGAAGAATTTGTCAGTATTTTAGCTTCAAAATCGGAGTTATAAATAGAAATTCCCAGCGATGCAAACATTTTTGCAACCGTTGTTTTCCCACTTCCAATTCCTCCAGTAAGTCCAACGATCTTCATTCAATTCAACGTTTAAGAATATTATTTATTTAAAAATAAAAAAATCGATTTTCTTAGGTTCGAATACGATGTTTACTGCCCCTTCAGGCATTTTGGCCAATTGTGGTAGCATGAAGTTCTCCTTTTCATTTCGCTTTGAATAATCACAGACCACTCGAAAATTTTCTCGGGTAACGCCTGAAAAATCAGCAACTGGTATATCGAAAGAAACAGAAATTCTTTCTGGAACCAACTTGAGTTCAATACCAGGAGGTAAATTTATTACTTCCACAGGTAAGACGAATTTTCCTTGCGAAAACTCTGCGACGGGCCATCCAATTTTTACTGCGCTTGGATTTATTTTGACTACTTCTTTGGAAGGAGCAATAATTTTTACCGTTTCCGAAATTGATTTTTCAATTTGAGTTAAAGTAAGTATTTCAGTATTTACAGTGCCAATTTGCTCTACAATTCCCTTAGGTCCCGAAATCATTACTGAATCAGGTTTTACCTTAATACTGTCTATAGGCTTAAATCCTTCCTTAAATGTCAAATCAACTTGAGCTTTGACTCCAACTTTTTTCAAAATAATAGGGTCTAGACTTACTTTTAATCCATCTACGGAAAGGTTTTTTATATCCATATATTTATTGAAATTGGTGCTCAATTTTCTAACCAATTCATTTCTAGAAATAATAAACCCATTTTTATCCTTTTCATAATAACTAGAAACATCAACGTCTAGAATTGGTTTCTTAAACTTATAAAAAAGAATTTCAAATCCGTTTGCGGTCAAGTCGAAGGTTATCTCATGAAGGTTATTGTGCGAAAGCACGGCTGTTTCAGGTAAGTTTTTATATTTAATTTTCGCAACAATCGCAGTGGTAAATTCCCGACTGAACTTTGTTAGCACCCAAAAAATACTGGCCAACAGCAAGAAAAATAAAAAAAGTTTTATCTTTTTTTTTGAATATTTCCGAGAGGTTGCTTTTGCCATGTTACGAGGTTTGTAATTCTATAAAATTACTTAAAAAATAGAAAGGGAAATTGCATCTGTGGATCTTTGTTCAAAACCTTTATAAACAAATACGATTTCATAAAACCGATTCCATATCCAAAAAATTGAATAAACATTGCAAGGATCGCCAATAAACCAATAAATACACTTTTATTTCTCATTGTAGAATCGATGAATATTGCTAATATATAACACATTAATGGTATCAAAAAAGCCCAATTATAAAATATGCTCGCCAATACAGAAATTACAATAAAAAAGATAAACACACTTGGGAGCCAAAAGGTTATTTTGGAGGAAGAAGGATGCCAACGATTTAAAATAGGGCGCACCAATCCGAACTTGTTTACTTGCTGGTAGAACTTTTTCCAAGAAATCCGTCTTTTGTGATACACAAAAGCATTTGGTATAAAAACGGTTTTATAACCCGCCTTTAATATCCGTTGTGAAAGGTCTGGATCTTCTCCTGGATGTATTTTACCGAAGCCTCCTGTTACCTCAAAAACTTCCTTTGAAATCCCCATATTAAAACTTCGCGGCTCAAATTTTTGTATTCCTCTTTTACTCCCTCTTAGCCCTCCGGTGGTCAGAAAAGAGGTCATAACGTGGTTTATTGCTTTCTGGAGTGGCGTAAAACTGAAGTGGGCTGCATCGGACCCTCCAAAACAATGAAAAAAGTTTTGGGAGAGGAAATAATCTACGCTCGAAAGATATTCAGGCGGCAATAAACAATCTGAATCGAGAATTATGAAATAATCGCCTTTAGCCTTTGTCATTCCATAATTCCGAGAATCTCCAGGTCCTGAATTTTTTTTAGAAAGATAAGCAATATTGAGCCTGCTTTGGAATTTTGAAACTACCGATTCCGACGTTTCTGTGGAACCGTCTTCCACAATAACCACTTCAAAAGGTTGTTCAAAATCCAAATACACGATGCTTTCCAACAATTCCCCAATCTCTTGTGGACGGTTGAGTACAGGAATAATAAAGGAATATTTGGCCATTGCGCAAAGTTAATCAAATATAAAAGTCCACCTCTGTCGAGAATAGCTTTATATTAAAATCACGTTTCCTAAAAAAGTTTGATATCTGCTTCTATTGGGCAATTTTCATTGAAGAATTTGTGTAAAAAAAGAGGCTACCAAATGGGTAGCCTCTAAATCAATAAACATTATAAAAAACTAGTTCTTAATAACCTTATAAGTTCCAGTCTGTCCATCTACAGTTACCTTCATTATATAGGTTCCAGTAGCAAGACCTCCAACATTAAGATGCGAAGTAGTAGCTCCAACTTCAGTGGACAAAATTCTTTGACCCAACATATTGAACAATACCACAGAATCTATGTTTTTAGAAGCGCTAAGGTTTATAACCTCATTGGTTGGGTTCGGATAGAAATTAAATCCAGAAAGTGTATTATTTTCCACAACTCCAACGGTTGGGCTACAAATACCTTCCCACTTATAAACACCATCCATTACTGGATCACCGATAGTCCAGCCTCCGTCAAACTGAGCTGCAGGATTACCTACAGCAGTTGAAGAGGTAACAACCCAGAATACACTGCCAGTTGCTCCTCCATCAGTTACTGAAAGTTCAATCCAGTAGGTCGTAGGTGCGCCAGGCTGCCCTGAGAACATAAATGGATTCACCGAAAGCTCTATCTCATTTACGTCAAAACCGAAGTTGGTTCCTATTACCGTTTGGTTATCAATAACAACTGAAGTTTCAGACCCAATTAATGTTCCTGGAAGCCCCGATGCATCGTTATAATAATTAACATCGACGTTCGTAATCCCTCCAACAGCAAAAATACTTGCGGTTATATTAGTCAAAGTAAAATCTTCGCCGGCAGCAACAGTTATATCATTAGCAGTCATAAAATCGCTAGCAGAGGAACAGTTAAATCCATTCTCAAAAGTCATATCGTTTGGATTTTCTTCTGAACAGTCATCACCTGTATTACCCATAGGCTCGCAAATACCTTCCCACATATAAACACCATCCATTAAAGGATCGCCGATTGTCCAACCTCCGTCAAACTGTGCCGCAGGATTACCTACAGACGTTGAAGAAGTAACAACCCAGAATACACTACCTGTAGCACCTCCATCGGTAACGGAAAGTTCAATCCAATAAGTTGTGGGTGCACCAGCTTGTCCTGCAAATAAAAATGGAGCAACGGAAAGCTCTATTTCGTTTACGTCAAAACCAAAATTAGTACCAATTACCGTTTGGCTGTCAATAGTAACCGCAGCTTCTGAGCCAATTAATGTTCCGGGAAGTCCAGATGCATCGTTGTAATAGTTAACATCAACATTCGTAATACCTCCCACTGCAAAAATACTTGCGGTTATGTTGGTCAAAGTGAAGTCTTCGTCAGCCGCAACAGTTACGTCATTGGCAGTCATAAAATCGCTCGCAGAGGAACAGTTAAATCCATTCTCGAAAGTCATGTCGTTTGGATTTTCCTCCGAACAAGTATCACCAGTAGTACCAAGTGGCTCGCAATCACCTTCCCACATATAAACTCCATCCATTAATGGATCGCCAATAGTCCAACCTCCATCAAATTGTGCTGCCATATTTCCTACAGAAGTAGAGGAAGTAACAACCCAGAAGACACTACCTGTAGCGCCCCCATCGGTAACAGAAAGCTCTATCCAATAAGTAGTAGGTGCACCCGCTTGTCCTGCAAACAAAAATGGAGCAACTGAAAGCTCTATTTCATTTACGTCAAAACCAAAATTTGTTCCAATCACTGTTTGGCTATCAATAGTAACAGAAGTTTCCGACCCAATTAATGCACCAGGAAGTCCTGCTGCATCAGAATAGTAATTAACGTCAACATTGGTAATACCTCCAACTGCAAAAATACTTGCGGTAATATTTGTCAAAGTGAAGTTCTCGTCAGGGGCAACAGTTACGTCATTTGCGGTCTTAAAATCACTTGTAGAAGAACAGTTAAATCCGTTCTCAAAAGTCATGTCATTTGGATTTTCCTCAGAACAGGTATCACCAGTCGTACCAATTGGCTCACAGTTTCCTTCCCACTTATACACTCCATCCATTAGAGGGTCTGCAATGGCCCATGCTGTTTCAAATTGTGCTGCCTTATTGCCTACTGATGTAGAAGAGGTAACAACCCAGAATACACTACCTGTCGCCCCTCCGTCGGTAACGGAAAGTTCTATCCAATAAGTTGTGGGTGCGCCAGCTTGTCCTGCAAACAAGAATGGAGCAACTGAAAGATTTATCTCGTTTACGTCAAAACCAAAATTGGTGCCAATTACAGCTTGGCTATCAATAGTAACTGAAGTTTCTGATCCAATCACTGCTCCAGGCAATCCTGCAGCATCAGCGTAATAGGTAACATCCACGTTAGAAATCCCACCCACTGCAAAAATACTTGCGGTTATGTTGGTCAAAGTGAAGTTTTCATCAGGAGCAACAGTCACATCATTAGCGACTTTAAAATCGCTCGCAGATGAGCAGTTAAATCCGTTCTCAAAAGTCATATCGTTTGGATTCTCTTCGGAACAATTTCCCCCAGGTCCACCACCGCCAGCAGCAGTAATTAACACATCCCATCCGCCATAGTCAACTACAGCAGAGGCGTGAAAAAAGAAAAAGAAATTTCCTGAAGTAGATGTGAAGGTTGGAGAACCATTAGAATCTATCATATCAGCTAAGGTAATATCCCCCGAATTAGGGCCAGCATTATTATCGTACAACAACGTGCCAGTAGCATCTGTTCCGTCATAAATTCTTAAATAATCAAAAGTACTAAAGACACTAAAAAATTGGAATTCAATTTCAGAAACACCCATTAAAGTTGTTTGAGTATCGCAACCGCAGTTTGGATAATTTCCAGCAGTTCCTCCAGTGCTACTTCCTCCTGGCCCTCCTGGATCGAAGAAATGGTCACCAACTGAAGGCGTGAAACTTTCGGTAGCACCCGCCGTGGGTGTAATATCTGACATTGGTCTATTCGATCTTACAACTGGAGAAATAACAGATATAGGATTATTAGTTCTATAAAGTGCATCCGCAGCAATCTCTTCTTGATTATCACCTTGGTTTAAAGGATAGCTTATCGAAGAAGTGTGGCTTTGATAGAAAACAGGATTATCGCTTCCTAAATATGATACACTTGGAGCTGCAGTTTCTGAATTACGTCCTTGTGCAGCCGCTTTCTGATTAGCTGAATTAGATGACATCCTTTCTGGATTCATTGATGAATATCCAATAATACTGGACTCTTTAGAAACCTCATAGGCTCCTTGATGCTGAACTTGCTGTCTCGTTAAAACAGTAGGATTATTTTGGCCAATACTTTTCGCATTTGCAGTTGCAGGTTGCAATGAAACGCTAGGTTTTACGACCACCCTTGGATTTCCTTGTTGATCGTACCTAATAGGATTGTCATTCCTATTGGTTTTTACGGTTGCTTCTTGAGAAAATACTACGGAACACGCCAGTAGCAAAACCCATAATGTAATCTTGTTTTTCATAATTTATTAAATTAGTTAATACTATGCTAAATATATAATAATTCTTGTTAATACAGAATTCTCAATGAAGTAAATTATTATTATTTTTTAAAAACCAAAGATAATCTCCATAAAAAAAACAGCTTTAATATGATGAAAAGCCTTGTGAGTAAAGAGAAAACGAAATAAATACAAATTCAACTGAAGAAGATTTAGAAAACATCCTTCAATAGCGCGTTTAGATATATTATAAATCAAAAGCCACCCACGAAAGTGGATGGCCTTGACTTTTCAACGATTGCCGACTATTGTTTCATTAACTTATAAGTTCCCGTTGTACCATTGATTGTTACTTTAATAACATAAGTTCCAGCACTAAGAGCAGAGATGTCAAACTTCGCGGAAGCAGCGTTTAAGGAATCATCAAGCACTCTTTGTCCGAGCAGGTTATAAATAGAAACCTTTTCTATATTGTTATTACTTGTAAGATTCAAAATACCATTGGTGGGATTCGGATAATACGTGAATCCTTCCAAAGAATTATCAGAAATTCCCAAAATAACAGCATCAATCTGAATATCAGTTACCGCACCTGAGTTCATCACAAACACGTAATAGGTTTGGTTCGCTACCAAGTTGATTGCAGCTGAAGTGCTTGGGATACAAGGGTTACCTGCTTCCTGAACTCGTGAAAGGTCAGTTTCAACAGCATTTTCATTTGGTGCAGTATAGAAAGTAACGTGGCTAGCTCCGCCAGGAGTAACGATGTTGGCAGTTGCAGTTCCATCACCAGTTGGGGTAAAATGATACCAGACTCCATTGGCTCCAGTAAGGTCACAACCATTTGGATTTCCATCTTCGGTTGTGGCAGCAGGCATTCTCACCGCAGGGTCAGTATAAGGAAAACCTATAGTTCCCACGTCAATTGAGTTCGCAATCTTATCATTTGGTGGAGGGAACATCGCACAGGTTACATCAGCTTCCCAACCGGCATAAGTAAAGGAACTCTCACTCATAAAGACAAAAGTAAGGGTACCGCTTGGATCAGAGGCAACGAACGGACCAGGGATGGTCGTTCCATAATATCCCCCCGCTGGAAATCCACTATTGGTTGCGGGGTTTCCACTTGAAATCATTGGATAGCTGGTATCCGGACCATCATACACATAGAGGGCGTCCCAGTTTGCTTCAACATTAAATGCTGTAAACGTTACTGTCACAAAATCGCCAGATGCATCAGGAGAAATGACCGTGGTAACATTTTCATTATTATCATAACTTCCGTCAGGACCTCCTGTGTCATAGAACTTCCCTCCACAAGCCGGTGGAGTTATCATGGTTGCAAATGTAACGGGACCTGCGTACGAACTCAAACCATCCGTATCACAATCAGCGACCACGTAAAAATCATAGCTCATTGCGTTGACTAACCCATTTGCGGTCGCGGTGGTTGTGCCAGCGGGTGTTGTTCCTGTGGCAACAGCAGCGGCTGTCATTGGATCCGCTCCTTGTTCAAAAACATACCATATATATCCATTACTTGCATTGGGTTCTGCTACCCAATTAAGTTGAGCAGTTGTTTCGGTAATATCTGTTACGGATAACATTGTAGGTTTTGGACAAGCGGGAGGATCAAGGGTCTCTCCTATTGATGACCAGCCTATTTGTGGATCAGGATCGTTAACTGTAGTAATAGGCGCTATTAATGTAGTCATTCCAGTGGTTGTATTAACTGATCTCCATTCAGACATAAAGGATCCACTATTAAAAGCAGACATATAAAGAGAATCTGTAATAGGGTCATAGCACATACCTTGACCATAATTGGCGTCAAAACCAGTAGCACCAATTACAGTAGCGGCACCAGTAGTTAAATTAACGGAATA
The DNA here is from genome assembly GCA_048270045.1 of Aequorivita sp. Lineage (GTDB taxonomy): Bacteria > Bacteroidota > Bacteroidia > Flavobacteriales > Flavobacteriaceae > Aequorivita. Next base: position 19,987 of record JBLWTS010000037.1, read on the forward strand.
TAACATGTCATCAGATATATTATGTATGTAACCAACACCCGCACCGTCAATTGCTAAGGAAATAGCTATTCCAGCTCCAATATTCATTGAACCAACTAAAGTTGCGGTTAATGCTGTAGTATCAATTGTGTAAAGGGATCCCCCCTTTATTGCATACAATAATCCAGAGGTTCTGTCAAATTCCATTCCAGTCCAATCACCCGCAATATTGCCGAGCGATGTATAGAACCCAGTTGTAACATCAAATGAATAAAACTGTCCAGCGTTATCTAGCACATATCCTGTTGTTGGATTTGCAGGGTCAATGGCTCCAGCGTTTTCAAAATTTACTGTAACTAAAGATGTTCCAAATACCTCTGCATTTTGCGGATCAGCAATTCCAAAACCAATTAGGTCTTGATCGTCATTGTTGACCCCGTAAACCGTAGTAAGTGGACCAGAAGGACTACCGCTCATTGGCTCACATTGACCACTGTAGATATAAATAACTTCTCGCGCAGGATCAGGTATGCTCCATGTCCCTACAGAAGCATCAAATTGAACCATGGAGTTTCCTTCTACGGCAATATCATCTGTATATTCCCAAAAAACAGTAGTTTGGTTTGTTGCCGTTCCCATACTGATTTCTATCCAATATGTTTTATCAACAGTCGCATCTCCTGTAAATGTAAATGGAGTCACTGCCAAACTCGTTTTAAATTGAAACGCCACAGGATTTACCCAAACTCCAGAACTGACAATTGTAGGAACCACCGTTTCAGTTCCTAATTGAGTTCCAGGGAATCCAGCATTATCCGAATAATATACCACCGTTGCCGTTGTTGGCGCATCCTCTGGCGCAAAAGTGAGGAAAGGAACCTCTATTGTTTCCAACGTAAAATCTTCTCCTGCTACCACCACGATATCAGATGCTGTTTTAAAATCAGAATCAGCCGAAGATCCAGCGCCTCCTCCTGAAGCTGAATAAGGATGTGACTGAGAACAAGCGGTTCCTCCACCACCTGAAAAGGTTCCGTAAATTTGGAAAGGAAGGCCTTGTGGAGTATTAGATCCTGTATCCAACCACGGTTGCCAAGTTCCTGCAAGATTTTGAAGTGCATTTCCTGTTGAAGATTGACCTGAAATTGTAATTGGAACTGCCCATGGACCCGAAGAACCTGATCCCTGAAATGAATATTCAAACCAATAAGTTCCAGCTGTAACTATTAGTCCGGTAGTATTTCCAACCACCTTTTGAATCTCTCTGTTTCTTTCAGTTAGGGTAGTTTCAGATACTCTATAGGTATTAATAGGGGTATTGCTATCAAGTATATTTGTGACCAAATCGCCCCAAACTATTGTTGCCGTACCACTGCTAGGGTCCCCATTCCATACTCGCAAATAGAAACCAGTAATTGACGGTGCTGGCGTATTAGTCTGATATGCATATGTTTCAATTGAGGTAATTTCACCGTCTTGAGTGAAGACCACTTCATCTGCGACACTATTGCCAGCTGTAAATTGTGCTCCAGCGCCAAGGGTATTCATCCCTAAAGAACCTTGCAAAACGCTGAGATCAGGATTTCCAGGTTGGTTGACGAAGGAACCATTATCATAAACTAAACTAGCCGTTGCATTGCTACTAGGAACACCATAAGTTCCTGTAAAAGGAACACTAACGTTATAAGGATTAAACCCGTTTGAGCTCCTCATAAGAGATACATCATCCGTTAAAGGTTCGTAGGCACCATTAAAATAGGCCGTTGGCAAAGTCGCCTTTCTCTCACCATCTAAATTCAAGGCCTCTGAAGACAGAAATAATGGTTTTTGAAAATTGCTTCTAAAACCGACCTCGTCTCTTCCAGAATTAAGATTCTTGGCAATATTGGAACTATTTCTATTGGAGGTGTTTTTCACCACCATAACCTGACTCTGATTGTGAAGTTTCAAGTAATTACGTAGAGCTTTCTGCTCCTCCTTTGTAAAAAACTGGGATACTGCCCCTGCTTGTTTTCCCAGACTCTCATATCTTGCCAATAACTCCTGAATTGAGGCGTCTGACTTATTCTGGTTCCTGACATCCGTTGTTCTCACTCCCGAATTTGGAGGAGATGACTGGATAAATTGGGCATTCATCGTCAACGTAAATAAGCCGATGATTAGCCCTACCATAGTAATTCTCTTCATAATTTAAAAAGGTTTTAGTTAATATTCCCTAAAACTAACTAAAATATTGTTAATAAATGCATTTACTGCTTCATTTTTTAGGAAGTACTTATTCCTCAATTTTTATAAGTCTTTTCAACTGAAAAAAATCCGTCTTTACCTCTTGAAAAATTCCAAATCAGAATAAAATTTTCTTTGGTTTCCATCGCGGTTATGGTTTCGAGAAAAATAGAATTGGCTCATTGGAATGAGCTGCAACGGTATGACATTAACAATTGATGAAAATTTTGGCCTTAATTAAACGGAGATTATAGAAAATTGTGCACTATGAAGGTCATATACCATTTGAGAATTGCAGAGTTAGCCTTGGTAAGAACTCTTTTTAATCAAACGTTTACATGAAACACCACCTATTCTGGCACTATGAATAGCTGCTTGGTATCATTATGATACCGGATGGCACCTAAATGTGTCCATATTGGTATCATTAAGTAAAAATACTAGGAAATTTTTAGATGTCTCAAAACCTCATCTCGCCGAATCTTTCCGGTTTCTGTATAAAAAAATTCTGGAGTAGATAGAATTCTCTTGGGCTTCTCATAAGGAGAAAGAACTCCAAATATGTGGGAGAAATCCTTCAGTTCAGGTGGAGTATGACTCTCCATTATTAAAAGGACTCGCTCTCCCAAAACCTCATCCTTTTCCGATGCGATAAAGAAGGGTTGGTTCAGGTGAGCCGCGAGCTTTTCTTCAACCATTTCGGAATGTACCTTTATTCCTCCTGTATTAATAACATTGTCAATTCTTCCTAGAAGTTTAAAGGAAGTTGAAGATAACATTTCGACCACATCATTAGTAATGACGGTTTCTGCCGAAATTTTAGGAGCGTGAATTTGAAGACAACCATTTTCATTTTGTGAAAAATTCACCTCGGGAAGAGCCTCAAAAACCGATGATCTTTTCTTTCCGTTTATTACGCGAATTGCAATATGACTGATTGTTTCCGTCATTCCATAAGTGGCAAAAACCTTGGTTTCAAGTAGCTGAAGCTGATTTTCAAGTTCTCTAGACACTGCGCCTCCGCCAACAATTAGTTTTTTCACTTTATACAATTCCGACAAAGAATGATGGACTTGATAAGGCACCATAGCCGTAAAATCAAATTCGAAATCAAATGCCTTCAATGGGTTTTTCTCAGGTGGAGTGGTATATAAGTCCCAACCCGTCGTCATTGCCCGAACCAGCATCATTTTGCCTGCAATATATTCTGAAGGAAGGCAAAGTAATGCTTTGATTCCTTTGTTTAACTCAAAATAGGCTACGGTAGCTGCGGCGCTATTCCAAACATGTTCTTTCTGAAGTTTTATGATTTTTGGAACTCCTGTAGATCCTGAAGTTTTTACATAAATGAAATCATCAGTATCAAGCCACTCTAGGATGAATTTGCCGATGAAAACCTCGTCGTCTTTTCCGTATTTCAAAAAGAAATTCGCACGTTCCTTTAAATCATCTGCCGAAGAAAATACTTCGCCATTTAATTTAAAATCGGGATGTAGTATTTGTTTCACTATTCAATAAAAGTTGAATTAGATGTTTTTTCTTCAACCACAATATTTGGCTCTTCCACTTTTCCAAATAATTTCCCCTTCCAATCGGTCCACTTGTATCGTCTAGCCATGATATATAAAAAGATAGGATATATGATAAATACCGGGGCTAATATGTTAAAGCCTACGCCTGGTTCAGAAATATCCTTTAAAACAGAGTTGGTTTGGAACACCGCCCAATCTGACGTTACCAGTAAAGCTGCTACCATGTTATTTCCGGCGTGAAACCCAAGTGCCAGTTCCATTCCTTCATCCATCAATGTCATAATTCCTAGGAAAAATCCAGTGCCGATGTAATACACCATAATAATATTTCCCAGTTTACCAACTTCTGGGTTTGCAAAGTGCATTGATCCAAACAAGACGGAAGTGATAATTAGGGGCAGCCATTTGTTCTTCGCCCAAACACCAACCCCCTGCATTAAATAACCTCGAAATAGATATTCTTCAAAACTGGTTTGCAATGGAATCAAAATTATCGTAATGGCAGCAAGAATAAGGAAAGGAACTAAATTAAACTGTAGCACGTAGTTTTCAGGATTGTTATAATAATTCACTCCTGTCAACACAATTATAGTTATTACGATTAGCCCAAAACTAAAAAAGATACGAGACCAATCGACCTTTTTTCTTGAAGTAGTAACGGTTTTAATAGGTTGTTTATGAACAAGTTTTATCCATAAAAAAAGTGCCCCAAGAAATACAGCAAAAGGAATTAAATTTTCAAGAAAGAACCGATTTGATCCTTTTCTTTCAATTTCAGCTTTCATCAATTCGCCAACATCAATATTGAGAAGATTGACAACAAGGGCATTTAACCCAATTAGTCCTAAAAAAAACACTAATGGGATTAAATACCGCCACCAATCGTGCAAATAGTTATAAGCCTGCTTTATATACATGTTTCTTAGATATTTGAAGTGAGATTTGAGATTTGAGACGTGAGAGGTGAGACGTGAGAGGTGAGACGTGAGAAGTGAGAAGTGAGAAGTGAGAGAAAAGATGCAAGATTTATACTTTTAAAACGGAAGTCCATATTTTTTTAATTATTAATTCTCGAAAAAAATCAAATTCCAATCTTCGTTCCTATTATAATGTAAACTACCGTGTGACACTTCCAAAGGGCTTTCAATATTATTGGTATAAAGGCTACCTGTTCCCAAACCTTGTGGCAATTTACTGTTTTTTGTAAAAGTATATTGAGAAATCGCATTCAATCCCACATTGCTCTCCAAGGCCGAAGTAATCCACCAGCCTACCCCTCTATTTTCTGCCAAACTTATCCAACTATCACTACCCCGGAAGCCGCCAATGAGCGATGGTTTTAATATGATGTATTGCGGATTAATAGTGTCAAGTAATTCCATTTTCCTTTCTTCTTGGAATATCCCAATCAACTCTTCATCCAACGCGATGTCTAACGGAGTTTCTTCACAAAGTCGCGCCATCTCTTGCCATTGCCCCTGTTTGATGGGTTGCTCTATTGAATGCAAACAAAAATCTGAAAGCACTTTTAGTTTCTCCAAAGCTTCTCTCGGAGAAAATGCGCCATTTGCATCTACGCGCAGTTCCACCTCCGATGGTGCAAATTTTTCTCTGATAGATTTCAATAGAGCCAATTCGGTTTTGAAATCGATGGCTCCTATTTTCATCTTGATACAAGTAAAACCTTGTTTCAATTTTTCAGAAATCTGTTCTTTCATAAACTGCTCATCACCCATCCAAACCAAACCATTGATGGGGATTGAAGCGTTTCCACTTGTAAATCCAGAAGGAAACAAAATGAAAGGGTCTTCGGATTGGAATGATTTGAAAGCGGTTTCCAAGCCAAATTGTATGGAAGGAAATTTGGTTAAAGCTTCGTATAATTCTTCCTCTTCTAGATCAATATTATCACAGACCCATTGCAGTTTTTCTTCGTAATCTGGTGTGTCGTCAATACTCAAACCCCGCAAGAGGCCACATTCTCCAATTCCTAGGGTCTCCCCTTCTTTGAGAATAAGAAAATAGGTTTCCTTGGTTTTCAGCACACCGCGGGAAGTACCACTTGGGCGTTTAAAGTTTAGGATGTGTTTTCTAAAATTAGCTTTCAAAATATTCTTATTTTTAAAAGGAAACACCAAGAATAAAAGCCCAAATTCCAAAAATAAATACTCCTTTTGGAATTTGGAATTTAGTTTTTGGAATTTGTCTCTCGGAGTTTCACAACTCTATACTCTCCCCAATTTCCAAGAGCATCAAATCTTTTCCAGCGGTATAGAATTTACGCTTTGCTTCCTCGTGATCTATTTCAATAAAACCGAAAGTATCGTAATGTACGCCCAACACTTTATCGCATTGAACAAAATCACTAGCTATTATTGCGTCGTCAATTCCCATGGTATAATTATCGCCAATGGGAAGAATGGCGAGGTCTAATTTTGTGTAAAGTGGAATCAATTTCATATCCATCGTCAAGGAAGTGTCGCCAGCGATGTAAATATTCTTGTGTTCGCCTTCGATTACAAAACCTCCAGGCTGTCCGCCATAGGTGCCATCTGCAAAACTGCTGGTATGATGGGCTACCACGTATTTCACTCGACCAAACTCAAATTTCCAACTACCTCCGATGTTCATTGAGTGGACCTCAATTCCCTTGGCTTCATAATAATTGGCTATTTCAAAATTGCTGACAATAATAGCTCCCGTTCTTTTTGCAATCGCCTCTGCATCCAGGGTGTGATCGGAATGGGCATGGGTAAGCAAAATATAATCCGCTTTAAGGCTGTCGATATCGATTAAGTCTTTGGCGCGGTCGTTCCCCGTGATAAAAGGATCAACCAAAATGTGCTTTCCCTGTATTTCAAAACCGAGACAGTTTTGTCCGTAAAATATGATTTTCATAATTTTCTATTTTTAATTCTAAATATATTAAACCCAAGCCGAAACAAAAAACAATAAGGAGAACAAGAAGGTGCTTAAAGCAACCTTTTTTAATTCTGGATCCAAAAGTGAAGGCATTTTATTCCCGCGTACCTTTCCAAGATGGATGAATAGCGGAATAAATGCGAGAATGGGTAAATATTCCACCCAAGTGGCTCCTTTCAAAAAAAAGTAGCTAACAGCACAAACATAGGCAAGAGACACAAGTGAATAGTGGTAAATTTTAACCTTCGACTCTCCCAACAATACAGCAACAGTAATCTTGTTCGCATTTTTATCAGCCAAACGATCCCGCATATTATTGAGATTGAGAACGGCGGTACTCAAAAGACCGATAACAATTGCGGGAAGAAGAATAAATCCATTTAAGGCTTTAGCAAACAAAAAATAGCCTCCCAAAACACTGAGGAGACCAAAGAACATAAAAACAAAAACATCGCCCAAGGCTCGATAACCATAGGCAGTTCTTCCTACGGTGTAGGTAATTGCTGCCACGATAGCCGCAATTCCTAAAATAAAGAAGATAGTGGAGTGTAAAATGTTTTGGTTTTCAAAAGCAACGTATATCAGCAAACAAGCAATTGCCAATGTAATGATTGAAGTAATAACAATGCCCTTCTTGAGGTCGGAGGCGGAAAGCACTCCGCTTTGCATAGCGCGCATGGGTCCTACCCGCTCGTGATTGTCCGTTCCTTTTACGCCATCGCCATAATCATTGGCGAAGTTGGAGAGAATCTGAAGTCCCAAAGTGGTCGCAAGAGCAAGACTAAAAATAGAAGTTGAAAAAATCTCAGCCTCTTTTGCGACAGCTCCAGCCGTTACAATTCCAGAGATAGAAAGCGGCAGGGTACGAAGGCGGGCAGCGGAAATCCAAGCTTCAAGTTTCGTCATTCAAATTTCGTTTTGAGGGTGTAAAAATACGTTTAAATAATAGCTGAGACAATTTTAATAAAATTTCATATTTTCACACCCTCAAAGTAATTAACTTCAAAACAGCTTCAGTATGCATAATTTCGGTCTTCTCTTTCTCCGTGTCGCTTTCAGTGGCATGTTGCTCACTCACGGCATCCCAAAACTTTTAAATTTATTATCAGGTAATTTTGAATTTGGGGACCCAATTGGAATTGGAGCCCCTGCTTCCTTAATTCTAGCAGTTTTGGGAGAAGTAGTTTTCCCCATTATTGT
>JBLWTS010000038.1:0-27659 GCA_048270045.1 Aequorivita sp.
TCGAGCTTGACTGCAAATTGTTTCAACAATTTTTCTTCTTCTATCCCCAACTTACCATTGATAGTAGCCATGTTTGCAATGGACGCAAAATGACCTAAATTTCGGGAATGCTCCCCACTTTCAAATAAATCTGTGAATGCCATAATTTGATTTTAGTATGGCACAAATATAGAATTTGTAATCGACAATCACGAAGAAAATAAGCTTTCCAAAGATGATTTATATCGGTGATAAGCAACTTTAAGCACCTAAACTTTTCTTAATTCCAAGGCGAGCGCAATCCACTTTTATTATTTTTAAAGACCTATTGAAAAGAAATGACACAGCCACTTCTGGTTTTTAACAAAAATGGGATTTATTGCCAGCAAGCTGACGTCTATATAGATGCATGGAGACCGGTTGACAAATGTATCATTACCCACGGTCACGCAGACCACAGTCGTTGGGGCCACAAGCAATATATTACCCACACTAATAATGTACCAATCATCAAACATAGATTGGGCGAAATTTCAGTTACAGGGAAACAATGGAACGAAACATTCACCATTAACGGAGTGAAATTTTCGCTTCATCCTGCTGGCCATATAATTGCTTCTTCGCAGGTGAGAGTGGAATATAAAGGTGAAGTGTGGGTTTTTACAGGAGATTTTAAAACTGAAGATGATGGCTTAGCGGAACCATACGAACCTATTAAGTGCCACACCTTTATAACCGAATGCACTTTTGGACTTCCTGCGTTCAAATGGGAAACGCAGCAAGAAGTTTTTAAAGATATAAATGAATGGTGGGCAACCAATAAAGATGAAGGAAGAACTTCAATTCTATTTGGATACAGTTTGGGAAAAGCCCAACGACTTCTAAAACATTTGGACACTTCCATAGGAAAAATATATACGCATGGCGCAGTCGAAAATATGACTGAAGTAGTGCGTCCTTTTTACGATCTTCCCGAAACAACCTTAATAACTCGCGATACTTCCAAGGAAGAAATAAAAGGAAATATCGTCGTGGCACCGCCAAGTGCCCACGGTAGTACTTGGATAAGAAAAATGGTGCCATTTGTTACAGGTTCCGCCAGTGGATGGATGACTTTCCGGGGTGCGAGAAGACGTCGTGCCATCGATAGGGGTTTTGTACTCAGCGATCACGCCGATTGGGAAGGTCTATTATCCGCAATAGATGCTACAGGCTGCGAGAAGATAATTGCGACCCACGGCTACACCGACATTTTCGCAAGATACTTGAGGGAAGAGTTGGGCTATGACGCCCGAACTGAAAAAACACAATACGAAGAAGAAAATTCTGAAATAGATAAAAAAATTGAAAATGAAGATTGACTTTCCTGCAAGGTCTCCAAGACCTTGTAGGTATAAGGTCGAAAGTTAAAACCTGACTAAAAAAACCATAAAACAAACAAACTAATTCCCCCTTGGGGGGTTAGGGGACTGGACTATGAAAAAATTCGCGCACCTCATAAAAAAGCTAGACAGCACCAACAAAACCAACGAAAAGGTCGCGGCACTAACTCAATATTTTCAGCAAGCCAACGACGATGATAAACTATGGACAATCGCAATCCTTTCACATCGCCGGCCCAAACGGCCTGTAAATACCACACTTCTCAGACAATGGGCAACAGAGATTAGTGGAATTCCTCTTTGGCTTTTTGAAGAAAGCTATCATATTGTTGGCGATTTGGCGGAAACTATTGCCTTGATTTTACCGGCTTCGGAAGAACATTCAAAGAAATCCCTCTCTCAATTTGTTTCAGAAATAATTACCCTTCGAACCCTTCCCGAAGAAGATAAAAAGAAGTACCTCCACGACAATTGGCTGGCATTAAACTATTTCGAACGCTTTGTTTTTAACAAGATTCTTACAGGAAGCTTTAGAATTGGCGTGAGTCAAAAACTGATGACTCGGGCGTTATCAAAAGCAACGGGAATTGACGAAGATATACTTGCCTACAAATTGATGGGCGATTGGACACCCGAAACCACTTCCTATAAAAAATTGATCTTAGAGCAAAATGAGGAGGATTACCTCAGCAAACCGTACCCATTTTATTTGGCTTATGCTGTGGAAAACGATTTTCAGGAGGATCTTGGGCCAATTTCCGATTGGTTTTTTGAACATAAGTGGGACGGCATCCGAAGTCAGGTCATCATCCGAAATGAAGAGGTTTTCGTCTGGTCGCGTGGAGAGGAATTGGTCACCGATAAATATCCGGAATACCAAGAATTTCTAAAAGTCATTCCCAACGGAACTGTTTTGGATGGAGAAATTTTGCCTTTTGGGGAAGGTGCAATTGGCAATTTCAATGCACTGCAAACAAGAATTGGAAGGAAGAATATTTCCCAAGCCCTTTTAAAGAAAACGCCGGTCATTCTAAATGCTTATGATTTGCTGGAATGGGAAGGGAAGGATATCCGTGATAAACCTTTTGTTGAAAGACGACGAATTCTGGATAAATTGATCTCAGGAATAAGTTCTGAAGAAACCGGATTGTATTTAAGCGAAACAATGACTTTTAATACTTGGGAAGAAGCCGCCACCGAACGCGATCTTTCAAGAGAAAAGCGAAGCGAAGGTTTGATGCTAAAACGAAAAGACTCACCCTATCTCATAGGAAGAAAAAAAGGCGATTGGTGGAAGTGGAAAATAGACCCTTTTACCATCGATGCCGTTTTAACATACGCAATGCGTGGTCACGGTCGGCGAGCTAATTTATACACCGATTACACCTTTGCCCTCTGGGAAGAAGGCGAGCTGGTAACGTTCGCCAAAGCCTATTCTGGCCTCACCGATGCTGAATTTCGGCAGTTGGACGCCTGGATAAAAAACAACACCCTTGAACGTTTTGGTCCGGTGAGAAGCGTAACTCCCCACCACGTTTTTGAAATCGCCTTTGAAGGAATCGCCGAAAGCACCCGCCACAAAAGCGGCATCGCCGTCCGGTTTCCCAGAATGCTCCGATGGCGGAAGGATAAACCGATTGAGGAGGCCAATACTTTATCGGATTTGAAAGCGCTAATCCCAAAATAATTTTGGACCCAACTATTTGAATTTCCCTCCTTTAAGAAATGTCCGCACCAGCGAACGGGGAGGTAAAAGCTCCCCTCTTTAAGGAGAGGTGGCTCGCTTGCGAGACGTGGTCGTAAAAGCTCCCTCCTTTTTGAGGAGAGGTGACTCGCTTGCGAGACGGGGTGGTAAAATCTCCCCTCCTTTTTAAGGAGGGGTGGCTCGCTTGCGAGACGGGGTGGTTTTTATCACTTTTTTCATTAAATTTAAGCTATGAAAAACCAAATCCACAACCTAAAAGAAATGGAGGCATACCGAAAATCCCTCCGCAACCACGGCACAAGTGCCGAAGCTTTTTTGTGGAATTATTTAAAAGGATCAAAATTAGAAGGAAGAAAATTTCGAAGACAGCACAGTATAAAACGATTCATTGTTGATTTTTACTGCCCTTCGGAAAAACTAATTGTCGAATTGGATGGACAAGTTCATTTTAATGAAGCCGCGCAAGAATATGACAGAAAACGTGAAAAAGAATTGGAAGAATTAGGTTTTACCGTAATCCGATTTGAGAATAAAATGGTATTTGATTTCTTGCCCTCGGTGCTTAAGGATATTAAAGATCACTTTAAAAAGGAACACTAACCCTTCCGTCTCGCAAGCGAGCCACCCCTGCCCGCCGGCAGGCAGGTTTCCTTGAAAAGGGAAGGAACCCAAATAAAAAGCTTTGCTTTTTTAAAAACACGAGTAGAAAAGATAAATTCACAACCCAAAACTTGAACCACAAAGACCAAATTTCTCTCGCCACCTCTTGGTTTGCCAAAAACAACTGGACCCCCTTCCCTTTCCAAATCAAAACCTGGAAAGCCTTCCTCGATGGAAAACACGGTCTTTTAAACGCCCCAACCGGCAGCGGAAAAACATATGCGCTTTGGATTCCTATCGTACTTCAATATTTAAAAGATAATCCCAATTATAAAACAAACCATACCAAAGGACTAAAAGCTATCTGGATTACACCGCTTCGTGCGCTTTCCGTGGAAATACAACAAGCGGCACAGCGATTTGCAGATGATTTGGGAACTGGACTGACTGTTGGAATCCGTTCGGGGGATACTTCCCAAAGCGAACGGGCAAAACAAAAACGGCAAATGCCGGATTTACTAATTACTACACCTGAAAGTCTAATGCTTTTATTGGCAAGCAAAGGATATGACAAAACCTTTAAAGACCTCACCGCCATCGTAGTGGACGAATGGCACGAACTTTTGGGAAGTAAACGTGGCGTGCAGATGGAATTGGGCCTGTCGCGATTAAAAACCATTGCACCGAAACTAAGGATTTGGGGAATATCGGCCACAATTGGAAATTTGGAGGAGGCGATGGACGTTCTGCTTGGAGTAGATTTCCGCCTTCGCGGGAATTCAGTTCTGATAAAAGCCAAGCAGAAAAAGAAAATTGAAGTCCGATCCATCATTCCCAAGAAAATGGAAACATTTCCGTGGCGCGGACATTTGGGATTGCATCTGTTGGAGGAAATAATTCCTATTATAAATGCCAGCAAAACGACTTTGATTTTCACCAATACAAGAGGACAATGTGAAATCTGGTTCCAAAAAATATTGAGTGCCCATCCAGAATTCGCAGGAGAAATTGCAATGCATCACGGCAGCATTGCCAAAGAAACACGGTTATGGGTAGAACAAGCCATTCGCAATGAATCTTTAAAAGCTGTTGTAGCAACTTCAAGTTTGGATCTGGGGGTAGATTTTGCTCCCGTTGAAACAGTGATCCAAATCGGCGGCCCCAAGGGAATTGCCAAATTTATACAACGCGCGGGCCGAAGCAACCACCGTCCCGGAGAACCGTCGGTCATCTACTTTTTACCCACCCACGCTTTGGAACTGCTGGAAGCATCAGCATTAAAAAGAGCTGTAAAGGAAGACGTGGTGGAAGATAGAATCCCCTACCTCTTAAGTTTCGACGTTTTGATTCAATACCTGGTGACTTTGGCAGTTGGCAACGGATTTTATCCAAAGGAAATTTTCCCAGAAATAAAAAGCACTTTCTGTTTTCAAGGAATTACGGAAGAGCAGTGGCGCTGGTGTCTGAATTTTATCACTTTAGGAAGTCAAAGTTTGCAAGCTTATGACGAATATAAAAAAGTAGAGGTCCTGGAAGACGGTCTTTTTAAAGTGGAAAACAGACAGATTGCAATGATGCATCGACTGAGTATCGGAACCATTGTCAGCGATTCTATGTTGCTGGTGAAATATGTGACGGGCGGATTTATTGGCACTATTGAAGAATGGTTTATCAGTAAATTGAAACAAGGCGATAGTTTCGTTTTCGCGGGAAGGACTCTGGAATTGGTGAGATTGAGACAAATGGTGGCGCAAGTGCGGAAATCGACCAAGAAATCGGGAAAGGTGGCGAGTTTTCTGGGTGGAAGATTACCACTTTCGTCACAAATGAGCCAGATTCTAAGAGAAGAAATGCAAAGCGCCCGCCTGCCGGACGGGCAGGAAGCCGATCACAAAAGAAATACGCCCGAACTAAAAGCCCTTGCCCACATTTTTGATCGTCAGGAAAGGGAAAGTATCGTTCCGGGTGAAAATGAATTCCTAATTGAAACCTTTAAAACCCGCGACGGATATCACTCCCTTTTTTATCCATTTGAAGGAAGGTTTGTGCACGAGGCAATGAGCAGTTTACTCGCTTATCGCATCAGCTTGCTCACTCCCATTTCATTTTCATTGGCTTATAATGACTACGGATTTGAACTGCTGAGCGATCAATATTTAGACATTCAGACCATCCTCGACAACAATCTATTTTCTCCTGAATATCTTTATGACGATTTATATAAAAGCTTAAATTCTACTGAATTGGCCCGCAGAAAATTTCGGGATATTGCAGTTATAAGCGGAATGGTTTTTCAAGGATATCCCAATAAAGTGATTAAAACCAAACATTTGCAAAGTAACAGTCAATTGCTGTTTGACGTATTTCGAGATTACGAACCCGACAATCTCCTTTATCTTCAAGCTTACAGAGAAACTTTTGAGCACCAATTGGAAGAAGGACGTTTGCGCAAGGCCTTGGAGCGCATTATTTCGCAAAATATCATTTGGAAAAAGTGTGAAAAAGCCACGCCTTTCAGTTTTCCGATCATTACCGATGGACTCCGCGCCAAACTTTCTTCGGAAAAATTGGCGGATCGGATTCGGAAGATGACGCTGCTTTTGGAGAAGGACTAGAACTCCAAACCTCACAGGTTTCAAAAACCTGTGAGGTTTTTTACCTATGAAATCTTATTTATAAGTAAAACTGTATAATTGGTAAGCTTATAAAATGTGTTCCAAACCCCAAAGGTTTTCAAAACCTTTGGGGTTTTACTTTAACTTTGCAAAATGTCCCTAGAAATAAAAATCCGCTCCCAAAATTTCATTCTCCATCCCAGCGGTGCAGTCTTTTGGAAAGCCAAAAAAATGCTGTTGATTGCCGACGTGCATTTGGGAAAAGTTGCCCATTTCAGAAAACACGGTGCGCCAATACCCGCAAATGCTGCCTATAAAAATCTTGAAGAGCTCACCGAAATAAGCAACTTATTTCAACCAGAAACCATCTGTTTCCTGGGCGATCTCTTTCATAGTAAAATCAATGAGGAATGGAACGATTTTGAAAAGTGGGTGGAATATACAAAAGCTGATATCATCCTGATTTCGGGCAATCACGATATCATTCCTCAATATCTCTATGAAGAAATTGGGGTAAAGATTTATGACGATTTAATAATTGAAAAGTTTCTATTGACTCACCATCCCACTCCCACCGACGGTCTTTTTAATTTTTATGGCCATATTCATCCGGGCATCCATTTACGTGGTGTTGGACGGCAATATTTACGCCTTCCTTGCTTTTATAAAACCATTAACAGCTTAATTCTACCTGCTTTTGGTAACTTTACAGGAAAGCACATTTTAAAACCTTCCAAAACTGATGAAGTATTTGCCATTGTGGATGGTGAGGTGATTTGTGTTTCTTAATATCCTAAAGCAAATTCCCAATGAAGAAAACATTACAAATTGCCAATATTTTCAGCTACATTCTGGTAATTATAGTAAATGCTCTTGGCGGAGCAGGCGCAATTAACGATACTTCCATTGCCGATATTTCGAACGCCAACCCGAACCTGTTTACTCCCGCCGGTTATGCGTTTTCAATCTGGGGATTTATTTATCTGCTCCTACTGGGATTTATTATTTATCAAAGTCGGAGTCTTTTCAAACCTGTGCGCGATGATGAATTTATCCTAAAAACAGGCTGGTGGTTTGTCCTCTCCTGTTTTGCCAATATAATGTGGATTACCTTCTGGGTCTATGGATTTATGGAATATTCCATTCTCGCAATATTCGTATTGCTTTATGCTCTTTTGAAAATAGTAATGAAAAACCGAATGGAACTTTGGGACGCCCCAATTTCAGTGATTGCATTTCTGTGGTGGCCCTTCGTTTTTTATAGTGGATGGGTAACTGTTGCAAGCATCGCAAATGTTTCAGCATATCTAACGAGTATTGATTGGGATGGATGGGGTTATAGTGAAGTTTCTTGGGCTGTGACTATGATTATTATTGCTGGCATCATCAACTTTGTAGTAACGTGGAGAAGAAATATGCGTGAATTCGCTCTAGTCGGAGCGTGGGCATTGATTGCCATTTGTGTTGCCAATTGGGAAGTAAGTCCAACCGTGGCCAATTCAGCTCTTGCGGTGGCAATTGTTTTGATTATAAGCAGTTGCTATCACGCATTTAAAAATCGCGCTACCAGTCCGGGAGTAAAACATAAGGAATATAGAAAAAGCCTTAAGAAATAAGACAAAGACAGAATCCCTCTTTTTCCTGCAAGGTTTCCAAAACATTGCAGCTATCTAAATAGCGACAGATTCCTTCGCTTCGCTCGGAATTTAGACCATACCTTTAATGTCATTTCCCCAAGTGGGATAGGCGAAAATCATTGCTTTAAGCTCTTCTGTAGTTAGCTTTCCACACATTGCCAAAACAAAAAGGTTAATCATTTCTCCCGCCTCAGACGAAATAATATGCGCTCCTAAAATTATATTTCGCTTTTTATCGACTATTGTTTTATAGGCATACACTTCTTCATTGATGCGTTTGGCATTAAACCATTTTGGAACGCTTTTATATTCTACCACATATTCATACCCTTTTTCCTTGGCCTCTTCTTCGGTTAAACCGATGGTGGCTAATTTTGGAATTGTAAACACAACTGAAGGAATGGGCGGAAAATTCATTTTTGTGTGGTTTCCTTTTCGGATATTCATCGAAACAATCCGCGCTTCCTGGGAAGAGGTTGGGGTCAATGGCGGTGCGCCGCTTGCCGATACGTCGCCGCAAGCATAAACTGATGGATTGGTGGGATTCTGAAGATATTCGTTGACTGAAATTCCTTTCTTTTCAAAAGACACGTTTCCATTTTCAAGATCCAAATCATGGATGGATGGGACTCGGCCGGCCGTGTTAAACACCATTCTTGCCGTTACAGATTCCGTTTTTCCGTTTTTCTGATAGGAAACCCTATAATTTTTCTGAAGCTTTTCTACTTCAGAAACCTGGGCATTGAAAATAAATTCAATTCCCAATTTCTTTGAAGCTTCCGTGAGATGCGAAACGATATCTTCCTCAAAACCATCAAGCGGTCGATTTCCGGATTCTATAATAGTGACTTTGGCACCGCAACGCACGGCAATATGAGCGAATTCCATCCCAATATATCCCGCGCCCACGAGAACAATACTTTCTGGCAATTGGTCCATTTCCAAGAAATCATCACTTACCCGTAAATACTCCCGACCTGGAATTTTCAATTCAAAAGGTTTCAGGCCTGTAGCAATTACAATTTTCTTTGCCTTCACAGTTTTTCCTTCCACCGAAAGCGTATTCTCATCCAAAAACTTTGGTGATTGATGGTACATATCGATTCCCACCTCCTTCAAGTCTCTTTCAGTCGCAGCAGGAACAGCATTGGTAAAAGCCGATTTGTATTTTTGTAGCGCTTCCCAATCAATTTTGGGAGCTTCTACAATCCCCTTTCCTTCTAAATTTTTAGCCATTTGAAAAGCTTCTGTTATTCCAACTAATACCTTCTTCGGATCGCAACCTCGGTTGGCACAGGTGCCGCCATATTCCCTATTATCGGCAATGGCAACGGTCATTCCATCCGCCACACAATCATAGGCCACGGATTTTCCGGCAGTGCCAGTTCCTATTACAAAAACATCGTATTCCTTTATTGCCATATTTGAAAGTTTGAAGACCCCAAAGGTTTTTGAACCCTTTGGGGTCTGGAAGGTCCCATTTTTTTTTAAAAATACAGATTCACTTTGCCGAAGTATGTTAGCAAAATGATAAAGTTAAAATTAAAAACCTCACAGGTCTTTGAGACCTGTGAGGTTTGGATTAAATTTGCACCTTCAATGCAGAAAAAATTCGCAACTTCACTCTATTCTCAGTCTCCCAAAGTTAGGAAACTGCGGGATACCATTGCCAATTTCCAAAATTTCTCTATAGAAACTTCGGAATCACTAGACCAGAACATAAGTGTTTCAGGACTTATTGGATCTTCACTTTCCATGGTTTTAGCCGAAACATTTCGTCATGAATCAACTAGTGCTGAACTTCCTTTTCTTTTAATTTTAAACGACAAGGAAGAGGCCGCTTATCACTTAAACGATTTGGAAAATCTTTTAGGCGATGATCACGTACTATTTTATCCTGGAAGTTACAGGCGACCGTACCAAATTGAAGAAACGGATAATGCTAACATACTTTTGCGAAGCGAAGTTTTAAATAGAATCAATTCCCGAAAAAAACCCGCTTTCATTGTAACATATCCTGAAGCCCTTTTTGAAAAGGTAGTTACCAGAAAGGAATTGGAGCGCAACACCTTAAAAATTGCGGTTAACGATCAACTTTCTATCGACTTTGTCAATGAAATCCTGTTTGAATATCGATTCAAACGAACCGATTTTGTCACGGAACCAGGAGAGTTTTCGGTGCGCGGAGGAATTTTGGATGTATTCAGCTTTAGCAATGACGAACCTTTTCGAATTGAATTTTTCGGAAATGAAGTAGATAGCATTCGCACCTTCGACGTAGAAACCCAACTTTCCCGCGAACAAAAGAAGAAAGTCTCCATAATCCCAAATATAGAGAACAAGATAATTGACGAAAGCCGTGAGTCTTTTCTGAAGTATATCGCTGGTAAAACGGTGGTGTTTATTAAAAATGAAAAGTTATTTTTCGATACAATCGACACCTTATATAAAAAAGCTTCAGAAGCATTTGATGCCTTAGAACCCATAATCAAACGTGCAAAACCTTCTGAATTGTTCTGCACTGGAGAAATGCTCCAAACCCAATTAAAATCTTTCACCACAGTCTCGCTCAATTCCAAAGGAAACAGAAACTTAAAAGAGGTTTCAAATTCGATTTCAGATTCAATTTCGATTTCATTTTCAACTCGACCTCAACCTTCATTCAATAAGCAATTCAACCTTCTAATTGAAAGCCTGAATGAAAATACAGAAAAAGGTTATAAAAACTATATTTTTTGTAGTACCGAGCAACAGGCAAAACGGTTTCGGGATATTTTTAGAGATGCCGAACAGAATGTAGACCAATTTGAAACCATTGTATTTCCACTGTTTCAGGGGTTTATTGACGATGATTTAAAAATTGTTTGCTTCACAGATCATCAGATTTTTGAGCGATACCACAAATTTTCTTTGAAAAATGGATACGCTAAAAAAC
The DNA here is from genome assembly GCA_048270045.1 of Aequorivita sp. GTDB lineage: Bacteria > Bacteroidota > Bacteroidia > Flavobacteriales > Flavobacteriaceae > Aequorivita. Next base: position 10,854 of record JBLWTS010000038.1, read on the forward strand.
AAGCGATTACAATTAAGGAAATTACCAATCTTGAAGTAGGGGATTATGTGACGCATATTGATCACGGAATCGGAAAATTCGGGGGGCTTCAGAAAATCGACGTGGAAGGTAAAATGCAGGAAGCCATCAAACTTTTTTATGGCGATAGGGATATTTTGTATGTCAGCATTCATTCGCTTCACAAAATTTCGAAGTACAATGGAAAAGACGGACGAGAGCCCAAAATCTACAAATTGGGAAGTGATGCGTGGAAAAAACTCAAGCAAAAAACCAAGACCCGAGTTAAGGAAATCGCATTTAATCTTATAGAACTTTACGCGAAACGTCGCACTCTCAAAGGTTTTGCATTCGATCCAGACAGTTATTTGCAGGCCGAATTGGAATCCTCATTTATTTATGAAGATACCCCTGATCAAAGTACCGCCACAGAGGATGTAAAAAAAGATATGGAAAACGAGCGGCCCATGGATCGTTTGGTCTGTGGTGACGTGGGTTTTGGAAAAACGGAAGTTGCAATTCGTGCTGCCTTTAAAGCGGTAGATAATGGAAAGCAGGTTGCCGTATTAGTTCCAACAACCATTCTGGCTTTTCAACACTTTAAAACTTTCACTGAACGTCTTTCTGAAATGCCTGTAAAAGTGGATTATCTCAACCGTTTTAGAACGGCCAAAGAAAGAAAAACGGTTCTAGAAGGATTGAAAAATGGAACTTTGGATATCGTCATTGGAACGCATCAACTGGTAAACAAATCCGTAGAGTTTAAAGATTTAGGTTTGCTGGTGATTGATGAGGAACAGAAATTTGGCGTCGCCGTAAAAGATAAACTAAAAACCATCAAGGAAAATGTGGATACGTTAACATTAACGGCGACACCCATTCCGAGAACGTTGCAATTTAGTTTGATGGCCGCACGGGATTTGTCAGTTATCACCACACCTCCACCCAATAGATATCCTGTGGAAACGCACGTTATCCGATTTTCTGAGGAAGCTATTCGTGATGCCATCAGTTATGAAATTCAACGGGGCGGTCAAGTATTTTTCGTCCATAACCGAATTGAAAACATAACTGAAGTTGCTGGATTGATCCAGCGTTTGGTGCCCGATGCCAAAATCGGAATCGGTCACGGGCAGATGGACGGCAAAAAACTCGAAGATTTAATGCTTCGGTTTATGAACAATGAATTCGACGTATTGGTTTCTACCACCATTATTGAAAGCGGTTTGGACGTACCTAACGCAAACACAATCTTTATCAACAACGCCAACAACTTCGGTTTGTCCGATTTGCATCAAATGCGGGGACGTGTAGGAAGAAGCAATAAAAAAGCATTTTGTTATTTCATTACACCCGAATATTCAGCAATGACGGATGAAGCGCGAAAACGAATTACGGCCCTAGAACAATTTTCAGAATTGGGAAGCGGCATAAATATCGCGATGAAGGATTTAGAAATCCGCGGTGCAGGAGATTTATTGGGCGGAGAACAAAGCGGATTTATAAATGAAATTGGTTTTGAAACCTATCAAAAAATTCTTTCGGAAGCTATAGATGAATTGAAGGAAAAGGAATTCAAAAACTTATACGAAGAGACGGAAGACCCGAAAAAAGATTTTGTAAAGGAAACTACCATCGACACCGATTTCGAACTCCTTTTTCCTGATGATTACGTAAACAACATTACGGAAAGACTTAATCTCTACACAAAATTAAACGGGCTAAAAAATGAAGAAGAGCTCAAAAATTTCGAGAAAGAACTTCTAGACCGTTTTGGAGAATTGCCGAAGCCTGCTGTAGATCTTCTAAACAGCGTACGAATAAAATGGATTGCCATTTCAATGGGCTTGGAACGCATTATAATGAAAAACAAAAAAATGGTTGGTTATTTTATCGCAGACCAACAAAGTGGTTTTTATCAAAGTCCTTCCTTTACAAAAGTGCTTCAATATGTTCAAACCCATCCTCAAAAAGTAACGATGAAAGAAAAACAAACACGAAATGGTTTGCGATTAGTTTTGACTTTTGAAGGGGTCACTTCGGTGAATAAGGCACTTCAGGTTCTGGAACCGTTTTCAGTTTAAAAAGTATTTTATTTTTATCTTTGGTATATGGCTACTCCAAATCTCACAGTCGAACAACTTGCCAAGGCCTTTCAGGAATTAAGTTTTTCTGAAAGAGCCAAACTTGCCGCACTTCTTCCCGAAAATTGGTTTGTAACGTCAAATGAGTTGACAGAAATTCAGAAACAGGCACTAGATTTAGCTTCAGAAAAAGAAAATGAAGGAAGAGCCGTTTTTCATACCTGGTATGAAGTGGAAAATTATGTGAAACACCGGACTAAATGAAAAACTATCAAATTTTGATAGAAGAAGATGCCAAATTCGATATCGCTGAGGGATATGATTGGTATTCAAAAATATCCAAACAACTAAGCAATTCTTTTCTTGATCAAATAAAGCGCACAATCGATTATTTAAAAGAAAATCCATTTCTCTTTCAACTTGTTTACAAAGAATACCGCCAAGTTCCTGTTAAAAAATATCCTTTTGTAATTATCTATAAAATTGAATCTGAAAATGTGAAGGTTTATAGACTCTTCCCAACGAATATGAACCCTTCGGGAAAATTTAAAATCATTAGGAAATAAAGTCTAATTTTTTACTTTGTTTGAGATTGCTTCGTTCCTCGCAATGAATGTCGGGCAAATGTCGGGTTAAAATCCGTTGAAAATATTGGCTTATATTTACTACCATCGTACTATTGCTTCATCAAATCAGAGAAAATGAAACAACCTGAACTCGGCCGAAAAATTCTGGAATTACGAAAGAAAAAAGGCTTTACCCAAGAGGAACTTGTGGAACAATGCAATATAAATGTGAGAACCATTCAGCGTATTGAAGCAGGTGAAGTTACTCCTAGAAGTTTTACACTTAAAACTATTCTAAATGCTTTGGGAGAAGATTTAGAAAATTTAAAGGAAGCGGTTTCCTCGGATTCAGGCACTTTCAATTTAAGTGAAATTGGCTTTTCTATGTTTCACATTAAACTCGCTTGGATTTGTGGAATTATTTATTTCCTTTCAGGTTTTGTAGAATTTGCCGTTGACTATGCTCGATTTTACGAAGATGAATTAATTTTCTCAAATGCTGCGTATATTAGCATGAAATTTATAGTTATGCTTTCCTACATATACTTCTTATGGGGATTTGTTTTGAGCGGTAAAATATTCGATAACTATTTATTAAAAATTGGGGCTTTCTTTTTAATTGGCACAACAATTCTATTTTATGGATACGATATGACCTCTCTTTATTTTGAGCTATTTGATATAGAATACGTTATTGTTACACAATCCGTTTTCTGCGGAATTGGAAGTATAATTTTTGGTTTAGCATTGATGCGATTGAAAGAAGAACCCTTAGGGAAAATTCCAGAGATAGCCGGTGGGTTTAAAGTGGTTAGTGGAATATTGTTTACCCTAGTCTTTATGGGCTGGCTGGGACTTCTGTTTTTAATTCCAACTGTTATTTTACAAATTATCTTGCTGTATAAAATTGGGGAGTTAATTAATCCTGAAAAGTCCGTTAACGCTTCCAAAGTTTGAAGACCACATAGTAAGATGTAGAGATTTCCGCATTCAAGAGTATTAAAAATGATAAAAAGCATTTTCAAAATGCTCCAGACTTTCTTGTTTTTGGTTTTTTAGAATAGCTATAATGTCAAATCGAACCTCAACATCAAGGTCGTTTGAAACAATATATTCATTTGCGGCTTTTACCAAGTTTTTGATTTTTCCTGGAGTGACAAAACTCTGCGGATCACCAAAAAAGTCGCTATTACGGGTCTTCACCTCTACAATAACTACCGTGCCCTCTTCTTTTTGCGCGATAATGTCTATTTCGGCCTTGTCAAAAAAGAAATTACGACGTAAAATTTTATAACCGTTCTTCAGCAAATACTGAACGGCTATTTCTTCACCTATTTCTCCAAGTTCGTTGTGCGAGGCCATCTCGATTTACGATTTTAGATTGACGATTTATGATTTTTTGAAGATGAAAATTCTACCTTGATAGTTGAGCCTAGAACATTCAATCTCACTTCCCTTCCCATTATCACAGCTCGATTGTCAAGAATATGCCCCGCTGGGAAGTTTGAAATTACTGGATAATCGTATTCTTTCACTAAGTGCACGATAGTTTCTTCAGCAGTTTTTCCGAAGTACACTTTGTTGTCCTTCATTTGTGTCATTCCGCCAATGACCAACGCTTTCAGGTTTTTTAAATAACCGCTTCGCTTTAAATTCATCATCATTCTGTCAATGTGATAAAGCATTTCATCCAAGTCTTCGATAAAAAGTATTTTCCCTTCGGTTTTCATTTCCGAAGCACTTCCAACAAGTGAATAAAGAACCGACAAGTTTCCACCAATAATTTCGCCTTTTATAAAACCTAGCCGAGTGTTCTCCTGCAAGGTGTCGCCGAGGGCCTCTTCCTGCAAGGTGTCGCCGCAGGCCTCCTTGTAGGTATTAACTCCAAATGAAATTAAATATTCTTCCCCAAATATTACCTTCCGAATAGATTCTCTCGCTTCTTCCGTCTTATTCTCGATTTCTAAACACATTTGGGCGTGTAAAGTCTCGACCCCTAGAGTGTGAATATGAGAATGTAAAACCGTCACATCACTATAGCCTATTATCCATTTCGGATTTTGTCTGAATTTAGAAAAATCCAGTTTATCAATAATTCTGACAGTTCCATATCCACCACGCGCGGACCAAATTGCTTTTATATTAGGATCGTCCATCATTTCCTGAAAATCGGCCGCCCGTAATTCATCACTTCCCGCAAATTGATTTTCTTCCGCTCCTATTGTTTTTCCTAAAACGGCTTGCAATCCCCAACTTTTAAGCAATTGAAGTGCAGGGTGTAATTCTTCCTTTGTAATTTTCCTCGCGGTGGAAACTATAGCAACAGTATCGCCCTGTTGAAGAGATTTAGGTGTTATCATGAGTCTATTTAAAACCACAAATTACTACATTTATACGTACTTTTGTGCTTTCAAAAAAAAATATGGATCAGAACCCAAATAGATATACGATTACAGCCGCTTTGCCTTACACGAACGGACCCGTTCATATAGGTCATTTGGCAGGCGTTTATGTGCCAGCCGATATTTATGCACGCTATCAACGCCTTCAAAACAAGGATGTAGCTTTTATTTGCGGAAGCGATGAACACGGAGTTCCCATTACAATTAAAGCGAAAAAGGAAGGCATTACACCCCAACAAGTCGTTGACAAATACAATGCGTTGATAAAAAATAGCTTTGCTGAATTCGGAATTTCCTTTGATAATTATTCACGAACCTCAGCTAAAATTCATCACGAAACTGCTTCAGAATTCTTTAGAAAATTATACGATGCCGGAAAATTCACCGAAGAAACCACGGAACAATTGTATGATGAAGAAGCCAATCAGTTTCTTGCCGATCGATATATCATAGGAACTTGCCCAAAATGCGGTTATGAAGAAGCCTATGGCGACCAATGCGAAAAATGTGGAAGTAGTTTAAATGCAACGGATTTAATCAACCCAAAAAGTGTTATTTCTGGTAACAAACCAATTTTCAAAGAAACAAAACATTGGTTTTTACCATTGAACGAATATGAAGATTTTTTAAAAGATTGGATATTGGTCAACCACAAAAAAGATTGGAAAACCAATGTCTATGGACAATGTAAAAGCTGGATCGACGAGGGTTTACGGCCACGAGCGGTAACCCGCGATTTGGATTGGGGTATTCCCGTCCCTGTAGAAGGAGCGGAAGGAAAAGTGCTCTACGTTTGGTTTGATGCGCCTATTGGATATATTTCATCAACCAAAGAATGGGCAGCAAGGGAAGGAAAAGATTGGGAGCCATATTGGAAGGACGAAAGCACCAAATTGCTGCATTTTATTGGGAAGGACAATATCGTTTTCCACTGTATTATTTTCCCGTCAATGCTTGCGGCCGAAGGCAGCTATATTCTCCCGAACAATGTGCCTGCCAACGAATTTTTGAATTTGGAAGGCAATAAAATTTCCACTAGTAGAAATTGGGCTGTTTGGTTGCACGAATATTTGGAAGATTTTCCAAATCAGCAAGATGTGTTGCGATATGTATTGACCGCAAACGCCCCTGAAACCAAGGACAACGATTTTACTTGGGCCGATTTCCAAGCTCGAAATAACAACGAATTGGTTGCGATACTTGGAAATTTCATAAACCGAGTAATGGTTTTAACGGATAAATATTACGACGGCATCGTTCCAAAACCCTCAACCTTTTCCGAAGTTGACGAACAGACTTTAAAAGAACTGAAAGCCTATCCAGAGGTAATTGCCAGCTCGTTGGAGCGATATAGATTTCGTGAAGCGCAAGCAGAAATGATGAATTTGGCGCGTTTAGGAAACAAATATCTGGCCGATGAAGAACCGTGGAAAACAATCAAGACAGATGAGGCGCGGACAAAAACGGTTATGTATGTGGCTTTGCAGATTTCCGCTGCGTTAGCGGTTTTATGCGAACCCTTTTTGCCATTTACATCAGAGAAATTAAAAAACATGCTCAATGTCACCCTGAGCGCAGTCGAAGGGTTAGGGTGGAACGATGTTTCTTCAAAAACAGAATTACTAAAACCCAGTCACAAAATTGGAAAGGCCGAACTTCTTTTCAGCAAAATAGAAGATGAGCAGGTTGAAGCACAGCTAAATAAATTGAAACAGACTAAAATGGATAATACAGAGAGTAATAAAGAGATTCCTTCGGCTGAAAAAGCCTTGGAATTGGCACCTCAGAAAGAAACTATTCAATACGAGGATTTTGTAAAACTCGATATGCGAGTGGGAACTATAATCGAAGCCGAAAAAATGCCGAAGGCGGATAAACTTTTAGTGTTAAAAATTGATACAGGACTTGACATTCGAACCATTGTTTCGGGAATTGCAGAGAGTTTTACGGCGGAGGAAGTTATTGGGAAAAAAGTGACGGTATTGGCAAACTTAGCCCCAAGAAAACTTCGCGGCGTGGAAAGTCAGGGAATGATTTTGATGACTGAAAATACGGAAGGAAAATTGGTCTTCGTAAATCCAGGGGAAGAAGGTGTTGACAATGGAGCAAGTATTAATTAATAGATTTTTTTTGTAATTTGGAGAACAATTATTGATATGGCTGAATTAAAGTTTAGAATTAGGAACAAAGGGTCTGAATCAGATTTAATTGAATCTTTTTTAGAGTCAAACAACTTATTTTATGATTCAAAACAAAATTATTTAATTTTAGAAGAAACTTATGCAGAAATAGGTATTCCAGATTTGTTGATTCTTTCTTGGCCTAAAGAAAAAAAGATTGAATGGAATCTTGAACGAAACAAATTATCAAAAACTGACATAAAAATTCTGCATCACATTTCAGTATATTCTTCTAATGGTGTAAATATTTTAAAGCTCATCGAAAAATTAGGTTTTGAAAGTAACTCTTTGCTAAAAGCATTAAAAAGACTCGAAAACGCTCAGCTCATAAAAAAGAAGGGTAGAAAATATTTTATACATAAATTCCGTCAAAATTTTTTTATAAGAGAAATTATTGCCGTAGAAGCCAAATTAAGTAACTCCAAAAAAGCAGTTTCTCAGGCGCTTATTAATCAAAATTTTGCCTCTTTAAGTTATATTTTGATGCCCGAAATGAGAGCTAGTAATTTTAAGAATCACATGTGTCCAAAAACAGGCTTCATCACTTTTGATGGTACTAAAGCTAAGATAGAAAAGAAGGCGGAGAGAATTGAATTGCCAGGATCTTATTTTTCTTGGGTATTAAATGAACACATTGGCAGAAAATTATATGGAAAACCCAGTTAATAAATTACGCAAAATTGTCCCTTTACTTTCAGGAGGTCAAAAGGAAGTATATAGGGCAATACATGATGATTATGGACCTGTGGTTTTCAAGAAAATAAAGCCTAATAAAGATGGTCTGGAAAGAACAAAACGTGAAATCAAAGCTGTTGAGCAAATAAATAGTTCTCATATTCCTAAGATATTTGAACATAATTGTGATAGTTCGGAGAAAAGTATTTGGTTAATAGAGGAACGCATTCAAGGAGAGAATTTAAGACACTTAATTTTAAATGGGAAAAAATTCATTACGGCTGAAATTGTTCTATTTATTGAAACAATGTTGGAACAAATAGTATTAGCTGAAAGTGTTAATATAGTTCATAGAGATATAAAACCAGAAAACATAATTTTAGATGTCTATGGTAAATATTGGCTTTTAGATTTTGGAATTTCCAGGCATCTTGATTTAGCTTCAATAACTCCGACTAATAATCCATTTGGACTTTTCACTATAGGGTATGCTTCTTCTGAGCAGTTTAGGAATTTTAAAAAGGATATCGATTCAAGATCTGACCTATTCTCTATAGGCATTGTGGCTTATGAATTAATTAAGGGTTCAAATTTTTACATGCACGGAACAAATGGTGATGTTTTCAAAATTATTAAAAAGCTAGAAACTGAGTCTTTACCAAACATACAAATAGAGGGTGACACAAAATTTCAACTTACTGCCTTTATCAAACTCCTAGGCGACCATAGGAGAAGTCGAAGACCTCGAAACGCATTTGAAGCCTTACAGATATTCAACGCCATTAAACCTACTATAAAATATTAAATATGGAATTACATCTTCAGTTTGGACATAATATGGGGCCATTATGCAAAGATTTGACAAAGAAATGGAACGATGGCTTAGTGATTTTAAGCCCAAGAGATATGGAGTTAGATCAAATGAAGAAATTAGCCAAAGAAATAGGTAAATCAAATGGACAGGTGGTCATTGATCCGCAGTTTTATATTCCCCGGGCAGATCATTATCGCTTAACCTCTCATTCCTTTTGGCCTAATCAGTATGACAGTGCATTGTTTAACAGAGGAGACATAAATTTGATGTTAACTAATTTAAAGCAAGATTATAATGATGTTCTCAATACTAAGTTTTTCATCCTACCAGGTCTTTTCACAACTATAATTAATGATGATTGGTTTAATTTTCAATCCATAGTATTGGAAGAAGTAAATAAAATTGAAAAAAACAAGGATATATATATTACGCTCTGTTTATCGAAGGAATTGATGACTAGTGAAACGGATTTACACGATTTGTTAGAATATATAGAGGATATGGAATATACTGGGTGTTATTTAGTGCCAGAACCTTCGCAGAGTTACTTAATTCAGGATCCTTCTTGGTTGTTAAATCTTTTGGATTTAACAGCAGGGTTGAAGCTCAATGGCAAAAAGGTTATTGTTGCTTATTCAAATCATCAACATCTAATTTTGGCATTATCCAAGGTAGATGGAATTGCTTCTGGAAATTGGCTCAACACAAGAAGTTTCAATACAAAAAAATTTAATAATCCCGTAGATGGAAATGGTAGGAGAAGCAAATGGTATTATTGTCCTCAAGCATTGACTGAATACCAAATCCCATTTTTGGATATAGCGAAAAGAATCGGAATATTAGATAGGTTAAAAACGAATATCTTTTATAACTCTGGTTATTCGGATATACTATTTTCAGGAGCACAACCTACATCAGTAAATTTCGGAGAAAGAGATTCATTCGCACACTATCTACATTGTTTAAAATCGCAGGCAAATGGTTCTGTTAAGCCTTCATTTGAACTAACGAAAAATAGTTTGAAAATGGAAATTGAGGCGGCAATTCTCTTAACTGAAGAATTTAATAAAAATGGAATAACAGGAAGAGACCGTGATTTTGGAAATGTAGCAGATATAAATTTATCTGCGATGTCAGCATTTGAAGTCATAAGAGGTTTAAGTTTAAAGCATAATTGGGTTAATATGTAGTTTAAAATTGAAAATGATCACTATCATTGGTTTTATTACTTCCCAAACTCAACTTCCTAAAAAAAGTGTCGAAAATACCGTCAAACTTTTAAACGAAGATTGTACAATTCCCTTCATTTCCCGTTATCGCAAAGAATTGACCGGCGATCTGGATGAAGTACAAATTGGAGAAATCGTCAAGCTCAAAGAGCAGTTCGAAGTTTTAGAGAAGCGAAAAATTGCAATTTTTAAATCTTTGGAAGAGCAAGAGGTTTTAACGCCCGAACTTCAGAAGAAGATTGAAGAAGCGACCGATTTAATTGCTTTGGAAGATTTGTATTTGCCCTACAAAAAGAAGCGAAAAACAAAGGCGGATACCGCTCGGGAAAATGGTTTGGAACCCTTGGCGAAAATAATTATGAGCCAATCCAGAAATTTGGGAAGCTCAGATATTTTTTCCCTGGCTTCAAAATATATAAAAGGCGAAGTAAATTCAGAAGAAGAAGCTTTGGAAGGCGCCCGCCATATTATTGCCGAATGGATAAATGAAAGAACGGATATCCGAAATATGTTGCGACGGGAAGTGGAGCGGAATGCAATCATTTCAACAAAAGTGGTCAAGAAGATGGAGGGAGATGAAAAGGCGCAAAAATTCCGCGATTACTTCGAGTGGAATGAAGCTTTAAACAAAATCCCTTCCCATAGATTATTGGCTATTCTTCGTGCTACTTCGGAAGGATTTATCCGTCAGAAAATAGAAATTGACGATGAGAAGGCGATTTCTCGTATTGAAGAAAGAGTAATAAAATCCAATGACGCTGCTTCAAAACAGATAAAATTGGCAATTGAGAATAGTTATAAACGGCTTTTGTTTCCAGCACTTTCCAATGAAATTTTGACTGCTGCAAAAGAAAAAGCAGATGAAACTGCGATCAAGGTCTTTACGAAAAATTTAGAGCAGTTGCTACTCGCTCCTGCCTTGGGTGAAAAACGTGTTTTGGCAATTGATCCTGGATTTAGATCGGGTTGTAAAGTTGTTTGTCTGGATGCTCAAGGGGGATTGTTGCACAATGAAACTATTTTTCCGCACCCACCAAAGAGTGACACTATCGGAGCTATGCGAAAAATTAGTTCCCTGGCAGATGCCTATAAAATAGAGGCTATCGCTATTGGAAACGGTACTGCTTCCCGGGAAACTGAGCAATTTGTAAAAAAAGTACATTTCAAAAACCCAATCCAGGTTTTTGTGGTGAGCGAAGCCGGGGCTTCTATTTATTCAGCTTCCAAGATTGCGCGAGATGAATTTCCAAATTATGATATTACTGTCCGAGGTTCAGTTTCCATCGGCCGTCGTTTGCAGGATCCGTTGGCAGAATTAGTGAAAATTGATGCAAAATCCATCGGCGTAGGGCAATACCAACACGATGTGGATCAAGCAAAACTCCAAAGATCCCTAGAAACTACGGTGGAACTTTGTGTGAATGCCGTTGGCACCAATATCAATACTGCCAGTGTTCCACTGCTAAGTTATGTTTCCGGAATTGGTCCAAAGTTGGCGGAGAATATTGTGAATTACCGAGAAGAAAATGGAGCTTTTACTTCCCGTTCTGAAATTAAAAAAGTTCCTCGTTTAGGGGAAAAGGCTTTTGAACAGGCTGCAGGATTTCTTCGCATAAAAAACGGGAAAAATCCTTTGGATGATTCTTCGGTGCATCCTGAAACCTATGCGGTGGTTTCAAAAATGGCGAAGGATGAAGGCGTGAAGATTTCAGAATTGATAGGAAACAAAACGCTTCTTCAGAAAATAAATTTGGAAAAATACATTTCAGAAAAAACAGGGCTTCCCACTTTGCAGGATATTTTAAAGGAATTGGAAAAACCCGGATTGGACATTCGGGAAGAGGCAAAAGTGTTCACTTTCAATCAAAATATTAAAACTATAAACGATTTACAGGAAGGACAATTGCTGCCCGGAATTGTAAACAACATCACTAATTTTGGATGTTTTGTGGATATTGGAATAAAGGAAAGCGGGCTGATCCACGTCTCCAATCTATCCGATTCTTTTGTGAAAGATGTGAATGAGCACGTGCATTTGCATCAACAGATTGTGGTAAAAGTGCTAGATGTGGATGTTGAAAGAAAACGGATTCAGTTAAAACTGCACCAATTTCAGGGAAAGTAGACTAGAGTTATCACGAAATAATTTCTTAGATTTATGGGGTTGTTCAATTTACAGAACACTGACAACGCTGATGCAACGGATAATCGCTGATAAATATCTGTGTCATCCGCGTTCCATCCCAATTAAAATCAAAAGTTAATTATTCCAATTTGCGCGGGTTAATAAAGTATTTTTGCCGACTTTAATAATCCTTCATTTTTTACTACTATGACAAAGCCTAGAATTGCCCTTGTCATTGGAATAATTTGTATTTCTATTTTTCCAATTTTGGTAAAGCTAAAGTTGTCGCCTCCCATTATTTCCGCATTTTACCGAATGGCGATTGCGGCGGCTGTATTAGTTCCATTTGCTTTGCTATCAGGAAAGCTCAAAGTTCCTTCAATAAAAATGTTACTATTAACGGTACTCTGCGGATTCATATTTGCGCTAGATGTTACGGTTTGGAACATTGCAATTCAGGAGTCTACAGCTACTCAGGCTACGCTATTGACCAATCTATCGCCTGTCTGGGTAGGAATAGGTGCATTTTTCTTTTTAAAGAATAAACCCACAAGAAACTTTTGGATAGGCACTATAATTGCCATTTTCGGGATGATAACCTTAGTTGGATTTCACTTCTTTGTGAACCTAGATTTTGATCTAGCGTTTGTATTTGCAATACTTTCTGGTGTTTTTTATGCTGTTTATATGTTGGTGAGCAAATTTGTGCTCTATGAGGTAGAAGTGGTTCCTTTTATAACAATAAGCACCCTTAGTTCGGCAGTATTTTTAGGTATACTGAGTTTGGTTATGAATGAACCCTTTACTGGATTTACAGAAATGGGATGGCTATCGCTTTTAGTTCAAGGCTTAGTTTGTCAATTGGCTGCGTGGTTACTTTTAGGTTATGCTACCAAACATATGCGGGCTACTAGGGTTTCTGTAAGCTTATTAGGTCAGGCAGTATTAACGACACTTTTTGCTTGGTTGTTTATTAATGAAGGAGTCTCCTTTCAAATGATTTTAGGTGGTGTAATCCTTTTATTTGGGATACGCATCACTTTCTATACAAAGAAAATTCCCATAATAGGCAAAGAGATAAAGAATCCCGAAACCATTTAAATGGTTCATATGTTTTCGCCATGTGTGAAGATTCTTTACGTTACGAAAAAGACAGAACTTAATGATGAAAGTCGCATTTCACCCTAGCTATAGTTATCCCTTGCCAAAAGGCCATCGTTTTCCAATGGAAAAATACGAGCTTCTACCGCAGCAGTTATTATATGAAGGGACTTGTATAGCAGAAAACTTTTTTGAACCAAAAATGCCTTCTAAGGAAGATATTCTGGCAGTACATACTGAAGAATATTTTGAAAGTTTATTGAATCTAACCATCGACAAGAGGGCAGCTAGGAAAATTGGTTTTCCCTTATCAAAAGAACTTGTTAAAAGGGAACTCCGCATTGCCCAAGGAACAATTGAAGGATGTGAATTTGCCCTAAAATACGGAGTAGACATGAACATTGCTGGCGGTACGCATCACGCTTATACAGATCGTGGAGAAGGATTTTGTATGTTGAATGACCAAGCAATTGGAGCTAAATATCTTCAAAAAATAGGGTTCGCTGAGAAAATCCTGATTATAGATTTAGATGTACATCAGGGAAATGGAACTGCCGAAATTTTCCAAAATGACAACTCAGTTTTTACATTTTCAATGCACGGCGCGGGAAATTATCCTTTCAAAAAGGAGAAAAGTGATTTGGATATTCCAGTTCCCGATGGAAGTGGAGACGAAGTTTATATTCAAAAATTAAAAGAAACTTTACCAAAATTAATTGAAAAACAGAATCCCGATTTTATCTTTTATTTGAGCGGCGTGGATATTCTGGAAACCGATAAACTCGGAAGATTAAATTGCACGGTGGAAGGCTGCAAAGAACGCGATCGTTTTGTCTTGCAGAGGTGCAAGGATTTGAATATTCCAGTCCAAGTAAGTATGGGAGGTGGATATTCCCCAGAAATTAAAACGATTATTGAAGCGCATGCGAATACTTTTAGGGTGGCGCAGGAGGTTTATTTTTAATGTAAAAACCTTACAAATGCAACCCCATTTTTATCTTCCAATAAGGCATTTCCGCTTCGAAGTATTCAAAATATGGTTTTAGTGTATCTGGGTTTTCAAGTTTTTCCTGAGCCTCTTTTACTTTCTGAATTTCCTCAGATGAAATGAATTGCAATAAGTCTATTTCGTTACCCAACTGATGCATTTTTAGAAAGTGCCCATATATTGAATCTTCCGAAAGACCGCGTCGCGTTGCAATTTCTGAAGGCGAAAGATTGTCTTCCACGAACATTTTATAGCTGCGTTCGTGAGTTGATAAATTGCTGTCTAAATTATCTAAATGCCGATTGATGATTCTGAGAAAGTCATCTGCATACTTATTTAGTTTTGCCTCTCCAACTCCCGAAACTTCAGCAAATTCTTCACGGGTTCGGGGCTTTTTATGCTCCATATCTTCCAAAGCAGCGTCGCTAAAAACGATGTAGGCTGGCATTCCTATTTCATTGGCCAATTTGGATCGAAGGGTTCTCAACTTTTCAAAAAGATCAGCTCGTTTCCGCGGAGCCTTTTCTGTTTTTATTACTTCTACTTCTTGGACAATGTTTGCCAATCGCACCTTTTTTCCTTCATATAAAACTTTTTTAGCCAAAGGAGTAAGCAGTAACCGTCCATTTTCGTGAAAATAGATTTGTAGTACTCCTTGATTTAAAAGTTGAATAATATATTGCTGCAAGTCGCGCCACGATATATCTTTCGCCACACCGAAAGTTTTAATATTTTGATAGCCTTTGTCGTAGACCTGTGCGTTTTGCGAACCTCGAAGAACGTCTAAAACCATCCCTAACGCTTCTTGTTCTTGTAATCGCGCTACTGCGGAACATACTTTCTGGGCGATGAGGGTACCGTCGAAATATTTTGGCGGTGTTTTGCAGATATCACAATTGCCACAATCCTCGGTCACGTGTTCGCCAAAATAACCCAGCAACGCTTTTCTTCTACAGCTCAGCGCTTCGGCGTATTGCTGCATCCGTTCTAACTTCGCCAATTGATAGGCTTCGGTTTCAGTGCCTTCTGCAAATTTCCGAAGCATAATCACATCTGCGAAACTGTAAAACAAAACGGTATGCGAAGCCAAACCATCTCTTCCACTACGGCCGATTTCCTGGTAATAACCTTCGATGTTTTTCGGCATATTATAATGGATTACCCAGCGAACATTGCTTTTGTCGATCCCCATTCCGAAAGCTATTGTCGCAACAATAATTGGCGTACGGTCGTTCACAAAATTATCTTGAATGGTACTTCTCTCTTCAGAAGTAAGTCCGGCGTGATAAGCTTCGGCCTCAAAACCTTTGGATTTGAGTGTAGCAGCTAGTTTTTCAGTACTTTTTCTGCTTAAGCAATAAATAATTCCGCTTTGGTTCCCTCGTTTTGCAATAAAATTAAGAATCTGCTTATTGCGGTTTTGGCCTGGACGTACATCTAAATAAAGATTTGGTCTGTCAAAAGATGCTATATAGGTTTTCGCATTAGGAATAGCGAGTTGGGCTGCTATGTCTTCACGAGTAGGCCGATCTGCGGTTGCAGTCAAAGCAATTAATGGAACGGATGGAAATTGTTCTTTTAGACTTTTCAGCTGTGTATAAGCAGGACGAAAATCATGGCCCCAACTGGAAATACAGTGTGCTTCATCAACCGCGAAAAGGCTTATTTCGATTGAATCCAAAATAAAATTCAATTGCGGAAGACTTTCAGGTGCAACGTATAGTAGCTTTAATTCTCCATTTTGGAGGTTTTTTAAAACCTTGTGTTGTTCTTCAGAAGGTTGAGAACTGTTGAAAAATGCGGCTGAAATCCCGTTAGCTTTTAAGGCATCTACCTGATCTTTCATCAAAGCAATCAAGGGTGAAATTACAATCGCTGTTCCTTTCAAGACCAAGGCAGGTAACTGAAAACAAAGCGATTTTCCACCTCCTGTTGGCATAATTGCGATGGTGTCCTTTTGGTCTAAAACGTTATTGATTATTTCCTCTTGATTTGCGAGAAAATTGTCATAGCCAAAATGAATTTTTAGGAGGGACTGTATATCGGTTTGTTGGGTTGTTGTTGTATTTTCCATTTTGGTAAAATTAAGAATATTATTGGCGTTTGTCTCGGCCCTTCGGTACGAATTTTACAATACCTGGCACTGCCAAGTATTGTAAAAATCACTCAGGGACCTTTGATTTGGGTTTTTAATGAAAATTCGGAACAAATGGATTTACTCTCTTTGTCTCTCGGCTCCGCTCGGGGATCGATTTATTTTGTTCGAAGAGTGAGAACTATTTTGACAAATTGCTAATTGATGCAATTCTTCATATTTTTTAGAAACTAAAGCTTCTTTCTTTTTGCGACTCCAGTTCTGAATTTGTTTTTCACGTCTAAATGCTAAATCAATTCGTGAATATTCTTCAAAATAAAACAGTGAAACCGGTAATCTCTTTGCGGTATAATTTGCATCGAGGCCAGCCTGGTGATTCAAAAATCTTTGAGTCAAATTTATCGTGCTTCTTGTGTAATAGGTGTCATCATTACATTTGAGAATGTACATATATCCAATCGGCATGATTCTAAATTTGATTAAATGAAAACATAAAATAGTCCTCGGCTCCGCTCGGACACCGAAACGCTCTCTGGTGTCCGAGCGGAGC
>JBLWTS010000039.1:0-27428 GCA_048270045.1 Aequorivita sp.
CAACTCTCCGTTCTTAACCGCAAGTGGAAAAATTGAAGCCGCAAACAGCGCCACGCTTAGCACCCGAATGATGGGCTTTGTAGATAAAGTGCACGTAAATGTGGGGGACAAAGTTTCAAAGGGGCAACTTTTGGTAAGCATCAACAATGCTGATCTTTCCGCAAAACAAGCGCAGACAACTGCCGGAATTACTGAAGCACAAGCAGCGTTTAACAATGCCGAAAAAGATTACCAACGCTTCCAAAATCTATTTGCCGATAAAAGTGCAAGTCAAAAGGAACTCGACGATCAGCGCGCGCGTTACGAAATGGCAAAAGCCAGATTGGAAGGAGCGAAACAGATGAAAAACGAAGTGCAATCGCAATTTGCGTATGTAAACCTTCGCGCGCCTTTCAGCGGGGTTATTACCAGTAAATTTATTGAAGCTGGAGATATGGCTAATCCTGGCGTTCCATTAATTTCAGTGGAAGGCCCGGGCAATTTTGAAGTAATTGCTTCAGTGCCCGAAAGCGAAATTTCAAAAATTAAATCGGGCAGCGAAGTGCAAGTGATAGTGAAATCTTTTGATAAAATCCTTCCAGGAACAGTTACTGAAGTTAGTACATCCGCTAGAAATACTGGCGGCCAATTCTTAGTGAAAGTAGTTTTAGATAAGACCGATGCCAACATTCTTTCGGGAATGTATGCCACGGTGCAATTCCCGATAGAAAAAAAGACAGATGTAACCATAGTTTTGGTCCCGGAAGAAGCTTTGGTAAAACGCGGACAATTAATAGGAATTTACACGGTGAGTCAAAGCAACACCGCAATACTTCGCTGGTTGCGAATAGGCCGAACCTTTGGCGATAATGTGGAAGTACTTTCAGGCTTGTCTGCAGATGAAAACTATATTATTTCTCCCGAAGCAAAGCTGTACAACGGTGCCAAACTAACTATTAAAAAATAAACATGAAGGACGGATTAGCAGGCAAAATTGCCAAGTTATTTATAGGCTCGAAGCTTACAGTGCTGTTGATGATCGTGTTTATGGTCGTAGGTGTGTGGAGCTCGTTTTTAATACCGCGCGAGGAGGAACCGCAAATTGATGTGGCAATGGCCGACATCTTTGTAGGCTATCCCGGCGCATCTCCAACCGAAGTAGAATCGAGGGTTGTAAAGCCTTTGGAAAAACTAGCGTCGAATATTCCTGGGGTGGAATATGTGTATTCTACTTCTTTCAACGACGGAGCAATGGTTAGCGTGCAGTTTTATGTGGGCGAAGATATTGAGCGTTCTTTCGTAAAACTTTACAACGAAATGAACAAGCATATGGACCTAATGCCTCCGGGCGTTACCATGCCGCTTGTAAAGCCACGAGCCATCGACGATGTACCGATGTTGGGAATTACACTTTGGAGCGAAAATTACGACGATTTCCAACTGAAACAAATTGCAGATGAGCTTACACAGGAAATTGAAAAAGTAAATGAGGTTTCCACAACAAATAAAATTGGAGGCCGAAACAGACAGTTGCGCGTAGTTTTAGACAAAGACAAACTTGCTGCCAGCGGATTGGATTTTTTGGGCGTAGCCGAAATGATAAAGGCAAACAACCAGCAATTAACGTCGGGCAGTTTTGATAAAAACGATACTGAGTTTTTTGTTACAACAGGCGATTTCCTGAAATCTGCAACCGATGTTAAAAACTTAGTGGTCGGCGTGCAGCAGAATCAGCCAATTTATTTAAAACAGATTGCAGCAATTTTTGACGGACCCGAAATCCCGAGGAATTATGTTTCCTTCGGTTTTGGAGGAGCTGGCGATAATGTTTCAAATTATCCTTCGGAATATCCCGCGGTAACTATTTCCGTAGCAAAAAGAAAAGGTGCCGATGCGATGAAAATTGCAGATGTAATTATCGATAAAGTAGATCATTTACGAAGCAACCTAATCCCCGATGATGTTCACGTAGAAATCACGAGAAACTACGGCGAAACCGCTTCCCAAAAAGTTGCAGAACTGTTGATGCACCTTATGGGCGCAATCATTGCAGTTACTTTAGTAGTAATGCTCGCAATGGGCTGGCGCGGTGGTTTGGTGGTATTCCTTTCGGTGCCAATTACATTTGCATTAACGCTTTTGAGTTACTATTTGCTAGACTATACGTTGAATAGAATTACGCTTTTCGCATTGGTATTCGTTACAGGAATTGTGGTAGACGACTCCATTATTATTGCGGAGAATATGCACCGGCATTTCAAGATGAAACGCTTGCCGTTTAAGCAAGCCGCTATCTACGCAATAAACGAAGTAGGAAACCCAACCATTCTGGCAACCTTTACCGTTATCGCTTCCGTATTGCCAATGGCGTTTGTTTCTGGGTTGATGGGGCCATATATGTCGCCTATGCCTATTGGTGCCTCAATTGCGATGATACTGTCCTTGTTTGTGGCTTTAACGATAACGCCATATTTGGGTTATATTTTTCTTCGTGAAAAGGAGAAAAAGGGTAAGGCTCCGAAGCCAGAAAAACCTTTGGAAAGCACGCTGATTTACAGAATATATTCAAGGTTGGAAACGCCTTTGCTTGAAAACAAAAAGACGCGATTCGTATTTCTGGGAATAACTGTTCTAATGCTTTTGGGGTCGGTGATGATGTTCTTTACAAAATCCGTTGCTGTGAAAATGCTGCCTTTCGATAATAAAAATGAAATGCAGGTAGTGATAGACATGCCCGAGGGAACAACTTTAGAGCGCACTGCGGTGGTTGCTCGCGAAATTGGGCAATACCTTTCCACTCAACCTTTGGTGGTGAATTATCAAAATTACGTTGGTACTTCGGCCCCGATAACTTTTAACGGCTTGGTACGTCATTATGACCTTCGAGGCGGTAGCAATATGGCTGATATTCAAGTGAATTTGGTAAAACAGGATGATAGGAAACTTCAAAGTCACGATATCGCTAAATTACTGCGTCCGCATATTCAAGAAATTGGAAAGAAGTTTGGCGCCAATATTAAAATAGTAGAAGTGCCACCCGGACCTCCGGTTATGTCAACAATTGTGGCTGAAGTTTACGGTCCAGATTATGACCGACAAATTGCAGTTGCCAAGGAAGTTGAAAACATTTTAAACGAAACTCAAGATGTTGTAGATGTAGATTGGATGGTTGAAGACGACCAAATGGAGTACGAATTTATAATAGACAAAGAAAAGGCGATGCGCTACGGTGTGGCTCCGCAACAGATTGTTTATACAATGAATACTGCGCTTTCTGACAGACCTGCGAGTTACCTTTACGATGAAAACGCCGCCCAACAAGTAGGCATTTTGCTCGCTTTAGATGAAAAGGAAAAGTCTACGATTCAGGATATTTCGCAGTTGCAAATTGTTTCAAAACAAGGCAATATGGTTTCTGTGGGCGATTTGGTAAATATTCAAGAAACTGTCCGTGCAAAAAGTATCTTCAGAAAAAACCAAAAACGTGTGGTTTATGTCTTGGCCGATATGGCGGGAGAGCTGGAAAGTCCTGTGTACGCTATTTTAGGAATGACCGAAAAGCTCAATGAAATTAAGCTACCCGCTGGATATAAAATGAATGAGTTGTATTTGGAACAACCCAAATACGAAGACGATTTCACGGTGAAATGGGATGGCGAATGGCAAATTACTTTGGAAGTATTCCGCGACTTGGGAATTGCTTTCTTAGGGGTAATCATCATAATCTACATTTTGATTGTAGGTTGGTTCCAAAACTTTAAAGCTCCAATAGTGATGATGGTTGCCATACCATTATCGTTGATAGGAATTGTGCTCGGTCACTGGATTATGGGCGCGTTCTTTACAGCAACTTCCTTTATTGGGATGATTGCCTTGGCGGGAATTATGGTGCGAAACTCGGTACTGCTAATTGATTTTGTAAACCTGCGAACCGCAGACGGCGTACCGTTAAAACAAGCCGTAATTGAAGCAGGAGCAGTGCGAACAACTCCAATTTTATTAACAGCTGGAACCGTTGTAATTGGTGCTTTCGTAATTCTATTCGACCCAATTTTTCAAGGCCTTGCAATTTCGTTGATGGGCGGAACTATTGTTTCTACGGTCCTTACGTTGCTAGTGGTGCCGTTGGTTTACTATTTAATTGAGCGGAAAAATCATAAAGAGTAGAAATAGAAGAAAGAGCAAAGAATAAAGAGAAAAGACCTAAGACCGCTGCGCTAAAAGACGTAGGACGTAAGACGTTAAAGCATATTAGGTTGGAAAAATAAACAACCATTAATAATAACCAATAATAAATAACCCCATGAAACTACTAATCGTAACAGTTGTGGACCAATTTGAGAAGGAAGTCCTTGCGCTTTTTAAAAAGTCGAATATTGAAAGTTTTAGCGGTTCCGATATTGAGGGCTATAAAAATGGAACATCTTCGTTTATGATGAATGCTAGCTGGTTTCCTTCACAAAAAAGTGGCGCAGACAGCAGTATGTTCTTCTCGTTTACAGAAGATGAAAAAATCGATTTGTTTTTCGATTTGGTAGAAAAATTTAACAAAAACCTGGAAACAAACAACCCAATTCATGCGGTTGTGGTACCGATAGAACGGAGTATTTAAGCCCCTCCCGGCCTCCCCGAAGGGGAGGTGATGGAGAGGACAAACAAGTTTGTTTAATGTTTAAAATTTCAATATTATGATTAACAGATATATTAGAGCAATTGCAGGAACTTTTATTTTAATTAGCCTAATCTTGGCTGTTTATGTAAATATAAATTGGTTGTGGTTCACAGCTTTTGTGGGTGCCAACTTGCTTCAATCCTCAATTACGCGATGGTGTCTTATGGAAAAAATACTTATAAAACTCGGGGTAAAGGAAGTGGGTGAAAGTTGTTGTTCATAACGAACACATTTTGATAGAATTTTGTACAAATTTCTGCTTAATCATTTGGTGGGGAGAAATTTATTTTTTTTAACTTCTTTGCTAAAACAAAATCTCAGTTGAGTTTGATATGATTTTAGTCATTTTTAAACTTACAAATAAAACTTATATTTGAATTCTATTAATCAATCAACAAATTATGACCATCAATATTCAGTACATCAAAATGCCCGTTAGCGAGTCAATGAGTGACTACATAGAAAAGAGACTTAAAAAAATTTCGGAAAAATATGAATGGCTAATTCGAGCTGAGGTCACATTCAAAATGGAAAACAATGTTTACGGCAAGGGAAATATTTGCGAAATTGAACTAAGTCTTCCTGGCCCAAAACTATTTGCCACTACGACGGATGCCACTTTCGAAGCTGCCGCCAAAGAGACCATTCTCGACTTGGAAAGACAATTGAAGAAAAGAAAAGCTAAAATGATCACCCGTTAAAAATATATTATTATGAAAAAAATATTAGTACCTGTAGATTTCTCAAGATATTCTGAATACGCATTGGAAGTTGCGGCTGCAATTGCCAAAGAGCAGAATGCCGAAATAGTCGCGCTTCACATGATGGGGCTAAATGATGGGGTTATGACACGAAATCAAACCAAGGAAGTGTTCGAGGCAGTGTATTATATGAAGTTAGCAGAAAAACAATTTTCTGAATTATTGGACAAGGACTATTTGAAAGATGTTAAGGTAACCGATGCAGTCCATAACTATGTCAATTTCAGTGAAATGAATGATATAGCCAAAGAAATGGGAGTTGATCTTATCGTGATGGGATCTCACGGCACCACGGGAATGAAGGAAGTTTTTGTGGGCAGTAATACTGAAAAAGTAGTCCGCACTTCTGAAATACCGGTTTTGGTAATCAAGCATCGCTCTGAAAATTTTAAACCAAGATCAGGAATTTTTGCCTGTGATTTCTTGGAAAATTCTATAGGTCCATTCAAACGAGCAACACGAATTTTTGATTTATTCAATATTGAAATGCAACTGCTTTATATCAACCTAGCGGGAGATTTTAGAAGTACCCGTGAAATAGAAAAACGTATATTGAAGTTTTTGACGGATGCTAACGATCCTAATCCATTAAAAACCTTAAACAGTGTTGTTCAGTATAACGACTATTCTGTAGAATCTGGAATTTTCGCTTATAGTCAAGTCGCAAATGCTGATATAATTGCGTTGCCAACTCAAGGCAGACAGGGCCTCGCTCATTTCTTTTCAGGAAGTATTGGTGAGGATGTGGTTAACCATTCGGATTTACCAGTAATGACATTTAGAGTTTAGTTAGTATCAATCTAATTAAGAAAAGCAGGAATCATAAGTTTTGATTCCTGCTTTTTCATGAAACATAGATTTAATTCTCCAGAACTCTGCCTCCTTTTATTTGTTCTTTTTTTGGAATTTGGAATTTTACTTATTTTGGATTTTGAATACCACGTGGGCTCTGACCAAAGTAGTTCAGTGCAGTGTATTTAATGCGATTTCAATCATTTTCGAAAAGCTTCCTTCGCGCTCATCGGCAGAAGTGGCTTCACCCGTGACAAGTGAGTCGGATATGGTGAGGATAGCCAGTGCTTTTACCTTATATTTGGCGGCAATGGTATAAATCCCTGCGGCTTCCATTTCAACACACATTACACCGAAATCTGACCATTTTTTGTAATTCTCGAAATTATCTTCATAAAACTCATCGGTCGAGAGTACATTGCCTGCTTTTATTGGAATATTATTTTCTTTAGCGTACAGGGCTGCTTTCATAAGAAGATCGAAATCCGCAGTGGGGGAGAAGTCACAGTTTACGAAGCGGGTGTTGTTGATTCCTGAAGTAGAAGAAGCTGTCATCGCGATCACAATATCGCGTAGATTGATGTCTTTTTGATAACTTCCAGCAGAGCCTACCCGTATCAGATTTTTTACGCCGTAATCGTTAATAAGTTCGTGGCAGTATATTAAGGCAGAAGGAATTCCCATTCCTGTGCCTTGTACCGAAACTGGATTTCCTCTAAAGGTACCAGTATAACCCAACATCCCACGGACATCGTTGTAACATGTAGCATTTTCAAGGAAATTCTCTGCAATCCATTTGGCCCGCATTGGGTCGCCAGGAAGTAAAACCGATTCTGCTATTTCTCCCTTTTTTGCTTCAATATGTGTGCTCATTATTGTCTTTTTTTAGTATTCCAGAAACAATTTCGATTCCAGATGACGTTCCTATTCGGCTAACGCCCATTTCAATATATCTTTTTGCTACTTCTGCATTTTTTATTCCGCCAGAAGCTTTTATTTTTAATGAATCGCCCACTTCATCTAACATTAATTTTACTACGTGTTCTGTTGCACCACCAGTTCCAAAGCCTGTGGATGTTTTAACGAAATCGGCTCCCGCTTTTTTGGCTAATTGGCAAGCAGTTTTAATCTCTTCATCCGATAGATAACAGGTTTCAAGAATTACTTTCAAAACCTTCGAATCTATCGCCTTTTTTATTTCTTCTATTTCTTTGGTAACGGCTTCTGGCCATTGGCTCTTTAAAAAACCAATGTTCATTACCATATCTATTTCATCCGCGCCGTGGTCGATAGCGATTGTTGCTTCTCTTACTTTTGATTCTGGAGCGGATGCACCCAAGGGAAAGCCAACAACAGTGGCTATTTTCACATCCGAACCCTTCAATTCTTTCTTGGCTAAGGTTACATAACAGCTGTTAATACAAACTGCATAGAACACGTGTTTCTTCGCCTCATCGCAAAGTTTGATGATATCGTCAGCGGTGGCTGTAGCTTTCAGCAAAGTGTGGTCTATATATTTATTTAGTTCCATTAGTTTTTGTGTTGGTTGATAATGGAGATCAAATCGTTTTTCTGAAGTACGCCACTTTGTCTCCAAAGCTGTTTTCCATTTTGAAACAAAATCATCGTTGGCACTCCGCGTACTTGATATTGAGCGGCCAAAGGTTGATTTTTATCAACGTCTATTTTTACGATTTTAACAGCATCGCCAAGTTCCTCTTTTACTTGTTTTAAAATGGGAGCCAACATTTTGCACGGCCCGCACCAATCAGCATGAAAATCGACCAGCACTGGGATTTCGGAGTTTATAATGTCTTTAAAGTTGCTTTTCATGGTAAATCAATTTATGCTCTTTACTTCTTTGTTCTTTATTTTTTTTTCTCTCCTCTAAATTAATTGAGCAATGGATTCTTTTTGTGTTTTCGTAAAACAGGCATTAGCATTTCCAACGGAATTTTTATAGAATAGGTTCCCGTATAGGAAGGGCAAATGACGCAATCGTCGAAGTAGAATTCCACGTTAACATCGGTGATCACGAAATTATTTTTTGCATCGAAGAAATCATCGGCTGAAATAGCCCAGCAATCGTAATACATGTCGCCAGAATTTATCATTTGACGCAGTAAACCATTGAGAATTTCACGGAGTTCTTCCTCGGAACCGTCATTGAAAAAGTCTTCATATTTCATAAAAGTGGATTGCTCCAAATCGAAATTCAAGGTTTCGAAAGTATAGCTGGCATGAGCCGCACCTGCATAGTGATTTTCCTTATAAAAGAGAACACTAATCAGTCGGTCGTTAAGGCTGTAAATCTTATATTCAACAATGCGTTTTTCATTTTTATGAGGAATTCCCATAGAGTCACAGAGTCGTTTTTCTTCCATGATCTGTTTCTCCACACCTTTTGTATCCAGAAAATGTTTGCTGATGTATTCATTAAAATTTCCGTAAGAAGGTTTTATTTTTTCGTTGAGGTATGGGTACTCAAAATCAATAGTAAACTTATCTCCTTCTTTATAAAATGATTTGGAGATAACCAGATTCTCCAGTTGAGCCTTCTGGTCTTTTTTTTCAATAAGCTCTCTACGTTTCAAGTTGAGGGTTCTTTCTTGTAGTTGAAAATCTTTATCGGAAACCCGCAACGAATCCGATATTCCATCGGGAGTGCGATTCACTTCATTATCAATTATATCTTTCTTCGGGTCATTTTTGCACCCAAGTAGTACAAAGAGAATAAAAATGGACAGTAAATGCTTCAAGATTTCGGGTTTTAGGTCATAAAATTAGCGAAACAAATTAAGTGGAAAAAGGTATTGGCTTTTCTTTAGGGATGATTACTCTTTTAATAGAATTTTCAATTTTGCCAACATGATCAATTCGCTTTTATTCTTTCCAGCAAAGGCATCGGCGATGACATTTGCGGTTTCCCAGATCAGTTTCTTTCGTTCTGCGGTAAAAAGTTTTTGGTTCTCTTTTTTGTAATCGGCAAAGCTATCAAAACAGTCACCAGCGTCAAGTTCTTCATAGTCAAACCAATCGAAAACCACTTCAATCTGGTAGGCGGCATCGGTGTGAAAGGGATCCTCATAATCATCAAGGTCTTTCCATTTTTCTGAGACAATATTCTTCAGTGCTTTATACTCTGCCTCTCTTACCACGTTGTCAGCGGCTGCAATTGCATAAAACAGTTCTCCCATTTTTTGATAAAAAAGCAACTGTGGTCTTTCCGATGCGTCCATAATCCTTGAGTTAGTTTGATTTCTAAGAGGGTAAAACTATCGAGTTTTTAGGGAATAATTTATGACATTAATCAGTTCGATTAAAATGTTTAAAAACCTTACTTTTGAGGGGTGAAGGTATTAGGAGAAAAAAAAGACAGCATATTCAGAATTCTTTCCGATGCCATATCGGAAGGTATAGTAATCGTGAACCAATCGCAGGAGATTGTGGTCTCCAACGAGGCTGCCGATAGAATGTTCGGTTATGATTCAGGAGAACTTTTGGGTAAAAATCTCAATGTGTTAATTCCGAGAGAGTATCACCAGAGCCATCCAGTAAGGGCGACGGAATATTTGAAAAAAAATGACCCTCGCCAAATGGGTCATGGTCGGGATCTTTATGGAAGTCGTAAGGATGGCAGTACGTTTCCAGTGGAAGCTGGCCTGAATCCGTTTGTCATTAGTGGTTCAAGATATGTTATGGCCTTGGTAACTGATATTTCAATTCGCAAAAGACAGGAAATGGAGATTGTGGATCTCAACGCACTATTGGAGCAAAAAATTGAAAAACGCACCGCCGCACTCCAAAAAAGTGTCATTGAGCTCGAAGCTGAAGTTGCGCGACGGGAAGAGGCAGAACATAAAATTTCTGAATCCTTACGCAAAGAACGAGAACTTGGAGAATTGAAAACCAAGTTTCTTTCGCTCGTTTCCCATGAATTTAAAACGCCATTGAGCGGCATTCTCACTTCGGCTGTACTTGTGTCAAAATATACAGAAACAGAGCAGCAGGACAAGCGTGAAAAACACTTGAAGACCATAAAGAGTAAGGTAAAGTACCTAAATAATATCCTAAACGATTTTCTATCCATCGAGCGGCTCGAATCCGGGAAGGCTACTTATAAGTTTGAAGTGTTTCCGTTGAGCAAAGTTGTCAACGAGGTCATTTACGGTGCAAATATGCTGTTGAAGGATGGCCAAAGAATAACCTATCCAGAAAATATTGATGACATTACCCTGAATTTCGATGAGAAGATTCTTGAACTTTCCTTGACCAATTTAATCAATAACGCTATAAAATATTCATCGGAATTTTCTATTATTGATGTCGTAGTTATCCCTGAAAGCGAATATCTTACCATAAAAATCATTGACGAAGGAATTGGTATTCCAGCCGAAGATCAAAAGTTTATTTTTAATAGGTATTTTAGAGCCGAGAATGCTTTGCTGAATCAAGGCACAGGAATTGGCTTGAATATAGTGAAAAGTCACTTGGAAAGTCTTGGTGGGAAAGTGGCATTTGAAAGTGAGGAAAATAAAGGAAGCATTTTTACCATTTTTATACCCATAGAAAACAAAGAAAGCTAAATGAAAACAATATTACTGATTGAAGATGATACTGCCCTACGAGAAAATACTGCCGAGCTTTTGGAACTTTCCGGCTATCAAGTTGATACCGCTCCAAATGGTAAAATTGGAATAGAAAAAGCGAGACAGAACCCCCCGAATATTATTATCTGCGACATTATGATGCCGGAAGTGGACGGTTACGGAGTATTGGAAGCAATATCTTCAGGGGATACCACAAACCACATTCCGTTTATTTTCCTTTCAGCCAAAACGGAACACAAGGAAATTCGGAAAGGAATGGATATGGGTGCCGATGATTATCTAACCAAACCCTTTGACGAAGAAGAATTAATGAGCGCCGTGGAAAGCCGATTGGCCAAAGCAAGTATTTTGGCTAGTCGTGAAAAAATTGAAAAATCAAAAGCTGAAGATGTTCCACTAAATCTACATGAGTTAAAAAATTTTTTCTGTGATGAGGGGGAGGAATCTAGTTATAAAAAGGGCGAGAACATTTATAGAAAGGGCGATCATTCAAACAAGCTTTTCCTAATTCTCAAAGGTGTGGTGAAAACCCATACAATGGATACCAAAGCTAAGGAGCTCATTACAGGACTTTATAAAGCCGATGATTTTCTGGGGTTTACAACTTTTGATGAAAACCTTCCATATACTGAAACAGCCACTGCAGTAGAAGATTGTGAAATAGTTGGAGTTTCAAAAACGGAGCTGGTTGAGATTCTTAAAAAAAGCCAGAATATAGCGTTGGAACTGATGAACTTACTCACAGACAATCTCTCGGAAGTCAAAGAACAACTGTTGCGAATGGCTTATAGTTCTGTCCGAAAGAAAACTGCGGCAACCATACTTCAGTTTGTGGAAGTGATGAATAGAAAACCCGAAGCTCCAATTCGGATTTCCCGAATAGACTTGGCGACTACTGCTGGAATAGCCACCGAAAGCCTAATCAGAACTCTTTCCGATTTTAAGAGAGACGGACTGATTGACATCGAGGGGCGTGATATCCATATTCTCGATGTGGAAGGCCTTCACGAAATGGAATAATTTATAACACGAATAAAAACTTGGGTCTAAAGGCATTGAGGTCTTTACTCTGGCTTTCGCTACAAACCTGACTTTTGTCATTTCCTGTATCAGATAATACCGATAGTTTTGCCTTAGGTTTTTGGTAAAATTATATTTCCTTGCTCTATTTTCAAAAAACAGGGGATTGATAAACTCTGAAAAACACTTATACCAGAAGCAAACACAATCAATTGCGAGTCAGTGTTGCAGTTCCGCATAGAATAGCTTAGAAAGAATGAAAAATATACTAATACCGACAGATTTTTCGGAAAATTCACAGAATGCCATTAGGTATGCAGTGGATTATTATGCCGATATTCCAGTCAATTTTTTCATTCTTCATGTTTCCCATAAAAATCAAATTCCAAAAATAGAAGTGTCGGAATCTCTGTTTGAATCTTCTGGCAGTATTCAATTGGTCTATGATCCCTCGTTACTTTTAAAGGAAGAAGTGAAACTTTGTAAAACCTGGACAAAGAACCCAAATCATAAATTTCATGCGTTGCAGGAAGATATGCTTTTGGTAGAAGCTATCAGAAAACAAATCTTGGAAAAGGAAATCGATGTTATTTTGATGGGAACCAAGGGTGATTCTCAATCAAATCAAAATGAAATGGGAAGTCATACTTATGAAGTGATTACCAAAGTGAAATGCCCAATTATGGTAATTCCCGAGTATGCAAAGTTCAACGTAATCCGGAATATTGCTTTTGTGACCGATTACAACTGCCTCTATCGGAATAGGGTAATTAGCACACTTGCAGAAGCGCTGCATTTGCATAACGTTCCATTGCGGGTGCTTCACATTCGACCTCCAAATACCAGCCTGACGGTGGCTCAAACAGACAACAAAGGTTTTTTACATTATTTCTTTAGGGAAATCAAGCACAGCTTTCATTTTTTAGAGAATAAAAATGTGGAGACCGGCATTCAGGATTTTGTGGACACTTGGGAAATTAGCACCGTTGCTATTGTTGCCAAAAATCTGAATTTTATTCAGCGGTTGATGTTGCGCCCTTCCTCAAACGTGATCAATTATCATTCTGAAATACCTTTTCTGGTGCTTCACGAATAGCTTGATAACTTTCCAGACAGGAGAATAAATAGGTGGGAAATCAATTAGCAACGAATAATTTTTTATTTGCACATAAAATTATAATCCTCAACTAATTCAATGAGATTATTGAATTCGTATAATTCACCCTCCAAATACTTAACTATTTCACTACAATCTGAAAAGTATTCTTTTGCTGCGGTAATAAAACTTTTAAAGCCGTTTGACCTCGCTATTATGGTTGCTTTTTGTTCCTCTCTTATCAAATAAAACAGAGTATCATCAGAATATGTCATTGGCGATGGGAAGCTAGAACTGCCTGTGAATGTGCTACTGGCATTAAAAATTGTAATTGCGTACAAATTTACTTTCCCACGCACAACAAGTTCCATTAAAACGGATCTATTCTTTTTGGGAACATATTCAAAACGCACGGTTGTATGATCCTCATCTCCAAAAATCACCACATCAACAGTGTCTTTTCCGTAGTTTACAGTTGTAGCATTTTTCTTTTTTTTGAAATTCAAATTTGACTCTATAGTCCATTAAGTAGGCGTTTCGGTCCATTTCTTAGACTCTTTAGTCTATTTTATGGACTTTTTAGTCTACTTTATTGACCTTATAGTTCATTTTGGAGACCTTTTAGTCTATTTTAATATAGATGTTATCGAGTTTATCTAAATTTCCTTTTAAATTGTATAACCAAACTAATAAATCTCTTAAGGCTTCCTTAAAATCCCTATGTTTCATTGATAATTGTCATATATTTCCCGTTAGTGATTCGTTATCTTTACAATTGAATTTTTAAAATAACCGCGATGCGAAAAATACTCATCCCTACCGATTTTTCTGATAACTCCTTCAATGCCATAAAATATGCCACCGAACTTTTTAAGCATGGACTTTGCGAAATTTATCTTCTCAATGCCTATTCAGATGAAGTTTATGAGGCCAAAACAAGGTTGGAAAATGTGGCGTTTGACGATTTAAAGGAAGAGATTCGCCACAAAGCGGAGGAATTTCTTGAGGATTTGAAAAAACGGGTGTTTGAGTTATCTCCAAACCCAAAGCATACTATTCACACAAAAGCCGAATTTGGGTTATTAGTAGATTCCGTAAACGATTGGGTGGACAAGGAAAATATTGATGTGGTTGTGATGGGAACCAAAGGAAAGACAGCCGACAAAAATATAACTTTTGGCAGTAATACCTTGCAGGTAATAAAATACGTAAAATGTCCTGTGCTGGCAATTCCAGCGGTTTATAACGATGTACATCCAAAACAGATTTTGTTTCCAACAGACTTTATGTTGCCATACAAACGTCGGGAACTTAAACTCTTAGCAACGATATCCAAGAACTTTGCTTCAAAAATTGACTTTTTACACGTTTCCAAATTCCCTACGCTTTCTTTGAGACAACAGGATAACAAGACTTTTTTGGAAGCCGCATTAACTGAAAATCAAATTCAATTTATTCAAAAGAATCAGGTAGATATTACCAAAGCCATCAACACTTATGTCATTGAAAATCCGATAGACATGTTGGTAATGATTAATACGCGACATTCTTATTTAGAAAATATACTTTATCAATCCACAATAGAAAAAATAGGATTGCAGATAGATATCCCATTTTTGGTATTGCAAAATTTATCACGTTAAAACCTTTAAATTATCCTGTATGAAAAACATACTTGTCCCAACTGACTTTTCCAACAATGCCTATGCAGCATTGTTTTATGTTTCAAAATTATTTGCAGAGGAAACTACTCAAATAACCATTCTTCATTCCTTTGAAGATGAAGTGAGCAAGTTAACCAGCCGCGTTGATGTGGGCCGATCCGATGTGGTAATTCAAGAGCTGTTTAAACACTCTGATGAAGATGGAGAAAAACTGCTTCATAAAATTAAACTCGATACAGAAAACAAATCGCATACCTACGAGGTAATTTCTACACCGGCTCCCTTGACAAAAACCATCAACAAATTGGTTTCTACCGATGGAATAGATTTAGTGGTAGTGGGCAGCAAGGGCCGAACGGGAGCAGCCGAAGTACTGATGGGCAGTACAACAACCAAGATTATCCAGTCCCTACAAGGCTGTCCGTTGTTGGTGGTGCCCCAGCAAGTGGATTTCGTGATACCTGCAAACATTGCCTTTTCTACAGATTTTCTTGAGTTTTACCAGCTTTCAAAATTGAAGCCTATTACTAGATTGGTCAGGCATTTTCGCTCCCAAATTCATATTGTTCACGTAGGTTTGGAAAGCGAGCTAACGCCCGATCAGAAGCAGAACCTTGAGCATTTTAGGAACGATCTTTCGGAGTATGATGTCGAATTCCATTTTGTTCCGAAGGTGGGGAATGTGTCAAAAACCCTGCACAGTTTTATCGATGCTAAAGGCATGGATTTATTGGCCTTGGTATATCACAAACACGCTTTTGTCAAGGCACTTTTCCGAGAGCCCGTGGTTAGCAGGGTTGGAAAGCACACTCACGTACCTACTTTGGTTATTCCTATTACACATTAAAACTAAAACGATTAAGTTATGAAAAAAAGAATTTTAATTCCTACCGATTTTTCCGCAAATGCTTTCAATGCCATTAAATATGCAATGGAGCTTTTCAAAAGAGAAAATTGTGAATTTTTTATTTTGCACACCTACTATCTTTCTGGCTATTCAAAGGAGAATCTTTTAAGTCCAGAGCCTTCCGATGAGGATCGAAATAAGATTGAATTAAGATCGGCTTCAAATATGGAAAAACTGAAACTTCAAATGAGTTTTTATGATGAAAATCCTTTACATAGCTTTCGTTATTTAACTGAATTTGGGACGTTATATGACATCATGAATAAAACCGTTCAAAAGGAAGATATAGAACTGGTAATTATGGGAACCCGTGGTCAAACCGACAACACCTCTGTTATATTGGGAAGTAATGCTGTAAATATTATGGAGAAAATCCGCCAATGTCCTGTAATGGCCATCCCTTCAGATGAAATTTTTAAGGAACCGAATGAAATTGTGTTCCCCACAAGTTTCCGAACTCATTACAAACAAAAAGAACTAGATACCATGGTTGAAGTGGCTCGTTTAACAAATTCACCCATCCGTATTTTGCACATTCGCAAGGACAAGCCTTTGACCGATGCGCAACTGAAAAATAAAGAACTACTCGAAACAATTTTGGATGCTGCGACTTTTACACATCACACCTTATTCAATATCGCTATAAATGACGGGGTGCGTTGTTTTGTTCAAAGTAGAGAGAGTGATATGATAGCATTTGTCAATAAAAAACACAATTTCTTTGGAAGTATTTTCTCCAATCCAATGGTTAAGGAACTGGGAAGACACGCCAATGTGCCACTTTTGGCAATGCACGATTTGAGAAGTTAAATAGCGTAAGGCTAATTTAAGAAAATACATAACTCTGGATCTTTCATTTTGAGGAAAACAGCCAGAAAATTAAAGATTTGATTATGCGAAAACATGTTTTAATTCCCACCGATTTTTCTTCAAATGCCTTTAACGCCGTTAAATATGCTTTCGCATTATTCCAAAACCAAGAATGCACTTTTCATATTTATCACGCCTACTATATTGTAGCGTCAGCTCAGGGCAATCCCATGTTTCCCGTTCCAGACGAACTTGAATACCGCGCTGCTCGCCAAGAAAGGAACCAGGAAATGGAGACGTTAAAGAAAAATATAGCAACCCTTTCTAAGAACGAAAAACACCAAATTATTTTTGATTTTGAATACGGATTTCTAACGGATTTGATAAAGGAAAAGGTGGAGAAGGAAAATATAAATTTTGTGATAATGGGAACTCGTGGCAATACAGATGATAATAAAATTGCTTACGGTAGAAACGCAATTGATGTAATGGAAAAGGTACGCAATTGCCCCGTAATGGCGATTCCGTCAAATGTAGCCTTCAAGGCATTGACAGAAATTGTTTTTCCTACCGATTTTGAAGCAAAGTTTGATTTGGATGAAATGGCAACTCTCAAAAGAATTGCCAAAACTGCAAATGCCTCAATTCGGTTTTTACATATAGGAAGTGAAAATGATCTCAACGGGAAGCAACAGGAAAATAAACAGTCTTTGGAAACTAATTTTGAGTCGGTGGAACATTCTTTTCATTGGCTACAAAATGTGGATTTGTTGGAAGGGCTTTTGCTTTTTGTGAAGCAGCGGGGTAGTTCCATGATTTGTTTTGTAAACAGAAAACATTGGTTCTTCGGAAATATTTTCTCGAATCCGTTGATAAAAAACTTGGGCGTACATGCTACCGTCCCTTTATTGGCCTTGCACGGTCGTTGAAAATGAGATTATGAACGAAGAAAATGGCGCTGTCGAAATAGTGAAACATTCTGGAGAACGGGCTAAGTTTTCAATTGATAAACTGAAAAACTCCCTCAGCAAAAGTGGGGCAGGGGATGAATTGGTAAAGGAGATTGCGAATATTGTTCGGGATGAATTATATCATGGGATTTCTACAAAAGAAATTTACAACAGAGCCTTCGCTTTGCTTAAAAAGAAAAAAACGGTCTTTGCTTCAAAATATAAGTTGAAAAAAGCAATTTATGAATTGGGACCAACGGGTTTTCCTTTTGAAAAATTTGTTTCAGCTCTGTTTTTTTACAGTGGCTATAAAGTGAAAACAGGTCAGATTTTGCAAGGAAAATGTGTGAAACACGAAGTAGATGTAATTGCTGAAAAAGACGGACAATATATTGTGGTGGAGTGTAAATTTCACAGCGATGAAGGCAGAAATTGCGATGTGAAAATACCGCTCTATATTCACTCCCGTTATCGAGATATCCGTGATTTTTATGGCGAAATAAATAATGACCAAACTCCCAATGAAGGTTGGGTAGCGACAAATACTCGCTTTACAAAGGATGCTTTGGAATATGGAAAATGCTCTGGACTTCATCTTCTAAGTTGGGATTATCCAAAAGATAATGGTCTCAAAGATCGAATAGATCGTTTGGGTTTATATCCAGTAACCGTCTCAACGCTAATGACCCAGCGGGAGAAACAATTTTTGCTGAGTCGAGACATAGTGCTTTGCAGACAATTGATAGATGATGATTTTTATTTAGATCATCTTGGAGTTTCTGAAAAACGAAAAGAGCGAATTCTAAAAGAAATAGATTTACTGTGTAGTAATACAAAGCCATGAAAACAATCAAAATCCATTTCCTCGGTGCTGCTGGAACTGTTACCGGTTCTAAATATTTGTTGGAAACACCCGAACAGAACATAATGATCGATTGCGGAATGTTCCAAGGTCTAAAAGAGCTTCGTGAAATAAACTGGAAACCTTTACCTATTGATGTTTCCGAAATTGATGTGGTGCTACTCACGCACGGCCATTTAGATCATACCGGGTATTTGCCGCGCTTGGTAAAAGAAGGTTATCGCGGAAAGATTATTGGTACTCCGCCAACTTTGGCCATTACAAAAATCATCTTGCTAGATAGTGCCAAAATCCACGAAGAAGAAGCCGAAAAGGCCAATGATGAAGGATATTCCAAACACAAACCCGCACAACCATTTTATAGTGTGCAGGAAGCTGAAGTTACCTTAGGGTTTTTTCAATCGCAAGAAAGAGACGAGTGGATTCAACTTTCAAAAAACATAAAATATCGGTTTCGATATAACAGTCATATAATCGGAGCCACGTTTATTGAACTTGAGATGTTCGAAAAAACCTTCGTGTTTTCGGGAGACATTGGTCGCGACCACGACTTATTGCTTTCGCCACCCGAAAAACCAGAACGGGCCGATTATCTCTTTATTGAAAGTACGTATGGCAATAAATTACATTCGCAGGAAAGTGTAACAGATAAACTCGTAGATCAAATAACTAGAACCATTCACAATCGAGGCAATTTAATTATCCCTTCGTTCGCTGTGGAACGCCTGCAGACGTTGATGTTTTTACTTTGGAAATTGTACAACGAAAACAGAATTCCGAACATTCCCATATTTATTGATAGTCCGATGGGGAATAACGTACTTTCGGTGTTCCAGAATTTCCCTGATTGGCACAAGTTACCGATGAAGGATTTTAACGCGATGAACAAACGGATGAACATTATCACTTCCTATAAACAAACTTGGGAAACCATAGACAATCCACACCCAAAAGTAGTTATTGCGGGTAGCGGAATGGTCACAGGCGGAAGGGTTCTGACCTATTTGAAACAAATGATAGACAAGACTAATACCACTGTTTTGTTAGTCGGATATCAAGCTGAAGGCACTCGTGGCAGACAAATGTTGGAAGGGGTGCACGAACTAAAATTCTTTGGAAAATATTATCCTGTTAAAGCCCAGATAGACCATATTGAAACGCTTTCCGCGCACGCAGACCAACAAGGATTATTAGATTGGACCAGCGAAATCAAAAACATTCCTGAGGAAGTATTTCTTATCCACGGCGAACCTACAGCCCAAGATGCATTACGAGTAAAACTAAAAGATACTTATGGATGGAATGTCAGTATTCCGAAACTCTTCAGGGTTAAAGAGATTTTGATATAAGAATTTCTTTGTTCCTTATTTCAATCTTTTTTTGGGTTTAATTCCTCTAGGCTCTGCCTCGTTTTGTTTTGTTCTTTTTTGGAATTTGGAATTTCACTTTTCTTGGAATTTGAATACCTCGTGGACTCTGCCCCGAGGTAGTTTATTAAGGCGTTTGTCTTCATCCTAAAGTTTTACACTGCATTTTCTTTCGATCCACTCCTTATTATATATCAAAATCACGAAGGACAATATTTTCTAGTCTAAACCCCCAAATTTTCAACTTAGAAACATTCTACATTCTACCGTATTCCACAATCTGAAATAGTGATTTTTCAGTGACAGTAGGAGCTCCCGATATCTGGAAAAAAAATAGCGATCTCCATTAACTCGATATTGGCAATAAATCCGCAAATACCTGTGGTTACTGACCATTGTCATACCCTGAGGGTTATGCAAGATTTATCTTTATATCAAATTAAAAAGGATGATTATGAGAACTCTAAAACAATTAAGACTAGTATTTGTAAGTATGATTTTGATGGCTGGGACCATTCAAATTTCTCAGGCACAAACGTACCAACTAAACAATGGCATATCCAAATTAAAAGTGGAGGGCACTTCAAATATTCACGATTGGGAGATAGTTGCAGAAAAGCAACAAGGAAAGCTTTCAGCGGAAGTTCAAGATGGAAAAATAACTAAAATTAATCAATTGGATTTTACGGTAACTGCCGAAAGTTTAAAAAGCGGGAAGTCCGGAATGGACAAGAACACTTACAAAGCTTTGAGTACCGACAAACACAAGAAAATAATCTTTAAGCTAACTAAGGTAAACAGCATTGATTGCTCCGCCACAAATAGCTGCAAGATTGTTGCCACTGGAAATCTTACAATAGCAGGTAAAACCAATTCCATTGACATCGATTTTGATGCAAAGATTTATGGAACTAAAATAATTTTTATTGGAAGCAAAACTCTTAAAATGACGGATTTTGGAGTAGATCCACCAAAAGCGATGTTTGGAACAATTACTACTGGCGATGTGATTGTTATCAAATTTGAATCCAGTTTTCTTAAATAATTATAATTCAATAGTGTGCTAGCCACGAAATCTGGCACCCAATAATTAAACAAATTAAAACAAACCAAAAAATTCACTTAAAATAAATTAACATGAGAAAAATAATCAATTATTCGATCGCAGTATTATTAATACTGTTTGGCTTTCAGGCAATTGGCCAAGAGAGGGAAGCACGAGATTTAGACAATTACAGATTCCCAGACCAACGTGGAATTAACCAATTTGAAGCCCCAAAGGACACCACATCCACTTTTAATGGTGTAAACGTTCGTATTGGTGGCGCATCTACAATTCAGTTCCAGGCTTTGGATCATGAAAATACAGGCAAACCTGTAAATACTGATGGCGATCCGGTTTCACTGATTGAAATTGGTAGCAATTTTAACCTACCAACCGCCAACTTAGATCTTGATGTAGATTTATATGACGGAGTTAGAATGCACCTGAGAACCTATCTTTCTTCACGCCACCACCCCGAACCTTATGTAAAAGGAGGATTTATCCAGATTGATAAATTGGACTTTATAAGCAAAGGTTTTATGGAAAATGTGATGAAAGACGTGAGAATTTTAATAGGACATATGGAAAATAACTATGGAGATGCTCACTTTAGAAGGAGTGATAACGCCCAAGCTATTTACAACCCTTTTGTTGGAAACCTTATAATGGATGGTTTTACCACCGAAGTAGGAGCAGAGGTCTATTACTTTAAAAATGGTTTCCTAGGAATGTTGGGAGTAACCAATGGAAAATTAAACCAAGCCGTAAATAATCCAGACACTACAGATCCTTCATTTATCGCCAAGGTAGGATATGATAATATGGTTGCTAACGATTTGAGAGTTAGAATTACTGGATCTGTTTATCATACAAACAAAAGTGCAAATGCATATTTGTACAGTGCTGATAGAGCTGGGTCACGATATTATTTTGTAATGGAAGCGGAAGGAGCTACTTCCTCAGGTAACTTCACTTCAGGTCGATTCAATCCTGGTTTGAAAAATGAGTTAACCTCTTTTATGGTTAACCCGTTCGTTAAATACCAAGGACTTGAATTCTTCGGAACTTTCGAAATGGCTTCAGGAAAGGCAGATGCTGAAGTTGACACAAGAACTTTCAGTCAATACGCAGCTGAACTAATCTATCGCTTTGGAAATAATGAAAACCTATATGTTGGTGGACGTTATAACCTGGTTGACGGAGAGATGATGGGAGGAACAGATGTAGATATCACAAGATTCAACCTTGCTGCTGGCTGGTTTATGACAAAGAATATCTTGGCTAAAGTGGAATATGTGAACCAGAAATATAACGGTTTCCAAACCACTGATATCAGAAATGGTGGCAAGTTTGACGGAGTTGTCCTTGAAGCGGTAATAAGTTTCTAATCAGCCACTATAAATTAATCAAGGTGGGAGAAGTTAAATCCTCCCACCTTTATAAATCAACAGACTATGAAGCGATTTACACTATACTATTTGGTGTTTCTATGCAGTCTTAATGGTTGGGCGCAGGATGGTTTTGTCGCAAAATCAATTGAAGTTCTTCAGAACAGTGAGCTTTCAATTACCGGAGATACCAATATAAATAAGTTTGGATGTGAATTTAATACGTTCTATCTAGAACAATGCAGGGAAGTGGTTTACCAAAAGGAAGGGAATAGCATTAGTTTTAAGAATGCAATCCTAACTTTAAAAAACGAAGGTTTTGATTGTGGAAACAAAGCCATAAACAAGGATTTTCATTCCCTTCTTAACACAAAAGAATATCCAAAAATAACCTTGGAATTGACCGAGATCATCTTAGATAAAGTAGATAAGGGCAAAGCTTCCGTGAAGATAAATATTGCTGGTAAGGAAATGACATATATTGTACCAATAGAAATCGTTGCAGCACCCGTGAACCGTTTTATTGGAAAGTTAAAGTTAGACATCCGGGATTTTGGTCTTGAACCTCCAAAAAAGTTGCTAGGTTTGATAGTTATCAAAGAGGAAATTGATATCAATTTTAATCTTGCGGCAGTTTTGTAAGGATTTTATTTGTGTTGTTTCTGAATCTTATAAAAAGCAATTAAAGTGAACAGAATAGTCACGATAATTCTGAATCCCATAGCTCCGACAGTTTTTATTTCATAGTCTCCTCCGCGGCTAATATGAGCTAAAAGAGCCATTAATGCGAAAAATAAAATCGTTGAGGTTCCCATCAAGATCCAAAATGTCCATTTTTTTGATTTTAGAAATCCAATGACTGCCATTAGATAGAAAAAGCCTGCGATGAAGTTTACAAACACAATGAATGGCACATAATTTCCTTCTTTTTCGCGAATTCCGAACCAATCGAATATAACGGAGCTGCTCATGAATAATGTTACTGCCGCAAACGCAAGTAGAACAATGGCTGCGGCGTATCTGAATATTATATGTTTCGTCCCTTTCATCAGTTTATTTTTTTATAACTCCAAACGGCCAACCCATTCATAACTATTGCATACCCCAAGGTTTTTAGAAGTTGGGGAAGGATATCCATAAAGCTGGATCCCTTCAGCATAACCATCCGCACAATTTCTACAAAATATTTTATAGGATTAAATTCAGTAACAATTTGCGCCCACTTAGGCATACTTTCTATCGGCGTAAACAATCCGCTCATCAGAATGAAAATCACAACAAAAAACCAAGCAATAAACATTGCTTGTTGTTGGGTATCAGTATAGTTCGAAATCAGTAATCCCATTCCGAGAATTACGAGGATATAGATGGAAGTGTAGAGATATAGCAACAAAATACTTCCCAACATCGGGGTGTTAAAAATTAATCTTGCTAAGATTAGACCTATTGTCAGGAGCCCCATTCCAATTACCCAAAAGGGAAAAAGTTTTCCGATGATGAATTGGCTTTTGCGAATTGGAGTGACATTAATCTGTTCCAACGTGCCGATTTCTTTTTCCCTCACAATATTCATCCCTGAGAGGAACAGAGTTATCATCGTAACTAACAACACTAAAATTCCGGGAACCATAAAAGTTTTGTAATCCAAAGTGATATTGTACCAGAAAGAAGGGATACTCGCAATTGTTACAGGCTGTAAAATTTTATTTGAAGGGTTGATAAAGTTCATTTTTACTTCCCTGTTAAAACTTTGTACAATCTGATTTATATAGCCGCTTTCAATTCCTGCCGCCGCGCCGTCAATGGCGTTGATAGTCACTCCAACACTTGCGGATTGGTCTTTACTCAAATTCCTTTCAAAATATTGTGGTATTTCCAGTACCACATCTACTTCTCCTGCGAGCATTGCAGAGCTTGCTTTTTTGTGGTTTGGAAAGTCTGTCAAGACATCAAAATAAGTGGAAGCATTAAATTTCTCAATCAACTGGCGAGAGGAAGAACTGTGGTCTAAATCTATGTAGGCGAATTTTATATTTTTTACCTCATAAGTAGCCGCATTTGAGAGAATGACCAATTGCAGTATGGGCAGAATAAATATAATAGGTAGCATCCCTTTATTTCTAAAGATCTGTTTAAATTCCTTCTGTATGATATATCCTATGGTTCGCATTATTCCAGTCGTATTTTATATTTTTTGACACTTAATCCTATAAAGAAAATGGTCATAGCAATAAGGATCAAGGTTTCCTTCCAGACAAAAGCAAATGTGACGCCTTTCAGCATAATCCCTTTTATAATGATGATGAACCATTTCGCAGGGATTATATTGCTGATTATTTGCAGCGGGGCAGGCATACTCGATATTGGAAAAATAAATCCAGAAAGTAATATTACTGGCAGCATTAAACCCATCAGGGAAATCATCATCGCCGATTGTTGGGTTTCGGCGATGGTCGAAATCAGAATTCCTAAGGCTAAGGAAGTTATAATAAACAAAATGCTTTCTGCTCCTAATAAAAATAGACTTCCTTCAACGGGCATCTTAAAAATAAAGATGCTTAGCAGAACAATTACGGCTGCATTGATGACGGATAGGAAAATGTAAGGAACCACTTTTCCTATAATAACTTGAAAGGGTTTTAACGGGGAAACTAGGAGGATTTCCATGGTGCCCAATTCCTTCTCGCGAGTGATGGAAATGGAGGTCATCATGGCCGAAACCAACATTAAAATAATGGTCATTACTCCAGGGACGAAAGTAAAAACACTCTTGAGCTCTGGGTTATAAACCAATCGAGTTTGGGGGATTATTTGGTATTTCACTTCAATTCCTTCGTTTTTTGATTGTTGGTAGTTTTGAAGAATTGCGTTGAGGTAGTTGGTTATAGAATTTGCGGTATTTGGATCGGTAGCATCGGTAATTATCTGTACTGTCGCTTTTCGTTCTTTAATCAGTTTTTTGCTAAAATCTTTTTCAAAATTCAGGACTGCCTTTACTTTTCCTTTTTTAAAGGCTGTTTCAATTTCAGCTTCTCGGGAAAGAATTTGTTTTGTTGTGAAGTATTTTGAAGTCGTAATCTTATTAATGATTTCTTCCGTCGTGGCATCTTTTGAATGATCTAAAATGGCGATATCCACATTGTTTATTTCATTGGTAATTGCGAATCCAAACAGCAATATCTGGGCTATGGGCATTCCGAAGAGTATAAACAGTGACCGCCTATCCCGAAAGATATGGTAGAATTCTTTTTTTATAAAACCTATAAATCGTTTCATCTTTATTTACTCAATTTTCGACTAGAATTGCTTCCGATGTCAGGTCGAGCGCAGTCGAGACCTAATTGATATTCCCGAATTTTAAAGTTTCTCGACTGCGCTCGAAATGACAAATTAACTTTCTAGGAATTATTTGATTTCTATTCAATATTCCTAGCCAATTTCAAAAACACATCGTTCATGGAATTGACTTTGAATTGTTCTTTTAATTTTTTTGGTGTGTCTAAAGCTTCAATTTTACCCTCGACCATTATCGAAACCCGGTCGCAATATTCCGCTTCGTCCATATAATGGGTGGTGACGAAAATGGTGGTGCCTTGGTCGGCTGCCTTATATATCATTTCCCAAAATTGACGTCGAGTAATAGGATCCACGCCACCAGTAGGTTCATCGAGAAAAACGATCTTCGGTTCGTGTAAAAGTGAAACCGAAAATGCCAGTTTTTGCTTCCAGCCCAAAGGCAAGGAACCCACCAATTGATTGGCTATGTCTTCAAGCCCTAAATCCGCAATCAACTGTTTCCTTTTCTCTTTTATTTTTGCTCGTGACAAGCCATAAATACCTCCATAAAAAACGATATTTTCATTAACCGTCAAATCGTCGTATAATGCGAATTTTTGGCTCATATAGCC
Source organism: Aequorivita sp. (assembly GCA_048270045.1). Taxonomy (GTDB): domain Bacteria; phylum Bacteroidota; class Bacteroidia; order Flavobacteriales; family Flavobacteriaceae; genus Aequorivita. The sequence continues at coordinate 25,832 of JBLWTS010000039.1, forward strand.
TATGTTCTTTTTAATGGATTCAGTTTGGGTATATACATCAAAACCTGCAACAGAAGCTTGGCCTGAAGACGGTTTGGAGATTCCGATCAACATTTTCATTGCCGTTGTTTTTCCAGCGCCGTTTGCTCCCAAGAAACCAAATATTTCGCCTTTTTTCACTTCAAAAGTGATGGCGTTAACAGCAAAGAAATCGCCAAATTTTTTGGTTAATTCATGAGCTTCTATTACGTTTTCTTGTTTCATTTTTTTGCTAATTCCATAAAAGCATCCTCAATGTTGGCGTGAGTTGGTTCTATGCTTATTTCTGAAAGACCTTGTGAGTCTAGAAAGGTTTTTAAATCGGATGTCTCAAAGGAATTGCGTTTATCGGTATAGTGTACAAATTCCCCAAAAGGAAATACACTGTAAACGTGCTCGTATTCCTTAAGTTTCTGGATAAGTTTATACATATTATTTGCGCCGATGTTGTAGATTGGTTTTGGAAACTTAGCCACAATAGCTTCTGGAGTGTCGATTTCCAATATTTCGCCATCTTGGATCAAAGCAATCCTATCACACAATGCCGCCTCATCCATATAGGGAGTGGAAACTAAAATGGTAATGTCTTTTTTCTGAAGGCGTTTGAGCATTTCCCAAAATTCCTTTCGGGAAACGGGATCTACACCTGTGGTAGGCTCGTCCAAAAAAAGAACTTTCGGCTTGTGGATTAAAGCGCAGGAAAGTGCAAGTTTTTGCTTCATTCCACCTGAAAGTTTTCCTGCCCGTCGATCCTTAAAGGGTTCGATTTGCACGTAGATGTCTTTGATTAAATCGTAGTTCTCTTCGATGGTTGTCCCGAAAATAGTAGCGAAAAAAGTCAAGTTTTCCTCAACGGTTAAATCCTGATACAACGAGAAACGTCCGGGCATGTAGCCAACGGCATTTCGAATGGATTTATAATCGCAGACAACATCAAATCCCGCCACACTTGCTGTACCTTCGTCTGGAAGCAGCAGCGTGGTCAAGATTCTGAAAATAGTAGTTTTCCCTGCACCATCGGGACCAATGAGACCAAAAAGCTCGCCCGATTTTACCTCGAATGAGATATCCTTTACAGCGTGAAGCTTTTTATACGACTTATTGATATGGTTTAGGGATATGCCCATTTTTTCAAAAAAGGTTATTGAGTTATTGGGTTATTGAGTTATTGGGGAAATGATCAAATAACTCAATAACCAATAGCATTCCATTTAGATGGCAATTAGGGTTCTATTTTCCTAATTAAAATAGTCGTAATATCCTTCAAGATTTTCCTGAATACTTTTGGTTACTTTCGAACCTTCTTCCACGGTTGAAACCTTTCCTAAAGCTCCAATTTTATCGATAAGTGGATGAAGAAAAACGTGAAGGTTGTCGTGGGAAGGTCCTTTCATTGTGCATTCTTTGACAACAAAGTTTTTTACGTCATTGAGATAGGCAGCCAAATTGTGATAATCTTCAACTGTTTTAGTTTCGCTGGTTTTTATCAAACTTATCATTTTCTCCACCCCTTGGGTTGTTTCTAAATTGGCGTCCCACTTGCTGCCATTGTCGAGTTGGATTTCATTTACCCACGAAT
>JBLWTS010000040.1:0-27414 GCA_048270045.1 Aequorivita sp.
CTTCATATTTTTTAAAGAGATCGGTGAAATACACTTTTCCTGCGTATCCAAAAATGATGGGATCACTGACCTTCATCATAGTTGCTTTTAAGTGAATTGAAAATAATACTTTCTTTTCGTTGGCGTCTTTTACTTGTTCTTCGAGAAATGAAACCAGTGCTTTCTTACTCATTACCGTTGCATCGATAATCTCGCCCTGCAATACTTTAAGGCCTTCTTTTAAAACCGTTTTTTTGCCGTCTGCTTGAAGAAGAACAATGCTTAGTGTGTCATCTGAAGCCAAAGTCAAGGATTTTTCATTGTGAAAGAAATCGCCGTGACTCATTGTGGAAACGTGGGTTTTGCTTTCGCTGCTCCAAGCTCCCATACGGTGTGGGTGTTTTTTAGCGTAATTTTTCACGGCTTTTGGAGCGCGGCGGTCGCTATTACCTTCACGAAGTACTGGGTTTACGGCGCTACCTTTTACTTTATCATATCGGGATTGCGTTTCTTTCTCCTCCTCATTCTTTGGATTTACAGGATAGCTTGGAATGTCAAACCCTTTTTTCTGAAGTTCTGCAATTGCGGCATTTAACTGGGGCATAGAAGCACTGATGTTTGGTAATTTAATGATGTTTGCTTCAGGTGTTTTGGCCAGTTTTCCCAATTCTGCCAAATCATCACTCACTCTTTGATCCTCCGAAAGTTTTTCAGGGAATAGAGCCAATATTCTAGCTGCAAGTGAAATATCGCGACTTTCTACTTCAACATTTGCTGGTGGAGTGAAAGCTTTTATAATAGGAAGAAATGAATGGGTTGCTAATGCAGGAGATTCGTCTGTTTTGGTATAAATAATTTTTGAACGATTTGCCATAGAAATAATATTTTGAAATAAGATATATGATATTTTTTATTCTCGATTTTAAGGACTGCAAAGATAGCGATTTGGAAGGAGTTTTGGAAAGATAAACCTCATTGAACATAGAAAAGGATAAAGTGTTTGTGGGGAAATTTCAGGAATAGGAGTGAGGGAATTAATAAAAAGGAATTGGGAAGAAAAAATCTACGATTTTGTGATGAGTCGGCCATAAATAATTATGGATTTGGTTGGATGATTTTTTAAGGGTTTTTAATGAATCATCTATGGCTTATCTATGGAGTATCTATGGACTCACTGACTTTATCTTATTGAGCTTATTGAGCTTATGGAGATGCCATAGGTGCAAAAACAAGAAAAGCCATATCACTTTTGTATGAAATACATTGTGATATGGCTCCTTGTAGTGTAAATCGTTGCCAACCAATTTGCCGAAGGCTAATTCAAGGCAAGTATATTAATTTACTTGCGGTTGTGATTTACTTACACGGGTTTGGTTTTTAAAATTAGGCATCTACATTGAAGTTTATGCTATTTTTAAGAACTGACCCAAAACTTTTTTAATCTCGACGTTTTCAATCTAACGAGTGTGTTGTCTCAAGCGATTAAAAAAGCTTGTAAAGTGATTTCTTTTTATTTTTTCTAATCTGGAGATTAATAATCTTTCGATTTTTAATTTCGTAGGCAATTATGAAAAAATGGTTTAAAAGAACGTCGCTTTATTTCATCAAAGTTGGTAGTTACACCGTTTTGATACTGCTAATATAAGCCGGAAATTCGGTTGTGCAATGGTTTATACATCTTTAAAAATCAACGGTTTGCTAACAAGGTTTATCAACAATTGTTAATAAAAAAAGCCCTGTGATTACAGGGCTTTTGAGAGTTCTTAACAATAAGATCACTAATTACGTTTTTCTTTGATACGGGCTTTTTTACCAGTAAGACCTCTAAAGTAATAGATACGTGCTCTTCGAACACTACCTTTTTTATTGATCTCTATTTTTTGAAGTGCAGGCATATTAAGAGGGAAAATACGTTCCACTCCAATAGTACCGCTCATTTTCCTTATGGTAAAGGTTTTTGTAAGTCCAGTTCCTTTTACTTGGATAACAACGCCACGGAAAAACTGTGTACGTGTTTTTTCGCCTTCGCGAATTTCATAATAAACTGTGATTGTATCCCCAGCGCCAAATTCAGGGAATTCTTTTTTGGTGACAAATTCGTTTTCAACAAATTTTACTAACTCTTCCATTTTATTGAGTTGATAAGGTTTAAATTAAAACAACATTCACGGATTTCGCCAGAGGTTGGATTAAGTGGGTGCAAAAGTAAGCAATTTATATTATTTGACAACAAAAAATATTGATTGTTATTTGATAAGAATGATGATTTTTATTGAGCATTTATCCATTCAGCAATATCGTTAAGTACTTCCGGAGAAATAGTTTGCTCAATTTGCCCATATTCCTGTACGGTTCCTGTTTGGCATTCCTGAAACAAATGATTTAAATCTGGATAAGATTTTAATGTGAAGTTCTTTGAAGTATCTGCATCCATTATGGATTGTAAGACTTCAAGATTTTCTTTGGCCGGCACTTGTAAATCTTTATTGCCGTTTAATGCCAGTAAAGGACAGTTAACGTTTTCAAGCGTTTTTTTCGGGTTGTAACTTATGAAATTGTGGACCCAAGGACTGGAATAGGAGTTTACAATTATCGTTTTATAATATTCTTCTTTTAACCCGTGTTCTGAGGCGAATTTGGGATTTTTCTGAAAATATTCAGTTGTATACTTTCCTAAATTATTTTTTAAAGAATCGATTGTAGAAGTTGAGACTACGTTCATTATACCTTCGTCAAATCCTATTTCTTTTAAAATAAATTCCTCGGAAGAACCCATAGCGTGCAATTGCATTTCCTTCTGGAGGAGCAACAATTCACTTCCAGGAATCATGACTCCAGCCATCGCAACAATGAAAGCAATGTCTTTGTTTTCAGCAGCTATCATCGGTGCAATTACGCCTCCTTCGCTGTGACCAATCAAGCCTATTTTATTCAAATTAACCTCTTTTCTGGTTTTTAAATAGGAAATCGCAGCAACCACATCTCTCGCAAAATCAATGGAAGTTGCTTTGGAAAAATCGCCAGTAGATTTGCCGACGCCTCTATCATCATATCGAAGGACAGCAATGCCGTTCTTGGTGAGATAATCTGCCAGAACCCAAAATGGTTTGTGTTCAAAAACTTCTTCATTTCTGTCTTGTGGCCCGCTTCCGCTAATTAGGATTACAGTTGGGAAATCCATCCCGTTATTTGGAAATGTGAGTGTCCCAGCTAAGGAAATACCGTCTTGAGTATTTTGAAACGTCACTTCTTCAATATTATATAAAAAAGGAGCTTCGGGTGTTTGTGGGCGGTTTAATTTTTCTTGAGCAAAAAAAGTTGAGGAAATTAAAAGCAATACAATTAAGGAAGCCGATTTCTTGAATTGTAAATAGGAATGTGCAACAGGAATTAGCGTAATAATTCCGGTAATTATTAAAAATAATATTAATGCAGTGTGTTCATAAAATATGAAACAGGAAATTATAATTACCAAGCCGCCAGCAACCCATAATTTTCCAGCCAACTTATGAGTGTTTTTCCAGATTGTTTCATTTTCAAGAGTCCAAGGAGTGCGTATGCCAATAAAATAATTGGGCTTGATGGTTTTGAAATAATTGCCCAACAGCACAAAAAAAGCACCTATTATCATGTACAGATAGTTCGGGTTGCTTAAAGATTGTTCTTTAACTGAATAAATAATATAAGTGAAGAGAACTGCAATAAACAAGGAAGTAATAAGTCTAATCGTATAGTATTTGTTGCCCATAGTATCCAATCGTTTTTTAGGATCGATCATAGGGATGAACAAGAATAAGGCATATAGGACGATTGGAAGTACACCGATAATGAGTAATTCCGTTTTGTCTCCATATCTATTTACTTCCCCATTTAAACCCCACTGCAGGGGTACTTGTTCAGGAAGTACATTCCATACGTAAGCTAAGATTGAAATAGGCAGAAGTGAGAGTAGCAATAACGGGATTTCTTTTCTTAAGTTGAATTTCATAATTATGGTTTTTTGAGGGTTAGGAGCCAAGTGAAAACATCGTCGAGTATGGTGGTGTTTATAGAGTAATGGATGAACTGTCCTTTTTTTTCGCCCGTAATCAAATCGGCACGCTGAAGAATATCCAGATGATGCGAAATACTGGGTTTTGAAATATTGAAGTTGTCCGCAATCTCACCTGCGGTCAAATCCGTCTTTTTCAAAAGCTCCAGAATCTCCCGTCTCGTTTCATCATTTAATGCTTTGAAAATATCCTTCACTTTTCGTTTAGTTATTTAGACAAACATCTAAATATTAATTTTAATTTGCAACATTCTTTTGAAAAAAAAATAGACGTGCAAGAAATCGCACGCCTATTTTGAATTTGTAATCCTTGGATATCTATTTTGTATCAGCAATCCATTTGTCAATCTTGTTCTCAAGTAATTTTAAAGGAATACAACCCGTTTCTAAAACTTGGTTGTGGAATTCGGCTATTTTAAATTTATCTCCTAGTTCTTTTTCGGCTTTATGACGAAGTTCTAATATCTTTAATTGCCCAATTTTGTATGCTAATGCCTGTCCGGGATTTGCCATATAGCGTTCTATTTCAGAAATAATTCCCGCTTCCGGTTCAGCCTCATTTTCTAAGCAATATTTGATAGCCTTTTCACGCGACCAACCTTTGGAGTGCATTCCTGTATCTACCACAAGCCGTACGGCACGGTGCATTTCAGCACCTAACATTCCGAAGTATTGGTACGGATCTGTATAAAGTCCGAGTTCTTTTCCAAGTGATTCACAATAAAGTGCCCAACCTTCGCCATAACCACTGTAGAAAAGTGTTTTACGGAACATAGGCAATTCGTCATTTTCTTGGGTTAATGAAATCTGATAATGGTGCCCTGGAATTGCTTCGTGTAAAAACAGAGATTCGTCACTGTAAACATTGTATTCCGAAGCATTTGGAATAGGGACATAAAAAATTCCAGGACGAGTGCCGTCCAAGCTGCCAGGATTATATTCGGCGCTAGCTGAGTTTTCACGGAATTTTTCAGTCTGCCTAACTTCAAATGGTGTTTTTGGTTTGTGATCGAACAGCACTTCCAGCTGTGGTCTCATTGTTTCGTAAATGGTGTAAAAATGGTCGATAATCTGTTGTGGTTCCTTATATGGCATCAATTCTTTATTGTTTCGAACGTAATTGAAAAACGCTTTTAAATCCCCTTTAAAACCAATTTGTGCTTTAACTTTCTCCATTTCTGAGGAGATTCGTGCCACTTCCTTTAAACCTAGTTCATGGATTTCTTCGGCTGTCATTTCAGTAGTGGTGTATTGCTTTATTTGATGTTTGTAATATTCACCGCCATAGGGAATATCTGCAATCCCGCTGCTTTTTCGCCCTGAATTTAGATATTCGCCGGCCATAAAATCATATAGGCTTTGATATGCTGGAATTATCTTATTTGAAACCATTTCGGCATAAGCTTCTGTGAGTGGTTTTTTGTCTGCTTCGGGAAAATCACTTGGAAAATTTTTAACAGGGGAGAAGAACAGGTTTTTATCCAAATCGGGTTCTGTCATGGCTTTCAACTGGGGAATAACTTTTTCTATCAGTGATTTAGGAAGAACATAGTCATCGCCCATTCCTTCTCTCATTCTACTTTCAGCCGTATTTAGCCAAACTACATATCCATCAACGCGTTCTAGCCAATTCTTGTAATCTACAACGGTTTCAAAGGGTTGGGCGCTTTTACCGCTTGCCAGTTGACCCATTAAAAGATTTAACGACCACATCTGGTCGATTGGGAAATAAAGACTGTTTTTGAAAGAAAGGGTTTCCAGATTGATGTTACATTCCCACAACAGAATGTCTTTGCTCATTTTATCTGTATCGCTTAAAGTAGCATCGTCAAAACTTGATGCTTCTTCTTTAAAGTTGGTATAATAATTTTTCATTTCAGCCACGAATTCATCTGAAAGGAAATTGGGGAAGCTGTTATTGTAGCGTGTATCTCCTGAAAAAGTTGCGTTCAATGGATTTAGCTCTAAACCTTTTTCATAATAATTATCGAGCATTTTGTTGAAGTTTGTACTCACTTGAGGGTCGATTTTAGATTTATCCTTTTCTTTTGATTCGTTTTTGCAAGCTGTGAAAACAATTATAGCTAGCAACAGCGTTAAAATTTGATTGGTTTTCATTTTAAGTTGATTTTGATTGATACTCGGTTGTTCAATGGTATTTCTTCGCGTTTATTCCAACAAATCTGGCCTGCGTTCTTTCGTGCGCTTGTATGCCTGATCTTCACGCCATTCTTCTATTTTCCCTGTGTTTCCACTTGTCAATATTTCAGGTACCGTCCATCCTTTATATTCGGCTGGACGAGTATAAATGGGGGGAGCTAATAAATTATCCTGAAAAGAATCTGTCAAAGCGCTGGTTTCGTTCCCTAACACTCCCGGAATCAAACGGATAATCGCATCGCAAACCAAGGCAGCTGCTAGTTCGCCACCACTTAAAACAAAATCCCCTACTGAAATTTCCCGAGTTATAAAGTGATCTCGTACGCGTTGATCTACTCCTTTATAGTGGCCGCAGAGAATAATGATGTTTTCTTTGAGCGAAAGCTCATTCGCGGTGTGTTGATTGAAGGTCTTTCCATCGGGCGTCATATAGATTATTTCGTCATAATCTCTTTGAGCCTTTAATTCTGTAATACATTTGTCTATGGGTTCAATCATCATGACCATACCGGCGCCACCGCCAAATTGATAATCGTCAATTTGTTTGTAAGCGTTTGTGGAATAATCGCGCAGGTTGTGGGTGTGGACTTCAACCAAATCTTTTTCAATGGCACGTTTTAGGATAGACGCTTCAAAAGGACTTTGAAGTAATTCGGGAAGGACGGTGATAATATCGATTCGCATTTTGGAATTGGATTGTAATATTGGTTTCCAAAAATACGTATAAAATCATCCCTTCTTAACCTGCTGTTGTTTTTTGCGCTTTTCTTTTTCTGCTTGTCGTTGTTGCTTCTTCAATTCACGCCTTTCCTTTCCTGTTAGATTTTCATTTTTAAGAGCATCTTCGAAGTTGATTTCTTGATCTACTTGACCTTTAAAAGCTTGAATCCAACCGTTCTTGAATATATTGAAAACTGTTGGCCACACTCCAGCCTCTAAATTATTCAAATCACCCGAAATTGGAACTTTTGTGGCCACCGTATCAGTGCCTTGGTTTTTAAGTATGAATTTAAAGAAACCTACAAATCCTTCCCATAACACCTCGAGAAAACCGTCGTCTTCACCTATAAATTTTGAATCGGTTAATAATGGTTTTATATATCCCACTAAATGACCATTTGCAATAGCCACTTCACTGAACACGCTAAAGTTCCCTTTTTCAAAATCCAATTTGGCATAATAATTTGTAAAATCGTTAAATGCGGTAACATCTGCATTTTCCAAAGAAAAAGAAAGATCCATGTCAGGAATTTCCTTTACCAAATTCATATTCCCTTCTAAGGAAACCTTTCCATTTCCGATAGAAACTCCAGTAGCATGAATAGGCGAGGGGAGTATCATTTCTCTTTCCACTACATTCTTGAGGTTATCTGCGGTTAGTTCCAGTTGATTAATTTGTAAATCTACATTTGGATCGGCAGACAGCTGAACAAAAGCCAATTTTCCATTATGAACTTCAAAGTGGTTTATATCTATAGGCACTAAATCTGTAAGGGCCTTGGTCCAATCATCTACGTCGGCATCCCCAGTTTCTTCTTTTTGATCTTCAAAAACATAGACAACTTCTGGACTATCCATTATTATCTCGCTAACTATTTTTCCATGGAAAAGAGATTTCCATTCGATAGAAATATCTGTTTTTGGGAAACTTAAAAAAGGAACATTTGAAGTAGCGGTGCCTTTGTTTAAGTACATTCCATTAACAACATAAGCACCTCGGATAAGTGCGATATCAATATCTTCCACATGCCCATAATATCCTGGAATATCCGCCAATACTTTATTCACGTGATTTTTAACCAAAGTGGGTAAGTATAAACGAAAGGCCATTAGAAGGATTAAAAGAATCAAGGGGATTATGAATCTTTTCCTTCTAAACAATCCTTTTTTATTTTGAACTTTTGAATTTTCTATGTTAGACATAATGGAATTTAATATCAGCACAAAATTGCCAGAAACGCTAGAAATCTAGGGTTAATAAAGTCATAAAAAACGCCCGCTACAAAAGCAACGGGCGTTCAAATTTAGATCATTATATTATTAATAGTAAGTAAACCTTCTAACCTGAGCAATATACTTTGCCAAGCGGATAACCTGATGGCTGTAACCATATTCGTTGTCATACCAAACATATAGCACCATGTTTTTGCCATCTTCAGTTGCTATGGTTGCATTGCTGTCGAAGATTGCAGGCTGAGCTGTCCCAACGATATCGCTGGATACCAATTCGTTGCTGATTGAATACCTTATCTGTTCCACCAAATCGCCTTCTAGGGCATATTTTTTCATTACAGCATTAATTTCATCTTTAGAAGCAGGTTTTTCAACTTCAAGATTTAGAACCACCAAAGAACCGTTTGGAACTGGCACTCGAATGGCATTTGAAGTCAATTTGCCAGCCAGATTGGGGAGTGCTTTCGCAACTGCGCTGCCTGCGCCAGTTTCGGTTATAACCATGTTCAGGGCAGCAGCTCTACCACGACGGTATTTGCTGTGCATATTATCGACCAAATTCTGGTCGTTGGTGTAAGCGTGGATGGTTTCCAAATGTCCGCGAACCAAGCCCCACGTGTCCTCAACAACTTTTAGAATTGGCGTGATAGCGTTTGTAGTACAGGATGCTGCTGAAAAAACATCAACAGTATTCGGATCGTATTCCTCGTGATTTACCCCGTGAACAATGTTTGGCACTCCTTTTCCTGGAGCGGTTAGCAATACTTTTGAAACTCCTTTAGCCTTTAAGTGGCGGCCTAGTGCTTCTTTATCTCTAAAGGCACCTGTATTATCTATTACCAAAGCATCTTCAATACCGTATTTAGTATAATCGATTTCTTCAGGATTGTTAGCGGAAATAATATGAACCGTAGTTCCGTTGATAATCAAGGCACTGTTTTCCACATCGGTGCAAACAGTTCCAAGGAAGTCACCGTGAACGGAGTCGTGCTGCAATAAAGAAGCTCGTTTTTCCAAAACCGCTTGGTCTGCGCTGCCTCTTACAACTATGGCGCGAAGTCTGAGTTGATTGCCCTGTCCTGTTCGGGTCATTAGCTCACGAGCTAACAAACGACCAATTCGTCCAAAACCGTATAGTACAACATCTTTAGGAACGATGCCTTTAAATTCGCGTGCGTTATTCAATTTATCTGAAACGAAAGCCAAGGCATTGGAATATTTATCATCTTCCAAATGGAATTCGTAAGTCAGTTTTCCAATGTCCAAACGGGCAGGAGGAAGGTCCAAAGTTTTAATGGCTTGCGCAATTTCGACAGAATCGAAAATAGAGATTGGTTTTTGCACGAACTCGCCAGCATACTCGTGTAGGCTCAGGATTTCACTCACATTGCGGTCAATAAGTTGGTTGCGGAAAAGCACCAATTCAATGGACTTGGCGTACCAGAGGTCGCTAATGATTTTAATAAATTCTCCCGTTGCTTTGCGGCGATCGGTTTGAAAAGACAGTTCTTTTTCATAAACGTCATCAAAACTCATAATTGTGATTTTTTAGGCTTCCTGCTGTGGCTGGGAGCGTGTTAAATTTGGTGGCAAAAATAGGCATTTTCCTCGTGTTGGGGAAAATTATTTGAAGGGTTGTAATGAAAATGTTTTTTAGGGTTTTTTGGAGTGGGAGTGGGGCTGGATTTTTGAAGAAGAACTTAATCTTGGGATTGGATTGAGATGCACATCGCCGGCGTATTGTTCAAGTTCATTCGCTTGATTTCTAAAAGTGCTTAGGCCATTGTGAATTCTGATTCGTTCATTTCTACGCTAAATTTCACGTTTGTTTTTAAAACTCCGAACACCTTTAAAATTGTTTCAATGGTTGCATTTTTAGTATTTCACTCCAATTTATAGATTTGTGAATTTTGAACCCGGTTTAATTCATATTAGCTTTATGGACTCTGTCCTTTTTTTATACTTCCGTAGTTGTTTTTATTTCAGTTTCTTTTTTCACAAAATATTTTACATAAATAAGCACTAAAATAGGAATTATAACCAATCCGCTAATAAAGTTCAAAAATGAAATCCAATCAGCCAATTCATTTCCGCCTTCTGAAATCAGAAGTAATTCACCCAAAGGTCCCTTTGAGAAGATTGTGTTGTATGTAAAATTCCAGCCCAAATGAAGTCCGAAAGGTAACATTATGGATTTCGTTTTTGAAAAAGCCCACGCCCATGCGTAACCCATTAATCCAGTTCCGATAAAAACCAAAATCATTGACATTACGTTACCTAAAACTCCGTATGAGAACCAATGATAAATTCCGAATGCAATTGCCGAAATCAAAATACTTATTCTTGAGCCTATTTTTTTGATGAGAATATATAAGAATGCTCCCCGAAAAATCAGTTCCTCTGTCAATACAGATTTAAAGTCCCACCAAAATGATTTTAGTATAATTCTGCTCGAAATATTTTTATTCAAAATCCATGTTGAAGTTTTTAGATAGGATTCTAAATATTGAATAAGAACGCATAGTATTCCAGTAATTAAAAATCCAATAAAAAACTGTTTAAGTCTTTTCTCAATTGGAAACAATCCTAAGGCAAAAATATTTTCCTTTTCAAATAAATATAAAAGCGCCCACGAAATGGCAATTGCGAATAAAATTCCTATCATTAACTTGTTTGGTTTTAAGTTATGCCTAACATTCCAATAAACCCCATAAAGCGTTCATCCATATTATTCATATTGCTGTATTCTTTCAAATATAGCACAAAATCCCTTATTCCACATCGCGGTTTTCCGTAGCTACACCATAATTATTCATTAATCATTAAACAGGATTCATTGTTTAATATTCGTATTTTTGTTTCTTAAAATAAATTATGGACTATACAGCAAAAATGCTTCGCGACGACGCGTTAAAAGGCAAAACAATAGTAGTAACTGGCGGCGGAAGCGGTCTTGGTAAAGCAATGACAACCTATTTTCTTGAGTTGGGAGCCAATGTGGTAATCACTTCCCGAAATATTGAAAAACTACAGACGGTAAAGGAAGAATTGGAAGCACAAACAGGAGGAAAGGTGTTGCCGGTGCAATGTGATGTGCGGAATTATGATGAAGTGGAAGCAATGGTTAAAGCTTCTGTAAAGGAATTTGGTTCTGTAGACGTGCTGTTGAATAACGCTGCGGGTAATTTTATTTCTCCTACAGAAAGACTTTCTGTAAACGCATTTGACACCATCATCGATATTGTTTTAAAGGGAACAAAAAACTGCACCCTGGCATTCGGAAAACATTGGATTGAGAAGAAAGAAACCAATAAAACGGTTTTAAATATTGTTACAACCTACGCTTTCACTGGTTCGGCATACGTCGTACCTAGCGCCACCGCAAAAGCGGGGGTTTTGGCAATGACGCGTTCTTTGGCGGTGGAATGGGCTAAATACGGCATACGTTTTAACGCTATTGCTCCAGGGCCGTTCCCGACAAAAGGTGCGTGGGACAGATTGCTTCCTGGCGATTTAAAGGAAAAATTTGATCCAGCGAAAAAGGTTCCTGTAAAACGAGTAGGCCAGCACCAAGAACTTTCAAATTTAGCAGCCTATCTAGTTTCAGACTTTTCGGCATATATAAATGGGGAAGTAGTAGTGATTGACGGCGGCGAATGGTTAAAAGGCGCAGGGCAGATGAATCAATTAGAGGAAGTACCGCAACAAATGTGGGATATGCTTGAGGCGATGATAAGGTCTCAGAAATCCAAATAACAAAATCAAAATTCCAAATTCCAAGAACCAAATTCCAAATAAAATCTAAAAAACAAATTTCAAATAATCTGAAGCACGACTGTTTCTTTGAATTTTGCTTTTGATCATTGAGGTTTATTTGGAATTTGGAATTTTAAAAATTGGAATTTTCCCGAAAGGGTAGCTTCCTGTTAACAAAAATGATTTTCTATCCCCATAATTAATTGTACTTTTAACCACTAAAATTTCAAGTAAATTAATGGGTAAAATTATTGCAATTGCAAACCAAAAAGGAGGCGTAGGCAAGACTACAACCTCGGTAAATTTAGCTGCATCCTTAGGCGTTCTGGAAAAAAAAGTGTTGCTTATTGATGCGGACCCACAGGCGAATGCCACTTCCGGATTAGGAATTGATGTTGAAGCTGTGGAGCTGGGAACCTACCAGTTGCTTGAACACAGCGCAAGTGCAAAAGATGCCATTATTTCGACCAATTCCCCAAATTTAGATATAATCCCATCTCATATAGACCTTGTTGCCATCGAAATTGAATTGGTAGACGTGGAAAATAGGGAGTATATGATGAAAACGGCTATAGAAAGTCTAAAAGAAGAATACGATTTTATTATTATAGACTGCGCGCCCTCTTTGGGACTGCTAACATTGAACGCTCTTACAGCGGCCGATGCGGTAATTATTCCAATCCAATGCGAATACTTCGCTTTAGAGGGGTTGGGGAAATTATTGAACACCATTAAAAGCGTCCAGAAAATACACAATGAAAATCTTGATATCGAAGGATTATTGCTGACTATGTACGATTCGCGCCTTCGCCTTTCAAACCAAGTGGTAGACGAGGTTAAAAAGCACTTTGGCGAAATGGTTTTTGATACAATCATCCAGCGAAATGTCCGTTTAAGTGAAGCTCCCAGTTACGGTGAAAGCATAATCAGTTACGACGCAGCTAGTAAAGGAGCCGATAATTATTTAAGTTTGGCGCACGAACTAATTAAGAAAAACGAAATTAAATAAATGGCGAAAGCGACTAAAAAACAAGCCCTTGGCCGTGGTCTTTCAGCATTGTTAAAGGACCCAACTAACGATATAAAATCTGTTGACGATAAAAATGCCGACAAAGTAGTGGGCAGCATTGTAGAGTTGGATTTGGGAAGCATAGAAGTAAATCCCTTTCAGCCGCGCAGTAGCTTTAATGAGGAATCGCTTCGAGAACTTGCTTCTTCTATTAAAGAGCTTGGAGTAATTCAACCTATCACCGTTCGTAAGCTAGATTTTAATAAGTACCAGCTTGTCAGTGGGGAACGGCGTTTTCGTGCTTCAAAATTAGTTGGGCTTACAACCATTCCAGCGTATATTCGAATTGCCAACGATCAGGAATCCTTGGAAATGGCCTTGGTAGAAAATATTCAAAGACAGGATTTAGATCCTATTGAAATTGCAATTTCCTACCAAAGATTGATTGAAGAAATTCAGGTTACTCAAGAGGAGCTCAGTGATAGAGTGGGGAAGAACCGCTCTACGATAGCCAATTATCTTCGCTTATTGAAACTAGACCCTATTATCCAAACAGGGATGCGCGATGGTTTTATTAGCATGGGTCATGGACGCGCCTTAATCAATATTGAAGATTTGAGCGATCAGCTTGATATCTATGAAAAGATACTCAGTCAAAACCTATCCGTTCGTGACACGGAGGCGTTGGTGCGTGGATACAAAAATCCAGCGCAAAAGGTACCTTCTCAAAAACCAAGTATCCCAATTTTTGCAAGAAAAGCAAAAAAAGAACTGACCGATCTATTTGAAACTCCAGTTGAGATTAAGGTTTCTAAATCAGGTAAAGGCCAGTTGGTTGTGCCTTTTAAGAATCAAGCAGACTTCGACCGTATTTTGAAGCTCATCCAAAGTGAGAAATAAATTTCTATATATTTTTTTTTTAGTTCTTGCTACTCCAATGATAGCACAGGTCTCCGATTCCCTTAAAGTTAAAAAGGAAAAAAGACAGATTGTGGTGGCAGATTCCACTTTCTCGGAAGTGGAGTATGATCCCTTGGCACCTTCACGAGCGGCTTTTTATTCAGCTGTTCTCCCTGGATTGGGTCAGGCCTATAATAAGAGATACTGGAAAATACCGATTATTTATGCAGGAATGGCGGCAGGGGTTTATTTTTATAAACAACAGAATGACGATTACAATCGATTCCGAGATGCCTATAAGCGCAGGTTAGCTGGATATACAGATGATGAATTTTATGGTGATGGAAATATCCCTGCAATTTCAAAGGAACAACTGATAAACGCTCAAAAATCAGCTCAAAAGAACAAAAGCATTAGTATAATCGTTTCCGTTGCATTTTATCTATTGAATGTTGTAGACGCTAATGTTGATGCGCATTTAAGGCAATATGAGGTTAGCGAGGATCTTTCGCTTCAGCCTAATTTGGAAGTGAATCCATTTAATGCTCAAGTACAATATGGAATGTCTTTGAGTTATCGGTTTAAATAACCTGCAGGGTTTTTCCGACGAAGGAGGACTCCTTGTAGGTTTGAATTAATAAAGAGCAAAGAAAATAAAGCAAGATTTAGAATAATCAAAAGATACCCGCCTTTGCGGGCAATGCAATGAAAATAGCACTCCTCGGATACGGAAAAATGGGAAAGACCATAGAAAACCTAGCTATGGAAAAAGGTCATTCCATCGTTTTCAAAAGTGCAAAGGATTCCTCTAATGGAAAATTTGAGGATGCTGAAGTCGTCATCGAATTTTCATCTCCAGAAGCTGCGATTGTAAACATATCCAAAGCCTTGGAAGCAGGAATCCCCGTAGTTTCGGGCACCACAGGTTGGCTAGACAAATATGATGAAATGGTAAATTTATGCGAAAAGCGTAACGGAAGTTTCATTTATGCGTCCAATTTCAGCATTGGGGTCAATCTCTTTTTTAATATCAATGAATATGCAGCGAAATTGCTTGCTCCTTGGAAGGAATACACTGTTTTCATTGAGGAAATACATCATACTGAAAAGAAAGACGCTCCAAGTGGAACAGCAATAACAATGGCAGAGGGAATTTTGAAACACAGCGATAAAACTCATTGGAAACTCGACGGGAAAAAAGATGAGGAGCTGAAAATTACCGCCAAACGGGAGAAAGATGTAAAAGGAACGCACATTGTTTCTTATGATTCTCCCATAGATTCTATTTCGCTTAAGCACGAAGCTCATTCCCGCGATGGCTTTGCTCTGGGCGCAATTTTAGCAGCGGAATGGCTGGAGGATAAAAAAGGTGTTTTTACGATGAAAGACGTTTTAAAGCTTAACGATTAACGATATACGATTGAAGATTAATGATATTATATCAAATCTTAAAATATGTCACCCTGAGCACAGTCGAAGGGCCAAATTAATAAAGAATAAATTATGAGTTGGACAGGTTGGTTTATATTGTTTTTAATAGTTCAGTTAATCCATTTTGCTGGAACGTGGAAGTTATATCAAATTGCTGGAAGAAAGGCTTGGGAAGCAGCAATTCCTGTGTATAATGCAGTGGTTTTGATGAAAATAATCAATCGACCTTGGTGGTGGACCATTTTACTGTTTGTTCCCATCGTGAATTTGATCATGTTTCCAGTGGTTTGGGTAGAAACACTTCGCAGTTTTGGGCGTAATTCAACAACTGATACGGTTTTGGTTCTTATTACTTTCGGGCTTTACATATATTATATCAATTATACTCAAAAGGTAGTTTACATTGAAAATAGAAGCTTAAAACCCCGTACCTCTACTGGCGAATGGGTGAGTTCTATTCTTTTCGCCGTTGTGGCAGCAACCATTGTGCATACTTATTTTATGCAACCTTTTACAATTCCTACTTCCTCTTTGGAAAAAACCTTGTTGGTGGGAGATTTTCTATTTGTAAGTAAATTCCATTATGGTGCACGGACTCCAATGACGCCCATTTCCTTTCCGATGGTGCACGACACAATTCCTATAATTCATAAAAAATCGTATCTCCCAGAGCCTCAAATCCCTTATTTTAGATTTCCTGGGTTTCAGGATATAAAAAGAAATGAAATTGTGGTTTTTAACTGGCCTGTGGATACGGTAAATGCTTTTCAACAATATGGAGATGGGAAGTATTATTACAAACCAATTGATAAAAAATCGAATTACGTAAAACGATGTGTCGGTCTTCCAGGAGATTCTTTGGAAGTGCGTGACGGCTATGTTTTCATCAATGGAAAGCAAAATGAATTACCCGATCGTGCAAGACTTCAGTTTCGTTATGCGCTAAAAACGACGGGGCAGATTAATCCTCAATTGCTTGTGGATCGCTATGATATCACGGATGGATATGATTACGATCCAGAGAACAGTATTTATTATTTTCGAGCTATTTCACAAGAATCTCTTGATAAAATTAAAAATAACCCAAGTGTTCAGGAAGTGATTCCACTTAAGGGGAAGAAAGGCTTATGGGACCAAAGTGTTTTTCCGAATAATGAAAGGTATCCTTGGAATAATGATTTTTTCGGACCGTTATATATTCCGAAGAAAGGTGCTACTGTAGCTATTACCGCCGAAACGCTTCCTTTGTATAAAAGGGTTATCGAGGTTTATGAAGGTAGTGAGTTGGGAATTGAGAATAAGATAACCCAAAGTGGAACAGAAGTTTTACTGAACGGAAATCCAATCACTGAATACACCTTTAAAATGGATTACTATTGGATGATGGGGGATAACCGTAACAATAGCGAAGATGCCAGAACTTGGGGTCTTGTACCCTTTAATCACGTCGTGGGGAAACCTGTATTTATATGGATGAGTTGGGATGGAATCAACAAAAGAGTGCGTTGGGATCGCGTTTTCACTACCGTTGGAGGCAGTGGAAAACCTGTTTCATACTTGATGTACTTTGTTGGTTTGGTTATCGCATGGTTCGCTTTTGACTTCTTCAGAAAGCGTAAAAAGACGGCTGGGAAATAGAACCTTTCTAATGAATTGATTCCTAGGGATTGATAATAAGCGAACAAATTTATTTGTCAGGAATATGTACTAAGATATTCACAAGATAAAATTTTTCACGGTAAATCGTATTATCCAAAATCAATTGGTCTTGTCAATCAAGTCTGTTTTAAAGCCCTAGAAGCTCCAAAAATTTCAATCCGAACACAAAGGCGCCTTGGCTATCGCCGTTGTAATAGGAACGAACATAGTCAATTCTGAGGAACCTGAAATTACCAAATCCTAGATTATCCATTCCTACTGAAAATTCAGAATAGGGCTTTTTTTCTTCTGTGCTTAAAAAATGTGCACCGACAATCAGATTGAAGTTTAGTTGGTTGATTCCTGGAATTTTTCCTAACACCCAACCTCTGAAATCGTGTTCTAAATGACCTTCAAAATAACTTTTATTGGTACTGAATTCATAGTAAGGCATCAGGTTAAAAACGTTGGTGTAGTTTGGAGAAGTGCCCACGCGGGTTTGGTTTCCATTGAAGTGTTTGTAATCCACAAAAGAAATTCCATCGCCATTAGCAAAGGTGCCGCCTTTCACATTGTAGTTTGATTCCCCTTTATTTTCCCAAGAAATTGATTGATTCAAACTTGCCTCAAATTGTGTGTAATCGTAAATACTTTCCGTAATTGCTGCCCCATTTTCCACAGAAATATTGAATTCTGGATATTTCTTGTCGCCAATATTGAATTTCATATCCGGATTGGAATAATACTTTTGGGCGAAGTTAATTCGCGCTCTGATATGGCTCTTAATAATATTGTGCTCCGTGATTGCAGCCGTCACAAAATTTCCAGGAGCCAAAGGATTATTGCTTATATAGCTGACGTCATCGTTGGGAATGGTGACATAATCAGTCGTGTTGAAAAGCGGCTTTCGGTTTTCATAACCTATTGTACTGTAAACGTGAAGTCCGTTAAAAACCTCTTGGCTATACCCAATTCTACCGAAATTGAGTTCATAGAGCTTCATGTAGTTTCTTTCAAAGAAAAGCGTTGAAATAGTGTTGATAAAAGGCGAAATAGGCTCGCTACCATTGAATTGGGCAACCTTACTTCCGCCAGAAAGAGAAAAACGCAATTTGTCTTTCCAGTTGAAGTTTCGCACCACACTACCACTTAATCTAAGTCGATCTTCCGCCAAGCCATAATTTGCATCCAAAGATCCATAAATCACATTTACTTGATTGTCATCATACCATTTCCGAAAGTTAAGACTTGCCTGACTGTTCCAACCTTGGACCGTGTTGAAATTTATAGCTTTCAAAGGACCTTCATAGCCAACCGACCATTTCTCAAAAGAATTTTTATAAGTATAGCCAGTTAGTGGAGCCATAATGCTGAATTTATTAGCTTTTGAATCCACGGAATCCAAGTAAGGTTTGGATCGCCGCAAAACCTGAATACTATCCCTTCTAACATAATCTTTCAACTCCTCATTGGTTAACGGTACGGGGCGTGAACCCCTCCAGAAAAGACTATCCTTTTTATTGGCCTCTGGCTTAAAGGAAAGGACTTCATTGGTAAATGATTTTTTAGTGAACTCTGGTTTAAAATCATAATTGGAGTAAACGGCAATGAATCTGCCATCTCCTTTCATTCCAAAAAGGCCAAATCCGAAGTCGATGGTTTGGGATAGTTTTACCCAAAAATCATTCGTGGAATCATATTTATAGTTCTGTTTTACCGTCAAATCACTGACAAATGGAATTTGTATTGCTGCGCCAGTAGTGGAAAGTTCAATGCCGTAGAGTTGCCAATCGTCTTCCACAATATAAATATACCCGTGCCAAACCCTGTCTTTAGGGCGACGAGGCATGACTTTTATTTTATTGATAAGTTTTGAGCCTTCATAAAAAACGCCATCCAGTTTGTAATTGTAATAGCTAAATGCATTGTTGGCAATAGGAGAAACGAGCGCAGCGTTCATTTCAATCGTGTTTTCATAAAACGAGAGATTGGCGTTTTGAGCACTGTTAAAACTAAATCCGTTGTCGTTGCCGCTCACTTTGCTAGCAATAATTTTCTCAGTGAATTTATCAGGTTTTTGATACGCTATTTCCGAAATAGTTTCCGAAAGATAGATTATGCCCGCCCGTGTAGAATCAAGCGCGCCATCAAAATCGCCCACTTCTTGGCCTAAAATCTTCTCTGGAATGTCCTTTACTCTCCAAAGTCCTCGTGAATAGAAGTCCGCCGTATATTCGCTCAATTTTTCCAAATTCTCCTTCCGCTGCGCAATCGTTGCTCGAATTATTCGATAGGCAGGGTCTTCTTCAGTGTTTATAACCACTTCATCCAAACTGGTTGTTTCTTCCTGTAAGGTTGCATTCAAAATAAAAGGGAAGGAAGTGGGAGTAATGGTCTTAGTAAGGGATTTATACCCTAAAAACTGGAATGTGATTTTATATTCTCCTTTCTGAGTAATATTCAAGGAATAATTCCCGGTGTCATTTGAAGTGGTTCCTGTATAACTATCTTGAAGGTAAATATTCACATAGGGGAGTGGTTCGCCTTTTAAGTCAGTTACTTTTCCAACAATTTGAGCGGAAATATTGGCTGAAATTAGAATGAATAAAACTAGAAACTTTTGCAACATGATGAGTTTTGAGAATGTTTATATCCATGCAATATACGAAGAATGGAATAGTAATATATCTAAAAAATGATAGAGCCATAAAAGATCGATTTATGGCTCTATATCTATTTTCAATTTTTTTTAGCCTCGTCTAAATAAATTATGAAAATTATTGATAATCAGTATTTATACGTCGTCAATCTAAAGCTTAACTTTTCTGCTCTTTATTAAAATACACTAAATAATAATACATCTGTTTTTCCTCGTCCCAACCTTTTTCAATAAATTTATCTGCACTTTCTGGATTGATAAAGTCCAATTTAATTTGAATATTGGTATCGAGGTTGATTACGTTTTTTATCTTTTTTCGGGCGGCAGTAACCGCGGTGTTGGCAATTGGAAATGTGGTTAAATCCTCAATACTATACTTGGGAGCTTTTTCGGATTTGTAATGACGAAATTCAGGTATCAAATCTGGATTGTCGATAACTTCATTCATAAACGCAGTTTCTTCAAAATTGTCGTTTTTCGCGAAATGGTTTACCGCTCTATTCATAAACATCACTTCTTGTTTCTTGTCTTCAGCAGGTAGAACAACATCTTTCGCAAAATCCTGACAGAATTTTAGATATTTTTTGGTGTAGAAATTATCATCTGCAAGCGCTTCAACGCCTAGGAAGCTTTCCAACCAATATCGGGTGTCATAACGATTGCTGTCCACCGAGAGGATTTTGTAACCTTCCTCTTTATTCGAATTGAAAATGAGGCATCCTTTGTCCAATTTGTTAAGGTTCACACCTTGTTGTAAAAAGGCATCTAGTTGACTTTCTTTTTCAGAAAATTGAAGAAAATCCTGCTTCAACTCACTTTTAAAAATTCCAATGGCATCCATTTTCTCGTTGTCTAGCTGTACGTTCTCGAGATAAGCGATATAAACCTCGCCATTTTTTATATGTGGATGCTCCGATTGGTTATATAGATAATCCGCAATTTTTCTTGACTGTTCGTGAATTTTACCAGGGTTATCAAAAATTGCTGCAGAGATATTGAACAATTCATGAAACTCTAAGTCAGCTTCATTAGAAAAATGAAAGTAATTTTCCTCTTTTTCCCGAAACGGTTTCAAAAAGAACTCTTTCATTAAAGGAGTTAGTTCATCGTCTAGCTTATAAGGTTCTGCAGAAAGAAAAACAGGCTCATTTCGACTTTTATTACCAACGCGATGAATGGAAAGTGATGCTATATGGGTGTTGAAAAGGTTTATCATTTTTTTGTTATGAATTTTTTGTTATGAGTTTAGAGTTATGAGGGAGGAGAAGGCAGAGGGTGTGGGGCTATTACAATGGATTATGAATCAGCTAATTATTGCTAAACGACAGAATACTGCGTACTGATCACTGCGTACTGAACACAGACCACTAAAAACCGAAACTAGTTCCAGTTTTCGTCAAAGCCCAAATTGTCATAATCTTCTGGGTCTAGGTCAAATTCTTCCTCGTAATCGCTATCAAAATCGTCTTCGAGATCAAATCCTTCAGAAGTGAACTCCTTTTCTGGAGCTTCCTCGGGAATTTGTCCATGGGCAAACATTAAATTTGGATATAATTTTCCATCCTCAATTTCTCCAATATCAGCGAGTTCGACCAAGAAAGTCCACATGTTTAGAAAATCATATACATAAATCAATTTGGTTTCGTCTTCAGAGGCTACCTCCTCGATGATGGTTTGGCTCATAACCCGAATTTCTCCTGGTTCTTCTCCTAAATCAAAAAGGCAGATTTCCTCACCTTCTTCCCAGAGTTCGTTGCTTTTATAAAAGGACGCCATTTCCTGTCCGTCAAACCCAAATGCCTGAGTGATAGCGTTGTGAAGATCTTCTAAATTCGCGGTAGCTTCAATTTCGATGTCGCGGAAAACGTCTTCGTCGGTGTCGAGGATAATTCTGAAACGGTAAATCATTTTGATTCTTTTTTTAAAATGTAAAGTTAATTAAAATGTGAACGGTATTTAAACCTGTTAGGAGATTTGCCTCCTTTTCTAAAATCTCTTATTTGGAAAACCGGTGCAAAACGAATGTCATTGAAGCCAATAAAAAGAAAGCGACCACTTGATGCAAAACGCCTAAAACAACTGGCACGTGCATTATCAAGGTAAAAACGCCGAGGGTAAACTGGGTCAAAACTAATACCAGAAGTAAGTTTATACCGTATTTCTGGGGTATTGTGAGGTTTAGATTTTTGGTTTTGTACCAGATAAAGAAAATCATTCCCACGACAATATAAGCCAGATATCGGTGAACAAATTGCACTCCGCTTTTACCTTCCACAAAGTTTCTCCAAAGTGGAACTTGTTCTGAATAAACAGTTTCGTGCATTAACAGACCTTCGTTCATAAAAGGCCAGTGATTGTGAATTAGCCCCGCGTGAAGCCCCGCGACAAAGGCACCCCAGATTATTTGAACAAGCAGAATTGCCATTCCAACCCGAATGATATTTCGAATATGCTTATTTATTTTTTTATTAACGGGGTACCATAAATCCAAAGCAACCCATAGCGTATAAGCAAAAGTGATGAAAGCTGTGGTAAGGTGCATGGCTAGACGATAATGACTAACGTTCGGTCTGTCAATTAAACCGCTTTTTACCATATACCAACCTAAAAAGCCTTGAAAACCTCCGAGACCGACTAGTATCAAACATTTTTTTATGGTGGGTTTCGAGAGTTGTTTTTTAAATAGGAAGTAAAGAAATGGAATGATAAATACCACTCCCAACAATCTTCCTAGAACGCGGTGGATCCATTCCCAGAAATAGATGAACTTGAAATCTTCCAATTCAAAATGGTAGTGCTTCTTTTGATATTCAGGAAATTGCTTATAATGTTCAAATTCTGCAATCCATTGCGTCTCATTTAAAGGGGGAATGGTTCCAGAAATTAATTTGTAACTTGAAATAGAAAGTCCAGAATGGGTTAGTCGTGTAATACCACCTACCACAACCATTACGAAAATCAAAAAGCATCCGGTCAGGAGCCAGTAGATTACTTTTTTATTGTCTTTTTTTGCCACTTATTATAGTTATGAGTTATGAGTTCAGAGTTATGAGGTAATTATTTAAATATTAATGTTTTGTATTGATTCTAAGCCTATTTTTATTTCTTTCTTAGCACTCCAATCTGACGATTGTTGGGTGGAGCAGAACCACTGTCTACATTTTTCATCCTTTTCCATTTCCCCCTTTGGGGGCTAGGGGGATTAACCCAATAGCTTTCCCTTTTTTCAACATAAATTCCCGTGCCGCCTCATATTCATTAGGAATTTCTCCTTCCAAAATGGCTTCTTTTATCGCGTCTTTGATGACACCAATTTCGCGAGAAGGTTTCAGATTAAACGTTTCCATAATTTCCTCTCCCGTCACTGGAGGTTGAAAGTTACGAATGTGGTCCCGTTCTTCTACTTCCACAATTTTGTTGCGGACCAATTGAAAGTTATTGCGATATTTCTTGAACTTTTTTGGATTTTTTGTGGTTATATCGGCATCGCAAAGGGTCATCAAATCTTCTACATAATCGCCAGCATCAAAAATTAATCTCCGTACGGCGCTATCTGTCACTTCGGAGGCTAACGCGATGGGACGGGAGCTCATCAATACCATTTTCTGAACAAACTTCATTTTGTCATTTAAAGGCATTTTTAAGCGTTTGAATAGTTTATATACCATTTTGGCGCCCACAAACTCATGAGCGTGAAAGGTCCAGCCCAGCTTTTCATCAAATTTTTTAGTGGGGGCTTTTCCGATATCGTGTAACAATGCTGCCCACCGCAACCATAAATCAACAGTGGTTTTTGAAATGTTATCTACGACTTCCAACGTGTGCCAGAAATTATCTTTATGTGTTTGTCCTTCCTTTTCATCGATTCCTTGAAGGGCGACCAATTCAGGTAAAATGAAGGGTAACAAACCTGTTTTGTGCAAAAGAGAAAAACCTTTTGATGGAATATCAGAAAGGAGGATTTTGTTTATTTCATCCACAATCCGTTCTTGTGAAATGATTTTTATTCTTTTTGCATTTGCTGTGATTGCTTCAAGCGAATTCTTTTCAATTGTAAAATCTAGCTGAGAAGCGAAACGAATGGCGCGAAGCATACGCAATGGATCATCGCTATAAGTAATTTCTGGGTCGAGAGGCGTTCGGATTATTTTTCTTTTCAGATCTTCAATCCCATTAAAAGGGTCTAAAAGCTCTCCGAAGTTTTTGTCAGACAAACTCAAGGCCAATGCATTGATTGTGAAATCCCGACGGTTTTGATCGTCTTCTAAAGTTCCATTTTCTACAGCGGGGTTTCTACTTTCTTCAGAATAAGATTCTCTTCTGGCTCCAACAAATTCAAGCTCAATGCCGCCACTTTTCAGCATTGCTGTGCCATAAGTTTTAAAAATTGAAACCCTCGGTTTTCCTGGCAATAGTTTTGAAACTTCTTGAGCAAGGTCTATTCCACTGCCTATTGCCACTATGTCAATGTCCTTTGCGTCACCACGTTTGAGGATGAAATCGCGAACATAACCGCCTATAATATAACTTTCAAGATTTAGGTTTTGGGAAGCTTTCGAAATGGTTCTGAAGATTGAATTTTCTAAAGCTGATATGTAGGTTTGTTTTGTCATTTAGTCTCTATCGCCAAGAATATCAAGGTGCTAAGTTTTATAAAAAGAATCTTCTTTGCGAATTATTTTTATTATTAGATATTTAGACCTTCAAGGTTTTGAAAACCTTGCAGGATGCGTTGTCATGCTTCTTGATCCTCTTTAGTCTTGATTCTACTTTTACTTACGAATTACTTTAACGCTTCCATCATTCTTCAACTTAATAATAGCCGATGGTTTTCCTGATTTTTTATCGCGGTGCAAATTTACGATATAGTCCACGCCGTTCAAAATTAAAGGGTCTATTTCGGAATAACTTTGTGGGGTGCTGGAACCACTGACGTTTGCCGAGGTAGAAACCAAGGGTTTTCTAAGTTTCTGGATTAATTTCTTACAGAAATCGTCCTTTGTAACTCTTACTGCAAGCGAATTGTCCTCCGCAATTAAATTTTCCGCCACACGAATGGGATCATCGTAAATGATGGAAGTTGGTTTATCAGCATACTTCAAAATGTCATAAGCTACTTCTGGCACATCTTCAATATATTCGTTGAGCATTTTGAAGTCGCTGACCAAACATATCAAGGATTTCTTGTCACTTCGATTTTTGAGTTTAAAAATTTTATCCACCGCTTCCGCATTGGTGGCATCGCAGCCAATTCCCCAAACGGTGTCGGTGGGGTAGAGGATAAGCTGTCCTCTTTTTAAAGCAGTTAGCGCATTTTCGATTTCATTTTTCATTACAAATTGTGTTTACTTTTTCAAGTTTAAGATTGGATAAAAATTTTGATTCAAAACTACCTATATGCATTTTGATTTTCTATGATTTAATAAAGAAGTTGAGAAACCAGGAAGCCATAATCAATAGACATAGATAAATTAGGCCAGTAAAATTACTATATATTTGTGAAAAATTAAGACGAGCTTAGACTTATGAAAGTAATTCATATTAATGGAGCTGGCAGTTGGGGTGGAAACGAGCAACAATTGACAGATCTCATCCCAGAACTGGAAAAACTACAGGTTGCAAATATAGTTATGGGTAGAGTGGATGCTCCACTTCATCAATATTGTAAACAAAAAAACATTTCGTTTATAGAGGCGAAGGATGGTAAGCTGACTAAAAGAGCGAATTTTCGTTATTTGAAGGAACTTATAAAAAATGAAAAGCCAGATGTGCTTCATCTTCATACTAGCGATTCGGTAACCTTGTTTACTATTTCCGATATGTTATATAAACTAGGAACACCCACCGTTTTTTCAAAGAAAGGGATTGGAAATAGCATGAGCTTTCTCAGTATTTTTAAATATAATTATAAGAATATAGATCGAATTATTTGCGTTTCTGATGCCGTGAAAGTTTTTATGGAAAGGGAAGTTATTAAAGTCAAAAATCATAAAAAACTATTAGTGGTATATGATGGGATTAATGTCAATCGATTAAATCCTATTCGAAATGAAAAGCTAACAACCCTTTTTAATATTCCTTCCGAAAAGATATTAATCGGAAATATAGCAAACCACGCTGCTGCCAAGGATTTATCTACCCTTTTAAAAATGATGAATTATTTGGTCCACACGTTGGGAATGAAGAATGTACATTTAATTCAGATAGGCAAGTTTAGTGGCTTAACTGAAAATTTGAAGGTGCTTTCGACCGAAATGGAATTGGATAATCATATTACTTTTACCGACTTTCAAAGAAATGCAACCGATTTTCTACCGCAGTTTGATGCTTACATAATGAGCTCGGAAAGAGAAGGACTTCCGCTTACCGTTTATGAAGCATTCTATAAGAAAGTTCCTGTTGTGAGCACGAAAGCGGGTGGAATTCCTGAAGTTATTGAAGATGGAATAAATGGATATTTAGCGGATGTACGAGATTTTGAAACCTTGGCAAAAAAGATAAAACTACTTTTGGAGAATAAAGAATTACAAATTCAGTTTCAAAATAAGTCATTTGATTTGCTAGAGAAAAAATTCACTGCCAATAAAACAGCAGAAAATATGCTGGAAGTCTATAAAAATATTTTGAATTAATAGAAATAAGTTATGAAACCTTCGTTACTAATTTCAACATACAATTGGCCAGAAGCCTTGGAACTCGTGCTGCTGAGTTTCGAAAACCAGTCTATTAAACCTAAAGAGTTATTAATTGCTGATGACGGCTCTACAGAAGATACCAAGCAACTAATTGAAGAATTTCAGAAGACGAGTGATATTCCTATTCGTCATTTTTGGCATGAGGATAATGGCTTTCGACGATCTAGTATTTTGAATAAAGCCATAGCAGGCAGTACATCCGATTATATTATCCAAACGGATGGGGATTGCATTATGCATAAGGACTTTATCAAAGATCACTTAAAAATGCGGAAAAAAAACACATATCTTTTTGGCAGTCGGGTAAATATAAAAGAAGAATTACTTCCGATTCTATTTTCAAAAAAGAAAATTCAATTAGGTTTTTTTGAGAAAGGAATCAGCAAACGAACCAGAAATCTTCGCATTCCATTATTTTCTAGTTTTTACAAAAAAAATGATCAGATCTCTTCGAAATTACGAGGATGTAACTTATCTTTTTGGCGATCCGATTTTATTGCGGTAAACGGTTATAACGAAAACTTTGAAGGTTGGGGCAGAGAAGATTCTGAGTTGATAATCAGAATGATGAATAATGAAGTTTCCGGTCGACGACTTAGATATAGTGGTATTATATATCATATTTGGCACAAAGTAAAGGATAAAAGCCGTTTCGAAATTAATGATAGTCTACAACAACAGGCGGTTCTTGAAAAAAGCAAATGGTGTGAAAACGGAATTGATAAATATCTATAATTTGTGGTTTTATTTTTAGCATACTTCTAAAACCTATTACGTTTTTCCAATGATGAAAGTTGTTTTTGCACAGAAATATATAGCTCGAAAAGAGCAATTCCTGAATTTGTTAAAGGATTTTAATAACAAAGGAGAAACTATAAAAAGGGGTAGAAATACGATTAAGATTTTTCAAGTTGGGGATATTTCAACAAATATCAAAAGTTTTAAAGAACCAATTCTTATTAATAAAATCATTTATGGTTTTATTCGTAAATCTAAGGCCCAGCGCTCTTTTGAATATGCCAACCAACTAATAGAGAGGGGGATAGGCACTCCGTTTCCGATTGCTTATATTGAAGAACGTCAAAGTCTTGGTTTAGGGAAAAGCTATTATTTGAGTGAACACCTTTTTGCCGATCTTACTTTTCGCGAACTTGTACGAGACGTAAATTATCCCGATAGAGAT